>NZ_BAAJPH010000117.1:0-292714 GCF_057538885.1 Alicyclobacillus sp. CIJ1 | reverse complement strand
GGACGGAGCGCAAGCGGAGCCCTCGCCGAGTGAGGGCGGGGCCGACGAGTCGGAGAGCGAACCCGCCTCGGATGCGAGATCACGAAGCTTCTGGAGAAACCCGGCGTTTCTCATACTTCTCGGTCTTACACTCGGCATCAACCTGGGCTACCTCGGTCCGACCGCCGTCGGCATCCCTCTGTTTGTCTCTTCCGCATTGCATGGCAATGCTTCCATCTACGCGTTGATGGTCGGGTGTGAGGCGGCCGGATCGCTCGCGGGCATGTTGCTGTTGACGTTCACAAGCCGATTTCGCGTGTCGGTGCATCTGTTGTTGGGCGGCCTGTACGTGGGCACGTTGTTTTGGCTCCTCATTCCGCTCTATCCGCACGTCGCATGGTGTGCTTGTCTGATGGCCCTCAGCATGGCGGCCTTCGTCTGGGTCAACATTCAGTCCATCTCGCTCATCCAGATTTGGTTTCGCGGGTCTTCGCTCGCGTCCGTGATGTCCATTTTATGGACCGCAGCCATCGTGCTCGGGCCCGTTTCATACGCGGTCGATGGGGCACTCCTGAAGTGGCTATCCATCCAGTTGCTGTTCATCGCATCCGCTTGCCTCATTGCATTCGTGGTGACGGCGGCGCTGATCTGCATCCTGGTGAGGCCGACGTGGATCCCTCAGCAGGCAAAGGCGTCCGAGGTGGCATGAGGAGGCGCGCGGGATAGCGTAGCGGTGTGCTTGCAGGGAACGTGGTTGATGCAGATGGCACTGCCCCGGTCGGGTTGCAGACCGACCGGGGCGCGACATGCTTGTCGGAGCCGAATCTCATCTCGACGAGGCCATCAAGATGCGGGCGGGCTCGGTTGGTTGGAACCGTATGCGACGTTGAATCCGTCGGTGTCGGAGTCGGGCGCGGATGGCACCGAAACCACCGCGTTGTTTTGCACCATGTAGCCGCCGTCGGACATCGTCAGGCCCGGGTTGCCGCCGTTCACGGTGCCGGGATCGAACGTGGTCTCGCCGTAGTTCGCGAGGGTGGCGATCCGGCCGCCAATCTCAGGCGCCTCCTGGATCCACTCGGCGGAGGAGCCGGGGCCCGAGTACGACTGCGTGGTCGAAAACGTCTCGTTTCGCGTGACGTCGGTCAGGGTGATGGTCCAGGTCCCGTTGCCATTGTTGTGAATGTGAGCGCTCATGTGATCTCCCGGCGCGATGGTCATGGAGGAGATGACGGTTTCAGGCGCGGGGAGGATCTCCCACCAGGCGTCGTATTGCGCGTGGCCGTTCAGATAGTCCTGCTCGGTGCCGGTCTGGATGAGATCGCTGTTGTTGAAACCATCAATACCAATCCAACTGGATGAGTACGTATTTTTCTTGGAGGGGCTCACCGCGGGCACAATCCAGTTGCCCGTGATGTCGTTGTACGTGCTGCCGGTGACCGCGTACCCGGACCAGTTGGAGGCGGACCAGCCGAAACTGGACGCCTGGATGCTGTTGGGCTTCGGCGCCGTGTTCGGTGAGAGCGCTTGTCGAGGCGCGTGATAGATGGCGGGTGCCGCAGGTGCTGCCGAGATGTGCGGCCATGCCGCGAGTGCTCCGGCCGCGAAAAGCGATGCGGTCGCCAGAGCTGGCGCTTTCCATGCTTTGGTGCTCGTCATGCATAAATCCCCCTTTTGATGGCGCGGTGCGGAACGAGCGAGTCTTGCGAAGCTCGCTATCTGACCAATATTCAAAACAGTTTGGCCAGAATCCTCTGGGTGGGGCTTCCACGCCGCTCACCAGTTCGCGGGCAGCATGGTGTAAATTGCGGCGAAGATGAGGACGCCGGCGATGACGCACGGGATGAAAAGCACCGTAAACCGCGCGGCTTGGCGGGGGCTCGCGAGGCTCTCGCTCCACACCACCGCGTACCAGGGGAAGAGCAGCGTGAGCGTCATGAGAGCCGCAAATTGAAAATGGATGTCCTGCGGGAGAATGGGGATCATCAGGCGATCATCGGGCCTTGGGTGGAATGCAAGGTACAGTGCGGTCAGGCCGACGAGTGGAAGCGTGGCGGCCCCGAGCTTGGCTGTGAAGTGTTGCTTGCTGCTGTTCTGGTAGGATGCGTGCCAAATGCCGCCCCAGATGGCGGCGTACAGCGCAAAGGTGACAGGGCCCGAGATGGCGTAGCCGTAGGATCCTGTCAGTGGAATCGTGAGAATCGACAGAACGCCGCACACAAGGTAAAGGGCGAGCGTGATGGCGCTTTGAGCTGCGAAGAAGGCCGCCATCGCTGCCCAGGGCGTTCTGCGCACCACGGAGGACATGGTTCTACCTCCTCAACCATTCGTTGCTTTCTCTTTACCATATGACAGCAGATGGGTCAACGCAGTGTAGGGGCGTCGCAAACGGAGTCGGTGGGGTATGATGGAGCTGGCAACGTGTCCATCAAGGAGGCAACATCCATGCAGGAACTCTCAGGCCGCACGCGCCAACTGGTGTTCGCCAGCATGCGCCGATTCGCCGATCTCGTCGCGGACGAACCGGACGCCATCATCCTCACCATTGGCCAGCCGCACTTTCCCACACCTGCGCACATTGCGGAGGCCGCCAAGCGGGCCATTGACGAGGGCTTCACGTCGTACACCCCAAACCGCGGCATCCGCCCGCTGCGCGAAGCCGCCTCTGCCTACTACGAGCGCTTCACCGGGCATCGATATGATCCGGACCGCGAGGTGCTCGTCACTGTGGGGACCACGCACGCTATCGACATCGCCATGCGGGCGCTCCTCGCGCCAGGCGACGAGGTGATCATTCCTGCGCCCGCCTACCCGGGCTATGAGGGCGCCGTGCGTTTGGCAGGGGGACATCCCGTCTTCGTCGATACGCGGGCCACAGGCTTTCTCCTGACGCCGGACGCGCTTCTGCAGGCCGTCACGCCGCGCACGAAACTGCTCATTCTCGCCTCTCCCGCCAATCCCACCGGCACCGTCTACAGCGAGGACGAGCTTTCCACGCTCGCTCGGATCTGCGTGGAGCGGGATCTGTACGTGTTGTCGGACGAAATTTACGCCGAGCTTCAGTTTGACGGTTCGCCTGCCAGCATCTCGCGCATGCCGGGGATGCGGGATCGAACCATCGTCATTCACGGGCTGTCGAAGTCCCACAGCATGACGGGGTGGCGGATTGGGTTTGCGTTCGCGCCGGCGTCCATCACTGCGGAGATGGCGAAAGCCGCGCAGTTCAGCGTGAGCTGCCCGTCGAGCATCAGTCAGATGGCGGCGCTTGAAGCGCTGACCCGCGGCCACGAGGACAGTCGGCCGATGCGAGAGGCGTATCGCATGAATCGCCATCTCGCCGTGCAGGCGCTCCGAGACATAGGTGTGCCGGTGGTCGAGCCCGCGGGCGCGTTTTATGTCTTCCCCGAATTGCCGAAGGCGTTAGGTCTGACGTCGGACGCCTTCTGCGAGGCGCTGGCGCGGGAGGCGCACGTGGCGCTCGTCTCCGGGACGTGCTTCACGCATTGCGGCGAGGGATATGTGCGCATTTCGCTCGCGTGTCCTCCGGAGGCGTTGCAGGAAGCGCTCGGCCGCATCGCGCGGTTCGTGGAGCGGCGGCGGCAAGGCTGAGACTGCTTGAAGCGGACGGGCATGCGGCAGCGCCGGTGGGATGGGGCTCGGGCGCACGAGATGGCCGCGGCGGGCGGGATCGCATGAAAAGGGCGCGCGCAGCCCACATTATGGGCGAACCCGTCCGCTGGAGGCGATGGCATGCGTACCAAATCGAGGCGAACCCGAGTCGCCGTCGGCGCCGTGCTGTTTGCGCTGATTGCCGTCATTCTGCTGTTGTTCCGCGTTCACCGCTATTTCATCATGCATTGGCTCTAAGACCCTCAACCCTCGTACCGCCGCTCGGCGAAGTACGGGATGAGCACGCGCAGCGCCACGTCGATGCATCGCTCGTCCGGGAGCATCTTGGCGTGGTGCAGGCCGTACGGCGTGGCCGCGCCGAGCCAGAACAGGAAGCCCGGGATTTCGCGCAGAAAGTAGCCGAAATCCTCGCCTGTCATGGCGGGCGGCACTTCTTGCACCTGGGCGAGCCCAGCCTCCTCGACAAACCGCATGAATCCGCGGGTGAGGCACTCGTCGTTGTACACCTGGTAGTAATTCGCGCCGTAGTCGATCTCGGCCTGGCAGTTAAACATCCGCTCAATCCCCGCTACCACCGCCTCAATTCGGTTCTTGAGGCGGGGCATGGTGGCCGCGTTGAGTGCCCGGATGGTGCCCTCGAGGCGCGCCCGTTCCGCGATGATATTCATCTTCGTGCCCGATTCCAGCCGCCCCACGGTGATGACCGCGCTGTCCAGCGGATCCACGTTTCGCGCCACGATGGTCTGCAGCGCCGTCACAAGGTGTGCACCTGCCACCACCATGTCGTTGGCCCGGTGCGGATAGGCCGCGTGGCCGCCTTGGCCGACGAGATCGATGAACAGCTCGGACGTGTTGGCAAACAGCACGCCGGGCCGGATGCCAATCTCGCCCACGGCCATATCGGGCTGCACGTGCAGGGCGAAGATCATCTCCGGCTGCACGGCCTGAAACGCCTCGCTCGCGAGCATCGGCTGCGCGCCGCCCGGGCCCTCTTCGGCGGGCTGAAAGACGAGGACGAGATCGTCCGGCGGAGGGTTATGGGCGAAGTGCTGGGCGAGGCCGAGCGCGACGGCCATGTGTACGTCGTGCCCGCAGGCGTGCATCATGCCCTCATGGCGCGACGCGTACGGGACGCCCGTCTCCTCCGCCACGGGCAGCCCGTCCATGTCCGCGCGCCAGCCCACGCGCCGCTTCGGACTGTGTCCCTTCACGAGCGCGATCACGCCCGTCTCCCACGTGCGGATCTCCAGGTGATCCTGCGGCAGCGCCTGCAGATACGAGAGCACCAGCTTCTGCGTCTCAAACTCACGAAACCCGGGCTCTGGTATCTGGTGCAGGGCGCGCCTCGCTTCGTACACGTCCCACGTCATCACAGGCGCCTCAGCTCTTCCTTGATTTCGATCTTGCTCGCCTCCACGTCCTCAATCCGCTTGATGATCTTGGCGGGCACGCCCGCCACCACGGTTCCCGGCGGCACGTCCTCGATGACCACCGCACCTGCGGCCACGACCGCGCCCTTGCCCACGCGCACGCCCTCGAGGATGACCGCGTTGGCGCCGACGAGCACGTTGTCCTCGATGACCACCGGCTTCGCGGACGGCGGCTCAATGACGCCGGCCAACACAGCGCCCGCGCCGATGTGGCAGTTAGCGCCTACCGTGGCGCGCCCGCCGAGCACGGCGCCCATGTCGATCATCGTGCCAGGCCCGACTTCCGCGCCGATGTTGATGATGGCGCCCATCATGATGACGGCGTTTTCACCGATTTTCACCTTGTCGCGAATGATGGCGCCCGGCTCGATGCGCGCCGGGATGTCCTTCAGATCCAAGAGCGGAATGGCGCTGTTGCGGCGATCCGCCTCGACCTCATAGTCCTCGATGAGCTCACGGTTTTGCTGCAGGAACGCCTGCACGTCGCTCCACTCGCCGAATACCACGCCGGACGTGGGCCCGACAAACGGACGCAGGCCCTCGGGAAACGCGATTTGGTCCAGCTTGCCGCGCAGATACACCTTCACAGGCGTCTTCTTCTTGCTTTCCGAAATATAGCGAATGATCTCTTCAGCCGTCTGCATCGTCCTGATTCCTCTCCACGTTCGAATTTTGCTTCACGCGATCCGGCATGCGCCTCGATGGCCCGCGTGATATGATGGCATCAGAAGAAAGGGAGGATGTTCCATGAGCACGCACATCGGCGCGAAGCCGGGCGAGATCGCCGAGCGCATCCTGCTTCCGGGCGATCCGCTTCGGGCCAAGTATATCGCGAACACCTACCTCGAGGGTAGCGCCTGCTACAACGAAGTGCGCGGCATGTTCGGCTACACGGGCCGCTACAAGGGCGTGCCTGTCTCCGTGCAGGGCACAGGCATGGGCGTGCCGTCCATCAGCATCTACGCGCACGAACTGCTCGCGGACTACGGCGTGAAGACGCTCATCCGCGTCGGCACCTGCGGCGCGATTCGCCCCGAGGTCCGCGTCCGCGACGTCATCCTCGCGATGAGCGCTTCCACCAACAGCGCGCCCAATCGTCTCCGGTTTGGCCACGTGCAGTATGCGCCAACGGCGAACTTCGATCTGCTGCGAACCGCGCACGAGATCGCCCGGGAGAAAGGAACATCCATCCACGTCGGTTCCGTCATGACAACGGATCTATTTTACGCCGACGGAACGGCGGATTTGGAGCGCTGGGCGAAATTCGGTATGCTAGCGGTGGAGATGGAGAGCGCAGAACTATTCACCCTGGCCGCCCAGTTTGGCGCGCGGGCCTTGTCGATTCTGACGGTGAGCGATCACGTCCTCACCGGCGAGGAGACGTCCGCGGAAGAGCGAGAGCGATCCTTCGGGGACATGGTCGAGATCGCGCTGGAGACGGCCATTCGGTTCTAGGCCGCGCACTGGAGAACACCATCTCCGTAGGGCCCCCGGCTCGCATACATGGCCGGCTCAGCCGGAACACTGAGTGGGGGCAAGAGAAATAGATCTCACGTGTGGAGCAGGAAAGGGTGTTCTATGATGCAGGTCGGCCTCATTGGTCTCGGCAAGATGGGCCACAATCTGGCGCTCAACATGATGGACCACGGGCACCAGGTGGTGGCGTACGATTTGCACAAGCCGGCGGTCGACGCCGTCGCCAAAGAGGGCGCGACGCCGGCCACTTCTGTTTCCGACCTCGTGTCGAAACTCACACCGCCGCGGATTGTCTGGCTCATGGTCCCGCACGGCAAGCCGGTGGACAACCTCATCGATCAGCTGAAGCCGCTTCTGCAGTCGGGCGACATCATCATCGAGGGCGGGAACTCCCACTACAAGGACAGCATTCGCCACGCGGAGGACTTGAAGAAGCTTGGCATTCACTTCTTCGACGTCGGCACTTCGGGCGGCATGGAAGGCGCGCGCCACGGCGCCTGCTACATGATTGGGGGAGACCCGGAGGTGTTCAAGACCATCGAGCCGCTGTTCCGGGACACCGCCGTTCCGAACGGCTACGTGTACACGGGGCGCGCCGGGAGCGGCCACTTCGCGAAGATGGTGCACAACGGCATTGAGTACGGGATGATGGCGGCCATCGGTGAAGGCTTCGAGGTGCTGGAGAAGGGGCCGTTTGACTACGATTTCGCCGAGATCGCGCGCTGCTGGTCGAACGGATCGGTCATTCGCGGCTGGCTCATGGAGCTCGCGGAGAAGTCGTTCCGCGAGGATCCGCGGCTGGAGAAGATCAAAGGCGTGGTGCACGCTTCGGGCGAGGGGCAGTGGACGGTGCAGGAGGCGCTTGAGGTTCAGGCGGCCGTGCCGGTCATCGCCACCTCGGTCATGATGCGGTATCGTTCGATGCAGGACGACTCGTTCAGCGGCAAGGTGCAGGCGGCGCTTCGCAACGAGTTCGGAGGTCACGCGGTCGAGCGGGCGTGATCGCAGCCCAAGACGGCGGTGGCGGCGCGCCACCGCCTTTTGCATGGGGGAGGAGGCACAGCGTGCCAAAGCGGGCCACCATCCAGGACGTCGCGCGAGCGGCCGGGGTGTCGGTCACCACGGTCTCGCGGTACTTGAACGGGCGCTACGAGTCCATGAGCGAGAAAACGCGAGAAAAGATTGCCGCGGTTATCGCGGAACTCGGCTACCGGCCGAATGCGCTCGCCAAGGGGTTGAAGGCGCAGCGGACAGAGACCGTGGGCGCGATAGTGGTCAACATGAGCTATCCGTTTTGCGTCGGCTTTCTGCGCGCGTTCTCGCGGACGCTTGGCGCGGCCGGGTACCACCTCATGGTGGCCGAGTCCGAGGGCGACGCAAAGCGGGAGCGACAGCTCATCGAGTCGTTGGTCGCCAACCGCGTGGAGGCCATCGCGGTGCAGACGAGTGGCGCCAACAACGACTACCTGGAGGAATTGGCGCGCGAGATGCCGGTGGTGCTGGTCGATCGCGCCTTCGCCCTGCCACACGCGTACGCCATCGGCACCAACAACCGCGACGCTTCGCGCGAGATCGCGTGGCAGCTGTTCGACCTCGGCTACGACTGCGTGGTGTATCTGACGGAGGACGAGCGCGGGATTCCCACGCGGACGGATCGCCTGGAAGGGTATCTGGACGCGTGCCGCGTGGCGCTGCGAGAGCCCGTGGTGATGCGCGTGCGGCGCGGCGATCCCGCTTCCTTCCACGAAGCGCTCGCCCGCGTGGATGCGTGTGCGCGCAAGGTGCGTACCGCCGTGTACACCGCGAATGGCCTCGTGCTGATGGAGTGCTACCGGCCGCTTCGGGCGCTCGGCCACAAGGTGCCGGTTCAGCTCGGCATTGCAACCTTCGACCAGCCGGACTGGGCCGATCTCGTCGATCCACCCTTGACCTGCGTCCGCCAGCCCGTGGAGGAGATGGGCGAAGCGGCAGGGCGGATCATCATCGCTCGCCTGCGGGGGGAAGAAGTAACTGCGGAGGTCCTCGTCGTGCCGTCTACCGTGTTGATGAGGGGGTCGACGGGGCGGGGATAGGTGCCCGGTTGCGAGAGCCCGGTCACCCGTGCGTGGCGCCGCGCTCGATGGACGACCCATGGCGGATTGCCTCTTGGCTCAGTTTGAGGTATGGTTGCATGCAGAATGGCAGATTTGTGCGCTGCAGGCATGCAAGATGCGAGATGAATCGTCATACGCTTTTGTCGATTTCGACGAGTTTGCCTGGCACACCTGATCCTTGATGGCAATGTCCGACCCTGCGAGACAGGCCAGACTGCGCCGCTGCAAAGGCATACCTCGTCGTGGCGAAGCGGGAGGGATTTTCGTGGCGCAGGCGTCCGCGGTCACGATGCGCCTTCTTTGGGTAGCAAACTGGGCGTCCAAGATCGGAGATGTTTGGTTTGAGACAGCCCTCATCTGGTATTGGAGTTTGACGCTCCACCGTCCCCATCTACTCTCTCTCCTTGGACTCATGTTCACGTTGCCAGGACTTCTGAGTGCCGTCATGGGCGTGTTTGCAGACCGCTTGAGGGGTAAGCTGCTCATCGTGTCATCCGCTTGGTTCCAGGCGCTCCTTTGCGTCGGATTGGCCGCCTTCTTGACGAATCGCGCGCAGGTCGGTCTGGTGTTGGCGCTTATCGGATGTCTCGAGGTCCTCGGGGTTCTCCGCGGGAGCGCCATCAACGTGGTGGCTGGGATCATCACGCCCGAGGAGCGGGCCCAGTTCATCGGCATTCTTCACGGTGTCGTGTCTGGCATTCGGCTGGCTGGGCGCTTGCTCGCGGCAAGCTCGCTTCTTTGGTTCAGCATTCGAGAGATCGCACTGCTGGACGGGTTATCGTTCGTCATTGCAGGAGCCCTGTATCTTTTTCTCCCTTTGCCATGGTTGGAGAAAAGGGCTGGTGAGCAGCGTCGTACGGTTTGGACTTTCTTCCACGATCTCGCCGAAGGTGTGCACAAAGTCAAGCGTGATGGGCTTTCCACGCGCCTGTTGCTCATCTTCTTTCTGTCGGGGCCCTCAATGGCGGTGGTGAGCAACGACTTGGCGTGGCGAATTGGGCGGAACATCCATGCGCCGAGCTGGGCGTACGGCCTGTCCATCGCGATGGAGATGGTCGGGGCCATGGTTGCGGGAATGCTGGGGGCAAGGCTGTTTCGCAGAGTTGCGCAACGGTATGGCGTAAGCCTGGTTTTTCTCATCGACTTCGTTCTGCTTGGTCTCTGCGTGCTGGCGATAGGCGTGTTTGACTCCGTTTGGATCCCGATGCTCAGCATGTTTGTCATGGGCGTGTTGCAAGCTGCGCAGAATGTGTTGGCTCCATCGTATGTCTTAGCGTCGTTTCCCCACGAGGTCATTGGGCGGGTTGCGTCCGTCTTTTCCACCGTCGAAGTCGGAAGCCAGGCAGTGGGAAGTGCTGTGCTCGCCGTTTGCGCCTCGTTTCTCTCGGTTCAATGGATGTTTGTCACCGCTGGCCTTCTGACGCTCGTGAGCGCGCCAGCCCTGTTCGTTCGGATCAAGGGAGGACTTGTGACAAGTCCGACGGCCAGGAATGTGTGAAGAGCGTGGGGACAGGCGGGTGCTCAGAAAGCGCGCCGGTTTGTGAACGAATCGCACACAGAGGGGGCTAGGGTCGTGAATGTGCTCTGGCAGCAATATGAATGGATTCGTGCCACCAGAGAAGCACTTTTTGAGTTTTTAGAGCAAATTCCAGCGCATCATCTTCATACGGCCCTCCCTGGCTTCGGAAGCGGCAGCATCATCAGAACGCACATCCACGTGGCAGACTGTTATCTGTATTGGCTTGGACGTTTTGGGTTAGGCCAAAACGACTTTGCCTTCGCATCGGAGGAAGAGATCATAGGTTCAGATGTGAAGCGTGTTCGCAAGAGATTTGATTTGGTGAATGAAACAGTGGAACGATTTGTTCAAGTTCATGATGGTCAGTGGGATCGGACCATTTGTTGCGACGTGCGGTGGCAAGAGGAACCGCTGAAGACCACGCCCCTATGGCTGTTGACACACGCAGTGACCCATGAGTTCCACCACAAGGGGCAAATCGTCGCCATGGCGCGGCACCTTGGCCACGTTCCTCCGGACACTGATTTGGTGCTGCCATAGAAACAGGAGAACACTGTGGAGCCAGGGAAAAGTTGCGGGCGCATCGATTTGTGTCAATGCGCCTGCCCGCGAGCAAGTTCTTCGATTTCTTGCTTGGGAAGGCCCGTCATCTCGGCGATGTCTTCAATATTTCATGCCCTTTCGAAGCATATTGAATACAATTTCCATGTGCCCTTCCATACGCCCTTCTTCATACAGCTCTTCTGCCAACTTCGACACGGTCCTCAACTCCTTCTGCAGTTGACTCCGGTTATGTGCACGTGGCCACAGCGTCATCCTTCCGCTCCCATGGACGGAATCGGCCGTTCTGGTACAGGACTCGATAACACAATGGAGGTGACGATCTGACCAAAGGGTACCAGCGCGTCGATCACACGTTCCAGGTGTTCCATGGACATCGCCACGACCTTGAGAAGCAAGCATGCGTCGCCCGTCACGCGGTGGCATTCGAGAACCTCCGGCATCTCCCTCACTGTGGCGATCGCGCTACTGTATCGGCCGCCGTGGACCGTGAGGCGAATAAAGGACTGCACTGCATACCCTACTTTCTTCGGATTCACCGCGGCTTGGTAATTCTCAATAATCCCCTCCTCCTCCATCTTCCGAACGCGCTCCGCTACAGCAGGCGGAGACAATCTGACCAGATCCCCGAGCTCACGATATGAGGCGCGCGCGTTTCTCTGAAGATGCGTGAGGATTTGCCAATCGATCTGGTCCAATTCATACATCGAAAGTTCAACCCCAAATCTCTTTCAAATCCGAAGAAAAACACGAAGTATTGCTTTTGTTCATGCATACCGGATCGCACTTTCACTTTGTATCATACCGTTCATGGAGCGGCGGCCGCAAGATGGAGGGATACAGCGTGTCAGAGCACGACGTGCCAAGACGGCTTGGCAAATCCGTGGGGCTCCTTATGACGTTGGTATTCATGATTGTCTTGGTTGGCTCAGATGAAATGGTGTTGTCTCCGATACTCTGGCAAATATCGAACGCGTTCCGTGTCTCCGTCAGTCAGACGGCGCTCGCGATCAGTGCGTACGGATTCGCCCTGGCCCTCGGCGCACCCGTCTTGTCTCGCATCGGCTACCGCAAGGGTGCGGGTGCTGCATTATGGCTGGGCGTGGCGGGATTCGTAGGAGCATCGGCTCTCTGTGCGTGTTCGACAAGTTTTCTCGAATTTTTGCTGGCGAGGTTCTTGTCTGGACTCGCGGCAGGGCTCACGGTGCCGAGCGCGTACGCGCTTGCTGGCGCATCGGTTTCGGACGAGTTTCGTGGGCAGGCGCTGGGTTGGGTGGTATCCGGCTGGTCGTGGTCCTTTATCCTCGGCGTTCCTCTGGCCACATGGGTCGATCGCGCCCTGGGCTGGCGATGGATGTTCAGTGCGTTCGGCGTTGCTGCGGTGCTTCTCATGCTGTTCATGGCATGGTCACTCAAGCGGAGTCACTTGTTTCTTACCAATCGAGCGGCCGCGGAGGTCCGTGCACGCAGTGCAACGGCGGATTTCTGTCGGCTGACGGGTGTCGCGGCTCTCCTTATCGCCACGTTCGACAACATGTTCGGATTTTACGGGATGTACGCGCTTTTTGGTGTGGCCTGGCATCTGCATGCGCTCTCCTCGCATGTCCAAAGCGGCACCTTGCTTCTCGTCTATGGTATCGGGTTCGCAACGAGCATCGTGACGGGCCGGTGGGCGGATCGATGGGGACGTCAGAGGACACTTGTGATCAGCCTCGTTGTCCTGACAGCCGTCATCCTCGTGCTACCTTATTCGATGAACGAAATCGGGCTCGTATCAATATCGCTATTCGCCTGGGGGGTGTTTCAGAGCTTCACGGTGACACTCCTCACCGCGTCCTTGAGCGAATATTCGGACGTACACCGACATCAAATCATGGGGTGGTACAGTTTTGCCACGAATATGGCCGTGACTCTGGGGCCAGCGACGATGGGTTGGCTTGAAGTGCGCGCCGGGTACGCGATCGTCTCCGTGCTCTGCGCCGCGATCACGGCTGCAGCCAGTGGGAGCGCGTGGCTGGCATTGAAGGCTGCGCCGCGCAGCCAGAGAGAGGGGGTGGCAGGTCGCGATGGCGTCTTGTAGTTCAATACCTATTTGTCTTCGGGATTCACGCGCGTAGGCACGTGAAGAAACATTCATCAAATAGTTGTCAGTCAATGGCCGGGATGAGAGAATCGAAGAAAGTTGTTCGGCGCGTGAGATTGTGCGATTCCATCCTGGCGCTCGTGGCTAGACTTCGGCTGCAGGCCCGAAACCGGGAGAGAGGTGCCCTTCTCGTGAACACCTTGTTGGAGTGGTTCCTATCCTTGTTCGCCAATGTGTTGCAGGCGCTCACGTGGTCTCGCTGGGCAGAGCGCTGGGCTCGGCGGAGAGATCGACATGAACACCCTAAAGACCGTTTTCATTGAGGGCTGTCCAGAGATGGACGCAGATCGCAGCTTGACTGCGGCAAGGTGGTGTCAGGCTTGACGGTTGGCGTACCCGGCGACTGGCTGGACGTCGTGCACGCTCACCTCCCGGGTCTCGCTGTGGATCGGCTGGACGTTCACGACGAAGGGTGGGACCACTGGGTTGTGGTTGTGAACCGCGCTTGGGTGTTCCGATTTGCCCGCCGGCCAGGCGTCGCAAAGCGGCTCTGCATCGAACAGCGTGTGCTCAACCACATTGGCCATGGCGTCCTAAAAGCGGGCGTTCGCGTACCGAGGCCGAGTCCCGTGAGGGATGCGCGTGGGCGGGTCATTGGGAGTCGCTATCCATTCATTTCCGGGGAGCCTCTCCGCGCCGCGCTGTTGGACGGCGTGGACGCATCGACGACTGACCGAATTGCCGGGCATCTCGGCTCCTTCTTGACGATTTTGCATGACGCCGATGTTTCCGCGTTTCAGACCCAGGGTGTACCGGCCTTGCAAACCGAATCCTTCTGGCAACAGGATTGGCGTGAGATCCAGGATCGCGTCTTGCCCCTGCTGGATTGCGATGAGCGTCGAGTGGTTCTTGCTCGATTTGCGGACTTTTTCGACCAAGCCGTGAGCGGCACCCTTCCGCGGGCGTTACTCCATGGCGATCTCACGCATGCACACATCTTGTACGACCCGTGCGTCACCGAAGCCATCGGCATCATCGACTTCGGCGACGTGCAAATTGGCGATCCGGCCTATGATTTCGCTGGGCTGTACTGGGATTACGGGCCAGCCTTCGTTCGGAACGTGCTCGACCACCATGCGGCTGGCCAGGGCAAGAGGGATGTCCGCGCGTTCCGCGCTCGCGTCGAATATCTCGGCCTGCGGGTCGGGCTTCGAGAACTTCTTCATGCGGTGGAACATCATCTCACCCGCCGCATGCGCGAGATCCGGGCCAAGCTTCGCGCCTCCCTCTCGCCCCGGTGAAAACGAGAATCGCGCCGCGCTGTGCTCAACTTGGGGGCACGATGCTCACCCAGTGTCCCTTCACCTGCGCTCGGCCCGACGCATGCGTCACGCGCGGCGCACAGCCTCAAGCGCTTCGCGAGCCTGTGCCACGTGGCGCCGCTCGTGGTAGCCGACAAACTCGAGCCACTCGCGCAGCGATAACTCCCCGAGCACCGGATGGGGGACAGGCGCTGCCAGGCGCGCCAACTCTTCAGGGCCGCCCAAGGCTTTCGCGGATTCAATGAGCGTCCGGCGCGCGTCCTCCAGCGCTTGGCGCAGCGCATCGCGCGACTTCGGTTCGTCCGACGGGCGGATGAATTCGGGCGCTTCAATCTTAACCGTGCGATCCGCCGCTCGCTCGACGCCCTTGGGCGTCCCGGTGTAAGGGCGACGATCCTTGGCGGCGCGCCGGAAGACCGGGATGATGGACATGTCGGTTTTCCAAATGTGCTCCAGCACTTGTGCAACGCTCCAGCGCCCAGCTCCCGGCGATGCGTTGAACTCCTCATCCGTGGCGCCGTCGATCACGGCCAGCGTCTCGCGGTGCGTCGACTCGACGAATGCAAAACTGTCCATGGTCACGGTATCAAGCTCCTTAGATTCGGTTGGAAGAATAGAACCACGCGTTCGGTTGTCGCACGTCAGCGTTGCAAGCGTTCTCATCCCGTGGCGTCGGAACAATCAGACGTTCTCTTGGATTGACATTAAAGCTATCACAAGCCTTCCGGCAAACTCAACAGGCTGGATGACGTTTGGGGTACAGTCTATTTATACGGAGGCTATCGGCCATTCATCCGAGTCAGCTGTTCACACTTAGCCTCCTGCTGACCATCCTGACGCTCTACCACGTTTACATCCTGGTGAAGCGATGACGTTGCTCATCCCGCGTTCTTCATGTGATCCGCCAATCATGTCACGCGGACGGCGAATGGGCGGCAGCTCTTGCTCAATCTCATTATGTAAATCTATCTAACATAAATTCTTCTGAGAAGTACAATAGTGCGATACAATATCTGCGAAAAGCTCTCTTGTGGGGAGGAATTTCCGCCGTGTACACACGCGAATCGCTGATTGAGTTGATCCGGCAGGCAAAACAGGAAAGAAAGTTAACATGGAGCGAGATCGCGCAACACGTCGGCGTGCCCGAGATCCACTGCACCGCAGCGCTGCTGGGCCAGGGGACCTTGCAGCTTCATCAGGCCGAGCGCGCCGTGGAACTACTCGGCCTGCCAGCCGAGGCCGCGCAGATCTTGACGGTTCCGCCCTATCGAGGGGGCGTATCGATGCCGCCGACCGATCCCGTCCTGTATCGGCTGTACGAGATCATCCTGGTGTATGGGCCGGCCTTTAAGGAAATCGTGCACGAAAAGTTTGGCGATGGGATCATGAGCGCCATTGATTTCGAGATGCACGTCGAGCGGGAATCCAACCCGCACGGCGATCGCGTCCGCGTCATCATGAGCGGCAAGTATTTGCCGTATCGCACGTTTTGAACAGGGGGCAGTCACCCGAGGCTCTCATGCGTAAGGGCATGGCACCCGCGTCGATACCCCGGAAGGCCCTGCTGGTGTATGCATTGACAGAAGATTTATGATCATCGGCAAAGGCTTTCGGATGGAGGCGCGGGTTGTGATTTGGTTTCTCGTCCCTCTCGCCATTCTCATCCTCGCATGGCTATGGCCGCTTCTTTGGTACGCCGCGGTCCAGGGACGCGTCGAGTGCGCCATCGCGTCCGAGCGACGCGAATGCGAGGCCGGGGAAGGCGTTCCTGTCGAGATCGACGTCATCAATCGCAGCTTCGTGCCGCTGCCTTTCGTCGAGGTGCGCGTCCGCCTGCCTGAAGGGCTGTCCTTCCACCCCTCGGTCCAACGGCCTGACCTTTGCGTCATCACCCGCGTCTGGATCAAATCGCGGGCGCGCATCAGGGTTCAGGTCTACGGGGTGCGGCGCGGTCCGCAGATTCTCTCGGACGTGAGCGTCGTCGGACACGAAGGGTTCGGCTTGGCCGTCCGTCCGCTCGCCAGAGCCTCAAACGCCATCTGGCTGGCCATTCGACCCGCGCGGCGCGCCAGCCACGCGCACCTACCCTTCCGTATGCTCCAGGGTCTTCGCGCCGCACCTCGCGCGCTCGTTGCGGATGAGATGTGGGTCCGCGGGGTCCGCCCCTATCAGTATGGCGATCCCGTCCGCCACATCGACTGGCGCGCGACGGCGAGGCTCGGTGACCTCGTCGTAAAACAGTTCTTTCCCACTGCGCAACGCCAATTCCTCGTGATCCTCAACGCGCAGGTGAGCGAGCCGCACTGGCTTCGCTACCATCGCGAGGCCTTCGAAGCGCTCTGTGATGAGCTGAGCGCATGGGCGGATGGGCTGCACCGCGGCGGCGCGGAAGTTCTCTTCGCGACCAACGCGTCCGTGAGCCTGAGACGGCTCAAGTCCGCGCCGGATCGCGTCACGCCCAGTGCACTCCGGTCTCTCCTGGCCCACGCGTATCCCTATGCGGCCTATGGCCTGGAGGTCCTCCTGTTGCCCGTGCTCCGCGCGCCAGACGCCTATCCTGGGGAGTTCATTCTCTTCAGCTCCTGGGAGTCCGCGCGCCACGCAGCGGCTCTTCGCCAGCTCGAGCGCATGGGCAAGGCCGTCCACGTGGTTCGGCCGAAGCTCCGCGAGGACGGAGGTGAGAGTGATGGCCGTCACGACCTGCTCCACCGCATCTGAGCGCCGCAGCGCGGCATGGACGAACCTGCCCTTTTCTTTGCGCTTCTGGGCCGGCCTCACCGTGGGGTTATCGAGTTGGCTCGTGACCATGGCCTTCGACTGGAATTCACCGGGTCCGCTGTGGGGAATGGCTGCTTGGTACGTCTTGGAGATGGCGCTCTGTGTCGCCATGGCGATTTCTTCTGGGAAATTCGGCGTCGAAAGGCGCGTGATCGGATTGGCGTTGGGCTATCTCGGCGCAGATGTCGCCTTGGCCGCTTTGCACGTGGGGTCGGTGGCCATGGCGGTGTCGGGCGGGACGGCGGGCGCGTGGGCCGTCGCCCTTTGGACGCTAGCCATCACCAGTCGAGATGCGGATACTGCGGCGAAGTTTGCGCTCGTGGCGTATTCCGGCCTCGTCGCGCTTGCTGCGCTGATGCTGTGGGTGGAGCAATCGTTTCACGCCGCTCACCGTACGCCGCTTCGTTTCGCGGCGTGGCTGGCTGGCGCCGTGATCGTCGGACACTTGGCGTGGATGGCGAGGCTTCAGCGCGCTCGCATGCGCGAAGTGGAGCGGATGGGAAGCGCCTTGGGCTGGGTGCTGGCGGCGCTCAGGGCGACGCTTGGGCCCTTCGGCGTCATCCTGGGTGCCGCACTGCTCGGCGTGGGCGTGGGAGCAGCGGTATTGGTGCTTGTGTATCCGTTTCTCGGGTACGTGTTGGGCATTGCTTTTCACGCCTACATCCGATGGTTGGCCACTTCGCACGGGAACGGCGTCCTCACCCAGTTGGCCAATGCGCGGGTGCAAGGCTCTCCTCGAGGCGACATGTGGGTGCTCACGGGCATCGCCATCGCGTTGTGCGCGGCGGGGATCGCAGTCTGGGCGTGGAAGCTCTGGCGAGGTGGCGCGGGCGAGGTGGCGCGCGAAGCGGGGGATACGGTTCAGGTGGCGACGGTGCACGAGCGCCTGCGGGACAGCCTGCGCTTCGTTCCGACGGATCACCCGGTTCGCTTGCGATACCAGCGCTGGCTGCTCGCCATGCATCGGCGCGGGTTGACCATCCGGCACGCCGAGACGCCGAGGCGGTTCGCGGCGCGCGCACAAGATGATGGGGACAGTCACGCGCAGAGGCTTACGGAACTCTATGAGCAGGTGAGGTACACAAGGGATGATGGGTGAGGGAGGAGGCGGCTTGGACGAGGATGGTGTGGGGCGCGTTGAGGACCTGCCGTCAAGGTGACTCGCCCTGCTCTGTGGATATCGGGGAAGCAGCGATTTCGAATTTTATGTCCTGGTCAAGGGGGGAATGGAGATGCTCGCGAAGTCTTCTCTTCAACTTCCATATATGCGGTCATCTTTACTCGGTTCGCGGCAAATCGACGTGCATCATTTCGTTTGGTACGACAACCATGAACCAAGGACCCCGCTCTGCAAACGATCCCGGTGCATGTGGCCGTTGAGACACTACGCAGTGTGAGGAACGACCTGCTACCGCGCCGTGTGCTGGTCTACGACCAAAGGGTCGTGTTGCGCGCATTGTGTATCCACGAATCGCATGCGAGCACAAAGCCGAGGGCAACACTGATGGGCGCCGTGACAAACACCCATATCGGCATCTGCAGGTATCTTTTGGAGCAGAGTCCTATCCAGAGCAGCGCGGGCCATTGCGAGAGGGCGGCGAGATCGAGATGTCCCAAGCAGGCTTCCGCAAGGCCGTACATGGGTAGCCATGTGAACGCATACGTGAGCCAAGCCCAGATGAGACACGAAAGCAGGGGGTGGCCGACGGTGTAACACCAGTTTTTCTGGAAGCCGCGCCACGCCCGAGACCAGGACGTGTACATGGTGCAGGAGGCGATATCGGCCCCATCGAGAAAGGCTCCGTTCATTCCCATCCCGGCTGCTTTCCGCGCGAGCGCGAGATCCTCGGCGATGGCGCTGCGTACAGCCGCGTGGCCGCCAAGGGTCTGATAGGCCGAGCGCTGGAAGGCGAGCACCTGGCCGATGGCAATCGGGAGGGCTTTCCGGCGCCATCGGCCGAGAAACAAGGGAACGTGGGCCATCAAGCTCCAAGGGAGCAAATACACAAGCAAGGCGGCCAGGCCGTGTGCTTCTTGGCGCGGCAGGACGGAGAGAAGTTGGATGTCTCGCGCAAGCATGGTGGATCGAATGTTCTCGACTGCGCCTGCTTCGAGACGCGTGTCCGCGTCGATGAAAATGAGGATCTCGGCATCTCCGGCGTGATCCGCCAGTTGAGCGCATGCCCAGTTTTTGCCCCGCCATCCCTGCGGCCTTGGGGCTCCGCGAAGAAGGGTCAGGTTCTGATTCGCTTCGGCCTTCGTCTCGTTCAACACGCGCCACGTGTCGTCCGTGGATTCATCGTCCAACGCGATGATGCGAACCGATGAATCGGTACTCGTACAAATGGCCTCGAGGCACCGCCGAATCTGATGAGCTTCATTCCGCGCCGGAATCAGGAGGGCGACGCGGGCAAGGTTTTCCGCCCGTCCACTCGTGAAGGTTTCCGCCTTGGGCCCGACGTGTTCCCTGTCCCGGTTCAAACGGGGCCACAGGAGGCGGTTCAACAGCGCAATGAGGCAAATCAGGCCATCGTAGCATAGCATCAGTCCGTGCATGTGTTCACACCTCCTCCCGCCGAACGTTTCGAACTCGGTATCCCCACCACACAAGCGGCGCTGTCAACAACCAGAACAAGCGTGCGGGCCAAAGCGAGTGAACCTGCCACACCGGCCAGAGGACCTCGGGCAAGACCGTGATGCCCATCAACAGCACCGCCGCTCCGAATGCGACGGTGCGGGCGCGATCCCGGCGCCGGATGGCAAGACCGCACGCGAAGCCGCAGCCGAGGAGTCCCGCCGCCAGAGGGCCCAGGAAGCCAGCGACTGACCCAATCCAGCTCGCCAGGCCAATGCCGCCGCGGCCGCGCAGGAACGGACTGAAGCGATGACCGTACACCGGGAGGGCGGCGGCAAGCGCGGCGAGGGGCCAATTGGTCGGAATGTGACGAAGAGCGAAATACCCGGGCACAAATCCCTTCGCGACGTCCAACACGAGCACGGCGGCTCCGAGCCAAAAACCGGCCGCTCGAAACGCGTTGGCGGCTCCCGGATTGCCGTCTCCAAACGACCGCGGATCTCGACCCATTGCGCGCGTGAGCCAGACGGCAAACGGGCAAGCCCCGACGATGAACGCGGCCGCGAGCCCAAGCGTCCATCCCATCCATGCATTCATGTGCCTACCTCCCTGCCCGCCTATCTCGGAGCCACCGCTCACTCCTTCTCGACGCGATCACGGCGAGCGATGTCGCGACAATCAGGCTGGAACCCGAGAAGAAGAGGATTTCTTCGATGGGGACGTCGCCCAGTCTGAGGTCCGTGATGCGCTCGGGATGAAAGAACCAAATGCCGCTATGGATGGCAATGCCGTCGCAGATGGACAGGTACAACGCCGGTGCAACCGTTGAGATGGCAACAGGACCCGCCTGTGCTGCAATTCCGTCGAACCCGTAAGAGGACTGGACTGCGAGCGGCAGCAAAATCCACGGCACAAGCATCGCCAGATACGTGAGGTGCGTCCAGCGATTCAGGAGAACGTAAACGGATCCCAGCATGACGAACCCAAGGCCCATCCACAACGCGATGACCGGCAGATATGCCAGCTGCCTTGTGGGCGTCTGCCTCCTCGCCCATGCGGTGCGGGGGAGGAGGGCCGTCGCCAGGTCAAAGCATTGGGCGACGAGCGCGGATTGCAGAAGGTAGAAGAGAATCTCCTCCCAAGGAACGCCGTCGAGCGTCAGCCCCCACACGCGTTGCCGGGCATACGCCCAGACGCCGAGATGAATGAGCGCCCCGTCCCAGGGCGTCGTGTACAGGAGAATCACCACAGACAAGATAGCGAAATACCCTGTCATGCGACTTGGGGACCGGCGTACGACGCGAGCGAGCCAACCTTCGCGGCCAACGCGCCGAAGTGCAGTGCGCGCAACCCACAGCGCGGCGTTGGCGGCGACGATAAATCGAAGGAGAAAGCCGAGATAGGTCATCGGCGTCTCACCGCGATCACGGTCGGACGGTGTTCCAGCGCGGCGCGCATGGCGATGCGCGGCGGGCGTGACGTGGGTTGAAGGCTCACGTGTTGCAGGAGCCGGGCCAAAATCCATTTGACCTCTAAGCGCGCAAAGGTCGCTCCAGGACAATATCGCGGACCCGCCCCAAACGGCAGGTAGGTGTAGGCGCCCGGGGCCAAGCCGCTCAGCCACCGCTCGGGGACGAAGGTGTCCGCGTCCGGCCAGAGCTCCTGGTGGCGATGAAGGAGAAAGTAGCTCACCATGACGCGATCGCCAGATTCCACCTCGGAGCGCAATCCGGAATGGATGGGGGGATAGAGGCGCAGCGTCTCCTTCACGACGGCATCCAGAAGGGGCAGCCGGTCGAGCACGCGGACTTCCGGCCGCTCGCGCCCCGTGGCGCCGTGAATCTCTCCCCAGAGCGCATCCTGGAGGTCGGGACGATGCGCGAGCAGGATGAGGAGCGAGGACAGAAGCGACGTGGCGGTGTCGTGCCCCGCAACCAAAAGCGTCATGAGCTGATCCACGGCGAACGACATCTCCTCGTCTCCGTACGCCCGCGCGAGGGCGTGAATGGGCGCGTTGCTCGGTGAGATCATCGCCTTTTCGTACAGCGTCGAAAGGCGAAGGCGCATCCGGTGATACGCCTTGGGCAACCGGGGCGTTTTGCCGAGCAACAGCCACCATCCGGGGCCGATGTAGTGAACGAGATGGCTGAGATCGGACAGGTACGCGCGCTCTTCCTCGGGCGTCAAGCGATGGTGAAAGTACACGGACTCCAGCGCGCGCCACGTCATGCGCCTCGGCATGTCGGGCAGGGATATCGTGCCCTGGCCGAGGGCGCGCTGAAGCGCCTCGTCGAGCGCGGGCAGCGCGTCCCGGAGGCGCGACTCGAGGACGCCGCGCGTGCTGGACCTGACGATCACGTCCTTCGCAGCACCATGCCTTGGGCCATCGATCACAAGCAGTCCTTGGCCAAAGAGGGCGGTGACGGGATCGCGTGCCAGACGAGACGAGTAAGCGTCGGCCTGTTCGTACAGGATGCGTTTGACCGATGCCGGTCCTGCTGCGACGCGCATGCGCAGTCTCGGAGCTGCAAGCTCGAACTCATCCGACGCAAAGGTTCGGTGCAGCGAAAGCAAACCCATGAGTGGACTGCCTGGAGGCACGAGCATGTTTCGAAGCGCTTGCCAACCCTCCTCGGGTTTTACATTGCGCGTCGAAGGTATGCCTCGATGGATGTCTTCACGCACGCCCCTCCACCTCCCCCATGTCGCGCACGACGAGTTTCTCCGCGATTTTGGCCGACAGCAGGACCCCTGGGATCCCGGCGCCCGGATGGGTCCCTGCGCCCACGAGGTACAGCCCGCGAATGAAGGGGCTTTTGTTGTGCGGGCGAAACCATGCCGACTGGGTCAGGCGCGGTTCGAGCGAGAAGCCCGTGCCGAGATAGGTGTTGAGAGCGTTGGCGAAGTATAGCGGGTCAATCCTGTGCCGCACCTCGATGAAGCGCCGAAATCCCGGCCAGAATCGCGCTTCGATGAACGACAGCACGCGCTCTTCCAGTCGCCCCAGCTCCTCGTCCCACGCGATGGTGGAGGCGAGATTGGGCACGGGGACGAGTACGTACATGGCGGTTTTGCCCGGAGGCGCTGCGGACGGATCGGTCCGAGTCGGCACGTGCAGGTAGAGGGAAAAGTCGTCCGCGATGACCTTCCGCTCAAAAATGTCGCGGATGAGGTCCTCGTAGCGCGGACCAAACACGATGTTGTGGTGCGCCAAGGTGTCGGGAACATCTGGCGTTGCGAGGCCGTAATACCACACGACAAGCGACATGCTGTACCGCGCTCGCGTCAGCCCGCGCCGCACGGACGAGGGGACTTCTTGAACGAGGTGGAGGTAGGTGGTGGCGGCATCGGCGTTCGACACGACCGCGTCCGCCGCGACGCGCTCTCCCCCTGCGATCACGCCCTCGACTCGCCCATTGGAGACGAGGACGCGATCCACGGATGTGCCTAGGTGAAGTCTGCCGCCGAGATGAGAGAAAAGCGCCACGAGCGCCTCCACGAGGGAGCGCATGCCGCCGCGGGGGTACCAAACGCCCCAACGCTGCTCGATGAGATGGATCATGGCGTAGATGGCAGACGCCTTCAGGGGATTCCCCCCGATAAAGAGCGGGTGAAACGTGAAGCACTGGCGAAGAAAGGGGTGCTGAATGTACCTGCCGACGAAACGATACACGGACTCGTACGCGCGAAGCCTCACGAGATCCGGGGCGACGCGCGCCATGTCCGTGGCGCGGAGAAAGGGTTCAGCGCCGAGCTCGACAAAGCCCTTCTGAAGCAAGGGTTCGGCGGCTCGGAGGAATTGCAGGTATCCGGGCGCATCCGGGGCGTGGATGGCCTCCATTTGCGGCATGACGAACGCCGGATCGCCGTTGTAGGTGAGGGCGTTCCCGCCCTGGCCAAATAGCTTGTAGAACGGATCGACGGGAAGAAGCTCAACCGCGCGGTCAAAGCGCTGGCCTGCGAGTTCAAACAGCTCTTCAAACAGAAAGGGCGCGGTCACGACGGTGGGCCCGCCATCGAACTGGTAGCCGCCCATCTGAAACGTGCGCGCTCGGCCGCCGGGTTCGGGGAGCCGTTCGAACAAGTCCACCTGAAACCCACGCGCCTGCAGTCGCACGGCAGCCGCCAGGCCGCCGCAACCCGAACCGATGACCGTGATGCGCTTTCCAGTCATGGCGCACCTCCTTGTTGCGAGTGAATGCTGTGGAACGACGCATCCGTGGCGCGCGCGCGAGCCCTCACACTCCATCCGAAGGCGGCGGGCAACCCTTGGGAGCACGCGATGCGGAGTTTCCTGAGGAGCGGTACGTGCGCTCGCCGGGTGAACACGTCTCCGCCGTGGCGTTCGATATCGCGCAAGATGGCCCGGTACCACACGGCGGCCAAGGCGACTGGCACGCGCGCGGCGGGCGCAAGATGGCGAATGCCAGGGATGGCGTACTCGTAGAGCTGGCGCGCCAGCGCGATGTAGTGTTGAAGGAGTTGCTGCCAACCCTCGTGAAGGCGGCCGCACGCGAGATGGTCGGCCGTGACGCCAAACCGCTGCAGATCTTCGACGGGGAGATAGATGCGGCCCCGCGAGAGATCTTCCGCCACATCCCGCAGGATGTTGGTCAACTGCATCGCCATCCCCAGCGCGATGGCGCGCGCGAAGACGTCCTCGAGAGAACTCGTTCGCCGATAGCCGACGATGACCGTCGTGATGAGGCCGACCGTGGACGCGACACCGTAGGCGTACCCAAGGAGGTCCTCCAGCGTGGGGACCACGGAGCGCTGTGTATCTGCCAAAAGCGTCTCGACAAGCGACTCGCTCCACCGGCGCGGAATACGCATGGCATCGCCGATGGCGAGCCAACTGGCCAGGATGGGGTCTGGTGCGGGCGCGCCGCCGCGAATGGCCGCGAGATAGGCTTCCAGGCGTCGCTTACCCTCTTCACCGAGGTGATCGGCGAAGTCGTCGGCGGATCGGCAGAAGGCGTAAAGGGCTTCCACCGCCTTGCGCGAGCGCCTGGGAAGGCACCGCGCGGCAAGACTGAACGTCTTGCTGTGTTGGCGGATGATATGTCCGACGCGGGGTAAATCCCCTAGGCGCGTCCGGATTGTCGCGGGGGAAGCAGACAGCTCATGGGCGGCGCGGCGCCCCTCTTCCACCACAAAGCGAAGGACCCGTTCATCCAACTGCGTTCACCTCCGCCGCTGCACGAGGCGATGGATGGTTGCCAGCATCTCCGGCTTCCAAGCGTCGACGAAGGGCACGCGCTCCATGCGGTTCTGAAGCTCGGCGCGCACCCGTTCCTCGATGGCGATGGCCTCGCGCAGAATCGAATCGGTGATGAGCCGCGCGCGCAGGTGCGGCAACATCTCCTGATTGTCGCGCAGGCACCGCCACATCTCGGCAAATTCGCGATCGCGACTGAGCCCGAGCACGACCGGAAGCGTCTTCTTTCGGCGAAGGGCGTCCTGCGCGGTTGGTTTTCCCAGATCCTCCTCACGGCCGAACAGATCATGGAAGTCATCGAGGATCTGAAAGAGCACCCCGAGCTTCCTCCCGGCGTTTCGCAGGTCGTCACGCACGGACGGAGGCTGCCCGGCCAAAATGGCGGCAACCTCGAGCGCCGCGCCGAAGAGGGCGCCCGTCTTCAACTCCGCCATGGCCAGATACTGTTCGATGGAGACGTTTTCAACTTGTTCGAAGGCGAGATCGAGCTCCTGTCCCGCGGACAGCGCGATGCACGCGTCCGTCATGGCCTGATAGGTCTCGACGACCCATCGGGCGTCGAAGTGGTCGGCGAGATCGCCCATGACGCGAAACGCAAGGGCGAAGAGCGCGTCGCCCGCGTTCAGGGCGCGATCCACCCCCCACACGGCCCACAGGCTTGCCCGCCCGCGCCGGAGAGGCGACCGATCTTCGATGTCGTCGTGGATCAGCGAAAATCCGTGCACGTATTCAATCGCGACGGCGGCAGGCAGGGCCGCTCGCCAGTCTCCGCCGAGCGCGGCGTGCGCCGTGAGGAGAAGCAGCGGCCGAACCCGCTTGCTGTGCCCGAGGGGCCGAGCGGACGGGATTGCGTGCACCCCCAGGTGATAGCGAATCATGGCTTCGATCTCGCCCTGCGACTCCGAGATGGACGCGGTCGCCCTGGCCAAGTGTTCCTCGATGGACTGAAGCATGTCGCGAGCCGTGGTCGTGATGGGCATGGCGATTCCCCCGTTTCGAACTTGAGCGCGTCAACCCCCAAGACGGATGAGGCGGAGCACTTCCTCGCGCTCGTGTGGATGGTGCAGGTAACGGCCTCGGGTCGCCACGGTGGTTGTGCGGCTCCCCGGTTTGCGAATGCCGCGCATGCTCATGCACAGATGTTCGGCATCCACAACCACCAGAACGCCTTCGGCCTCGAGTGCCTCCACCAGCGCGTCTGCGATCTCGTTCGTCATGCGCTCTTGGACCTGCGGCTTCTTCGCCACGACGTCGACGAGCCGCGCCAGCTTGGACAGGCCCGTCACCACATGGTTGTGCGGGAGGTAGGCGATGTGCGCGATTCCGAAGAACGGGAGCAGGTGGTGTTCGCACATCGAATAGAAGGGGATGTCCCGCACCAGCACAACCTCGCCGTGTTCAACGTGAAAGCGAGCGGACAACTCGTCCCGAGGGTCTTGATGCAATCCCGAAAAGATTTCTTGGTACATTCGGGCGACACGCGCGGGCGTGTCGACGAGGCCCTCTCGATCCGGCGCCTCTCCAATCGCTTCGAGAATCATCCGAACTGCCTGTTCAATCCGTGCGGTATCGACGGATTTCGCCTGATGCTGAAGCTGCACCTGCCTTGCATTGACGTGAAACGTCGCCATAGGTCTTCCTCCTCGCTGGGGTATGAAAGGCCCGTGTCCCATCTTCCGCGCTTGACGATCGCGTCCTCAGCGCCTGACGAGCGAATTGGCTGATTCGTCCACCTTGTACGCCCGTTGACCGATGCGCGGATCAATGGAGCGCGCGGCAAAAAAGCCGCTCAAGGCTGCGGACAGCATACCGGGGCCTGGGAACACCGTGTCTCCCGCCAAGTACCAGCGCGGCCAGGGCGTCTTCGGCCCTCTCGGCCGGCTGATGGCGTTGGCAACGGTGAGCGGAACGCCGCCAACCCAGGCCTTGTTCAGATAGCGCGCGTACGTGAGCGGCGTGCCCATCGAGCATGTGACCAATTGCTCCGAAAAGTGGGGCAGACGCCGGTCGATACGCTCGAACATGTCTTGCAAATACCGCTGCTTGCGCTCGTGATACATCGCCTTCGGGAGGTTCAGCCAGTCATGAGGGCGGGTATGGGCACTGACCGTGACGCGGATGGCGTGATCGCCAGTAGGTGCGCCAGAGTCGCCTTCCGCTGCCTCTTCCGGATGAAACGTGATGTAAAGGGGACCACATGGCCCTTCGTGAGGGGCGTCCACACCAGCGTCGTCCGCGATTTGAATGGCGAAAGGTGCACGGAGGTCATCCCAGTGAAACCACGCTTCTTGAACGTCCTGTCGACTCATCAGCGCGTCGACCCGTACCGCGCCCCACTGGGCTCCGCTCACCTGCGATGCTGAGGTGTCCCCACTCACGGGTTCGTCGGTCTGCGCCGTCACGCGCGTTCCCGTCGCGTTGACAACGGCGTCGACACACAATTCGTGCCCACGATTCGTCCTCAGGCACCATTGTTTCGACGCGTGGGAATAGGTGGCGTCCACCACAGTGTTCGAAAACAGCACATGGACACCCAGCGTGCGCGCCCGATCCGCCATGGCCGCCGCCAAGGCCGGCACGCCGCCCTGAGGAAGCCACACGCCGTATCGGTAGATATCCAGCGCGAGACACGACGGAAGCCATGCGGCCCACTCACTCGTGGTCTGAACCGCGTCGAACAGCTGCGCATCGATGAAGAGGCGAAACGGGCCATAGTCGTCGAGATGGAACTCTCGCAGTGCGTCGGCAACGGTCGCTCGCAGGCGTTGGACACCGAAGCCGAGCATAAGTTTGTTCGCGGCCATCGTGGCCAAAATGTGCAGGAAGTCTTCCCGAGCCTGAACGGGCAGTGCCGCTCGGGCCTTCGCAAACAGATAGGCAGCTTGCGCGGTCTTCTCCACGGCGCGCCAGAAGCGGACCACCTGGGAGGCGCGTTCGGGGAAAGAAGTCTTCAGCGCTGCCAACCATTCCGCTCTGGACGCGACTACCGGAACGTTCCGATCCGGCAATCGGACGTCCATCACGTGGTTCACGGAGTAGAGCGGAAGGTGCACGCCCACCTCTTGCAGGATGGACGCAAACAGACCTCCGGGTTCAAGCCCGAATGTCAGCGTGGCGCCGGTCGGATACACCCTACCGCGCTTTGTGTAGAAGCCGGCCGTCCCGCCCGGGTATTTCGCTCGTTCGAGGAGAAAGACTTCGTGGCCGCGCTGAGCCAGATAAAGGGACGCAGTGAGGCCACCCATGCCTGCGCCTACAACTGCCACGGAGCGTATCGGACGAGAGCGCATCAAACACCCTCCCGTCGCGACAAGCGCAGACTGGGATGCGAGGTTGTCCTATGGAGGATTCGATGCCGGTTTTGCATGCACGTTCCACCTTCACGTGAGCACCGTGCCGATGCTCGGGGAACGGAGCATGGGGCTCCGGCCAGTGGGAGATGAACATTTTACCTGCCGTCTGTAGATTCGCACAGTTGTATGGGAAAGTCAAGTGCAATTCGATGGGGAACAATGGGCCAACGAGTTCATGATGAAGCTTGAGCGTGGCGAGCGACGTAGGTCAGAATTCCATGAGGCGCGTATCGAAACAGTGCTGCATTGCATGCGTCAAACAGTTATGATGATTCAAGCGAAAGGTCAGCGACGTCCGACAAGTCCGAACGCGTGAAAGCGCGGAACTGCTCCGCCCCAGAATGGAGGGTTTTTCATGCCCACCCGAGTCGCGGCTTTGTATGACATCCACGGGAACCTGGCTGCCTTGGACGCGGTGTTGCAAGAGGTCGAGCGTGCCGGCGCAGACGCGTTGGTGTTTGGGGGCGATCTCGCCTTTGGCCCGCAGCCCCGGCAGGTGCTGGAGCGGGTGATGGCGCTCGACGGCCCCGTTTCTTTCGTCCGCGGCAACACCGACCGGGAGGTCGCCGAGCGCCACGGCGTGGAGCAAGGCGTGCGGGGCTGGATTGCGGAAGTGAACGCCTGGTGTCATGACCAGCTCACGCCGGATCAACGCGCGTTCTTGCTCAGTCAGAAGGCTCACGTGACGCTTCATGTGGAGGGGCTCGGCGACGTGCTCTTCGTCCACGGATCGCCGAGAAGTGACGAGGAGGCCATTCGGCGGGACACGCCAGAAGCGGAGATCCTGCCCATGGTGGCCCATGTGCGCGAGCCCATCATCGTCTGTGGGCACACGCACATCCAGTTTGACCGGATGGTGGCGGGCAAGCGCATCGTGAACGCGGGCAGCGTCGGCCTTCCGAGCGCAGCGCGGGGCGCGTGCTGGGCGCTCATCGGCACCGAGATCGAACTCCGAGAGACGCTGTACGACTTCGAGCGTGCCGCAGCGGAGATCCGGAAGTCGGGCGCTCCCAAGGCGGGGGAGTTTGCGGATCACATGTTGAATCCGCCCGTCGCGGAGCCTTAATCTTTGTGCCCGCCGATGGCGCGGCCTTGAGCTTTGTCCTGCCACGGGGCGACCGAGGTTTTGCAGACCTCGGCCCCGTGATGCCAGGTGCCGCGCGTCGCTCATCTGCTTGCACCGCTCGGGTCATCCTTTGCCCTCACGCGCGAAGCTTCTCGACGAGTTCTCGCCAGCCCGCGTAACGCCGCTCCAGATCCGCGTGGGCAACCGCCTTCGCCTGCGGCCCCGGCATCACAGCGAGCGGCGGCAGGTCCACGCCTACGCGCCGCCCTGCCATCATCGCTGCGCCGTAGGCGGCGCCGTCCGCGTCTGCCTGCATCCAAACGGGCACGGGCATAAGCGCTGCGGCTGACTCGGCAATCCAGGGCTGTTCAAACAGCCTGCCCGCGAGCACCACGCCGCGCGCCCCCTCGGTGAGGCTCAGCATCTCCTCGACGAGCCAGCGCATGTGAAAGAGGACCCCTTCCACCGCCGCGCGCACCATGTGGGCTGGGCCGTGGTGCAGGCGCAGGCCCACCCATGCGGCGGATATGCGCTCGTCCCAAAATGGCGCGCGCTCGCCCGCAACATACGGCAGCGCGAGGAGATGGTCCACCTGAACGTCGCCTGCCGCCACGAGCAACTGCTCAATCTCCCCCGGGCGGCCCAACAGCGTCTGCACGAGCCAGTCGATGGCAATGCCGCCTGCATTGCTCGGCGCGCCGAGCACGTATTCGCCCTCGCCGAGGGCATAGCAGAACGTGCGCAGGCTGGCGTTCGTCACCGGCCTGCGGCTTGCGGCGCGCACGGCGAGGCTCGTGCCGACGGTCGCCACGAGCATCTCGCGCTCCTTGGCGCCCGCTGCCAAGGTGGCCAACACGCCGTCCGATCCGCCGACGACCGCCTGTGCGCCCTCTGCGAGCGGCAGGCGGGGGGCAAGGCGGCAGGACGCAAGCGGCTGGCTCCAGTCGGAGGGCACCACGCGGCTCAGTTGGTCGGCGTGGACGCCCGCGAACTCGAGTGCATCCGGATCCCACTCGAGCCTCTGCACGTCGAACAAGCCCGTGGCCGAGGCGATGGCCGGATCGCACACCCACTCGCCAAACAGGCGGTGCCACACGTACTCCTTGAGGGAGACGAAGCGCCGGGCTCTTGCAAACACGTCCGGCATCTCCCGGCGCAGCCACGCCAGTTTGCAAACCGGCGCCATGGCGTGAATCGGCGTGCCCGTGCGCGCGTACAGATTTGGGCCGTCCGGCGACACCCAGAGCGCTTGCGCCACCTCGGCGGGCCGCGCGTCCATCCACGTCATGGCCGGCATCAGCGGCTCGTCGCGAGGGTCCAGCGCCACAAGGCTGTGCATGGCAGCCGACATGCCGAGCGCCACAATGCGGCGACCTTGCTGCGCGATCTCGGCGGCCAGATGGCCCAACACCGCCATCGCCGCATCCGCCACGTCGTCCGGGTTCTGCACCGCGCGCCCGTCCGGGCCGGTCTCCGTCTTCACCACAGCTGAACGGCTGGCGAGAAGCTCGCCAGCCGGTGTATACGCGACCGCTTTGATGGACGTGGTACCCAAATCCAAGCCCACGATACAGATCTCTCGATTCACCGCAGTCACACCTTCGGATCCGGAATCGGCTCAATCTTACCGAGCATGAACACGTAGAACAAGATGCCAAGCAACAGCACCACGCCCGCGATGACAAACGCGGATTCGAACGATCCCGTCCTCTGCACCACAAACCCCGTGACGATGGGCGCCACGATGCTCATCAGGTTGTTGACGAAGTTCATGATGCTGCCCACGAGCCCCACGGTGCCCTTCGGCGCGATGAGCGACGGGATGCTCCAGCCGACCGGCGCCGAAAACGCCAGGCCTCCGAGCGCGATGGCGATGAAGATGACCGCCGTGTTCGGGTTGTGCGTGAACGCGGCCGGAATGACGGCAAGGCCGAAGATCATGCCGACCACGAGCACGGTCTTGCGGACGCGCGTGACGTCGTGCCCACGCTGAATCAGGCGATCCACCAGCCAACCGCCGATGACGAGATCGGTGATGGTGGCCACGAGCCACGGCCCAGCGGTGTACCAGCCCGATTTCAGCACCGTCATGTGCATCTCTTTGACGAGGTAACTCGGCAACCACGTGAGGAACAGGTAAAACGAGTAGCCGTAGGCTGCAAACCCGAGCGTCAGCCCCCAGACCTTGCGCTGGCGAAGCAGGTATGCGAGGCTCTTGCCGATCCCGGCCTCCGCCTCGCCAGCCTGCTGCGCACCGCCCTCGCGCAACAGCTCGGCCTCTTCCTGGGAGAGCCGGGTTTCGTGCGGATCGCGATAAAAGGCCCAGTACAAGGCTGCGTACACGAGGCTGAGCGCGCCGGTGAGCCAGAAGCCGCCTTTCCAGCCCCACGTGGTCACCGCCCATGCGACGAGCGGCGTGCCGATGACGTTGGAGAACTTCGCCGCCGCGTCGAACAGCGAGGTGGCCACGCCGCGCTCGCGCACGGGGAACCAGTAGCCTGTCGCCTTGGATGCCGCAGGGAAGGCGGGCGCTTCCGCGATGCCGAGCAGCACGCGAGACAGGATGATGAGCCCCATGCCGCTGACGACGGCCGTCATGAACGTGGCGATGGACCAAAGGATGGTCGCGAGGCGATTTAGCCACTTCACGCCGATCTTGTCGAGCAAGGCGCCGACGGGGATCTGGAAGGCCGCGTACGACCATCCGAAAGCCGACAGGATGATGCCCATCTGGGCGTCGGACAGATGATATAAGTTCGAGATGGGCGTTGCTGCGACCGACAGATTGGTTCGGTCGAAGTAGTTGATGAGCACGCCGAGGCCAATGAGCAGGCCAATCCACCAGCGCTTCACGAGTAATCCCCCTTGCAAGTCAGGATAGCCGACGCCAGCGCGCGGCATGCCCGAAGCCGACACGGGAGCGCAGTGCTGGAGCGGCAAAGGAAGTAAACGATTTACGAAATCGATATACCGAACATACACGAAAGCGCTTCACAGAGCAAGGGGGATCTGCGTTCGGGTGCGGACCCTCGCGTTGCGACAGGGCCAGAAGACCTGCGGACATCTCCTAACCGTGTTATGAAAGATTCACTTGTGCAGTGACGGATGGAAACCAGTTTGGTAGGCTACAGGTGGGCACCACCTTGGGGGTCACTCCCTGCCCGCTCGCGAGAACGGGAGGGGGTGAGGCCATGACAGTGGCGGACGCGGTGTCACTGGGGATCCAATTTGGGCCGTTTGTGATTGCGCTCTTGTCGCTTGTTGTGGCTCTGGTTCTTGCCTTGACGCGCAAGTGACCGCCCCCCAGGTCTCCCAGCCTCGGGGCGGTCACTGCTCACAGCTATCAGGTTCGATAGCGACGGGCAGGGACACTGCCCAGGCGTCGGTGCCTGAGCGCCGGAGGCTGCAACTCCGGCGCTCTTTTCAGTTTAAGTGTACCATATTGCGGATATTCGTCAATGTGCGGCCAGCCTTCACCAGACCGCACCACGGATTGGATATATAGGCAAGATGGACGAGCGAGTCACTCGAACGGCGCGTGTGCGGCGGATGGGATGTTGCTCCGGAGATGTTCAGATGAGGAGAACCCCCATCGCGCGACGATTCTGATATCATCAGTTTAGCCTTGGTGTTTGGGGATTGCCGTGTTGGGCATGGGAGGGACTGTGCATGGCCATGGTCGCTGTCAGCATTTCGCCCATCGGCACGGGCGAGACGAGCGTGAGCCACTTCGTCGCGGAAGCTGAGCGCGTGCTCGCGCGCTATCCAGCACTGAACTATCGGCTGGATCCGATGTTCACGACCATCGAGGGCGATTTGAGCACCATCTTTGCGGCAATTCAGGAGATGCACGAGGCGCTCGTGGCCATGGGCGCCAAGCGGCTGTCGACCGTGATCAAAATCGACGATCGCCGCGACGTCCATCATTCGATGGACGAAAAGGTCGCGGCTGTGCTGGCGAAATTGAACGGCGAAGGAGCGCACAACCATACGCCATGACAGGATTGAGGCGCCTGCCGAGCTTGCTGTCCGCGAAAGGAGCCACAGGATGAGCATCGAATACTCCACCACGCGCCCCGTCTCCGGCCCCCAATTGGCCGACGTGTTTCGCCGCTCAGGCATCCGCCGCCCCGTTGACGATCTCGCTCGCATGGAGCGCATGGCCCACGCGGCGGATCTGATGGTCACCGCGTGGGACGGCGATCGGCTGGTGGGCGTGGCGAGATCGCTCACAGATTTTTGCTTCTGCTGCTACTTGTCCGATCTCGCCGTGGACCGCGCGTATCAGCGGCAGGGGATTGGCAAGCGGCTGGTAGAGGTGACGCGCGAAGCGCTGTCGGATGAAGTCATGTTGCTTCTGTTGGCGGCTCCGACGGCGATGTCGTATTACCCGCATATCGGTTTTGACAAGGCCGACAACGCGTGGCTGATCCCGCGAAAGCGCTGAACAGCACACCCTTGGATACAGCGCGATTCCACACAGGGCCATTCCGTGCAGGCGGCCGCCTCACGACGACGTGACCTTCACTGGCATGTACGCTTCGAAGAAGTTGACGACACGCTGCAGATACGCCTTTGGCTCCACATCGTACGCGCCCACGTGTTTCGCTCCCGGAACCAGCCACAGCGTATCCTCCGGATCCCGGCGATGCAGCTCGTCGTAAAGCGCCTCGCTGTTCGCCGGCGGAATGGTGGTATCGGCGGTCCCCGCGATGAGGAGAATCGGGCGAGGCTTGGCCGACGCGAGCTGTTTCAGCGGATCGACCGCGTTCGGATCCAGGCCGAACAGGTGCTTGACCTCCCACAGAATCTCCCCGTTAAAGGGGAACGAGGGCAGGTTGGTCCACACGCTCAAATTTTGCTGCAGGTAGGTCTCGAGATCGTCAAACGGGCTGTCGGCGACGGTCGCGTCCACAGACGGATCGGCCGCCGTGGCCTCGAGCGCGGTCGACGCGCCCATCGAGTAGCCGATGAGCCCGACCTCGTCGTAGCCGAGCTTGTGCGCGTAATCGATGGCGCCGAGAAGGTCTCGCAGCTCGTAGTCGCCGACGGTCACCTCGCTGCCGGGCGATTCGCCTTCGTCGCGGAAATCGAACATGAGCACGGAAAAACCGGCGTCGTGCAGCGCTTTGGCCACCGGCAGCGCCGGGTGATCCAGGGCGCGGTTCTGCCGATACCCGTGCGCTTCAATCACGATGCGATCCGTCGGTCTCGCGGCGGGAATCAGCCAGCCGGAAAGCATCAGGTGATCCACGCGGGACGGAAAGCGAATGTTTTCGTATTTCAGGCCATACGCGGCAGGGGACGTGGAGATGGGTTTGCGCGCGGGATGCGTCAACTTCTCTGCAACCACGTATCCTATCGCCATCGTGGCGAGCCAGGCTAGAATGGCGAGAACGACTACGCCCACGACCATTCGCAACACCCAGCGACCTGCGTTCGTCAAGGTGCCTCATCCTTTCCGTGCGGCCGCGTCCATTCACGGCCCGGTCCATCGAGCGGGCCGCGCTCCGCTGTCTGATGAATTCGCTTTCAAAGGTGCGCCAACCTCCTCAGCCGCGCGCCAATCGTCGCGCACAGCCTGGCGATCGGCCGAGGGGCGACATAAAGCTCCCTCGGCCTCGCTGGCGGACACGGGGCGCTCCGTCACCCGCGCATGATGCGCTCGATCTCGTCTGGGTCCTTCGGGATGCTCAGCGAGAGGTTGACCGCGCCGTTCTCCGTCACCAGCACGTCGTCTTCAATCCGAATGCCAATGCCCTCTTCTGCGATGTACAGCCCTGGCTCGACCGTGATGACGTCGCCCGCCTCGAGCGGCCACTTGGGCGATCCGACGTCGTGCGTGTCAAGCCCCAGCCGATGGCTGACGCCGTGGTAATAGTAGCGCGCGACTTCGCCGTCGTCCTGAATGAGTCCGATGCGCTTCAGTTCCTGCGCCAACACGGATTTCGTGACGTCGTTCAATTCACTCGTCGTCACACCCGGGCGAATGGCTTCGATCGTCGCTTCCATCGCCGCCAGCACGATGTTGTAGATCTCCCGTTGGCGCGGCGTGAATCGACCGGAGATAGGAAACGTGCGCGTGATGTCCGCCGAATAGCAGCCGTACTGCGCGCCGAGATCGCAGAGCACGAGCTGGCCGTCTTCAATCACCTGGTCGTTGTCCACGTAGTGAAGGACGCACGCGCGCTCGCCGCCCGCCACAATCGGGGGAAACGCGTGCTCCCGCACGCCCCGGGACCGGAGCGCGAAGTCAAAGTGCGCCTCGAGTTCATATTCCCGCATGCCCGGCCGCGCGTTTCTCATCATGGCCAACACGCCTTCGCGCGTGATGTCAATCGCCCGCCTGATGCATTCGATCTCGGCCTCGTCTTTCACCGTGCGCATGCGGCACACCTCGGCGTACGGGTTGCGGATGACGATGGCCGGGTATTTGTCCCGGAAGGCGCGCGCAAACCGATGGGCTTCGGTTTCCGTCTGGTGAAACCGGTCCTGCTCGACATCCAAATACAGCCACTCGTATTCGCCGGTGCGCAGCATGCGCCCGAGCGTCGTTTCAAATTGGGCGAGATCCTGCACCTCCGCGATGCCGGAGATCTCTCGCGCGACGTGGTCCGGGAGCCGCTTGCCGGTCCACTTTTCCTCCACTTCGGAGACGTGCTCCGTGAAGAGGATGGCCTGTTCGCTGCCCCCGAGCTTCGCGAGCAGAAGTCGCGAGTGTTCTTGTGTGATGCCGGTCAGATAGAAGAAGTTGCGGTTGACGTGGAAGGGGCTGTATGCGTGATCGCCGGACATGTGGGGAGCCTGGCCGGCGAAGAAGAGCGCGATGGCGCCGTCGGGGATGCGGCGAAACAGCGCCTCCCGGCGCTTCGCGTACGGATTCATGGTTTCCGTCATGAAGGAGACCTCCTCGAGATGGAGCTAACCGGATGGGGCCGGTGAGGACGTGGACCGGCCTTTAACGCTTGCGATCCCGCGGTCGAAACTCCGCCAGCCCGTGTTCAATGGCTCGGACGAGGATCTCCGCCGCGGCTAGGTTCGTCGCAAGCGGCACGTTGTGCACGTCGCAGATCCGCAGGAGCGCGGTGATGTCGGGATCGTGCGGCTGGGCGGTGAGTGGGTCGCGCAGGAAGATGACGAGATCCATCTCGTCGTTCGCGACCATGGCGCCGATTTGCTGGTCTCCGCCGTACGGGCCGGACTGAAAGCAATGGACCTCGAGGCCCGTGGCTTCTCGGATACGGCGGCCGGTCGTGCCGGTGGCGAACAGGTTGTGGTGCTTCAGTATGTTCTGATACGCGATGGCCAGGTTCACCATGTCGTCCTTCTTGTTGTCGTGCGCAATGAGGGCAACGTTCATCTCTGTGCCTCCTCGGCAAATCTTACGCCCCCAGTGTAGCGCAAAGGTGGCTTTGGGGGAATGATGGACCGGAGGGACGCGCGTGATACACTGAAGGTGTGTGAGAAATGGGGGATGCACCATGGCGACGGGGGAAGAGGCGCTGACGGATCGGCTTGGGCGGCCGCTTCGGGATCTTCGCGTGTCGCTCACGGATCGATGCAACTTTCGCTGTCCGTACTGCATGCCGAGTGACGTGTTCGGGCCGAATTATCCGTTTTTGCGCCCTGATGCGCTCATGTCGCCGGACGAAATTGCGAAGCTGGTGCGGGCGCTCGTGCCGCTTGGGCTGGAGAAGGTGCGGCTGACGGGCGGCGAGCCGCTTCTGCGCCGGGAGGTCGTCGAGATCGTCGAAAAGGTGGTTGCCGTGCCCGGGCTCCATGAGATTGCCATGACGACGAACGGCAGTTTGCTCACGCGCGAGAAGGCGATGGCGCTGAAGAAGGCGGGGCTGACGCGAGTCACGGTGAGCCTCGACGCCCTGCGCCCGGACGTGGCGGCGCGGATGAACGGTGTGCGCTTTCCGGTCCAGCGGGTTCTCGCGGCCATCGAGGCCGCCCAGGAGGCGGGGCTTTCGCCGGTGAAGGTGAACGTGGTGGTTCGGCGCGGGTGGAACGAGGACGAGGTGGTGTCCATCGCCGAGCGGTTCCGAGGGACAGGCGTGATTGTGCGCTTCATTGAATATATGGATGTCGGGACGACCAACGGCTGGCGCATGGAGGACGTGGTGACGGCGGACGAGATCCTCGCCTGGATTGGGGCGCGGTATCCGCTCGAGCCGCTGCCTCCGCGGCGCGAAGGCGAGGTGGCGACGCGGTATCGGTACCGCGACGGTCAGGGCGAGATTGGCGTCATCCACTCGGTTTCCCGGCCGTTTTGCCGATTTTGCACGAGGCTCCGGGTGACGGCGGCAGGGGAGCTCTTCACGTGCTTGTTTGGCGCGCGCGGCGTCTCGCTTCGGCCGCTGTTCGATCGCGGCGCGTCGGAGGAGGAGATCGGGGCGTTTGTCGCGGATGTGTGGCGCAACCGCCAGGACCGATATTCGGAACTGCGGAGCGAGGCGACGGCGAGAAAGCCGAAAGTGGAGATGTCTCGTATCGGAGGTTGACCTGTTTTCGTTTCGCCCATCCCTTGGTATGATGCTGTCACCAAGCACGCGGAGGGAAGGCTCGTGAAGGTGGTGCGCAAGGTCCTTCACATGTTTGTGGTGGCGTTTGTCGGCTTGAGCCTGATGCTGTTCACTGGGTTTGCGCTTCTCGTGTGTGCGGCGCATCGTGAGTGGTGGGGCGCTATCGGCGGCGCGCTGATGGTGCTCGCGGCGATTCTCGCCGCCGCCATCGACATTCGGCTGCGGAGCCCCGAGATGAGGCAGTCGTAGGTACGCCGCCAGCGCCATTTTGGGCGGCGTGAATCGAGACACCCTTTCTTCGGCTCGCATACCCTGAGGAGAGGCTCCGGTAGGGGCAATGCGAGGAGGAGGGTGCAACCATGGCGGCTTCATCCGGAAAGAAGGGGCGCAAGCCACAGGCGAAGGCCAAGCGGCCGCAGCAGGCGGCGGCGCCGGTGGATCAGCCACCGCTTTCGGTCGCAGCGCAGCAGCCGCCGGCGGGATCGCTCGACGTGTTGAAGCAAAACTTGGCCGGCAAGCGGAAGGCCATCTTTGAGATCCTCGAAGACGTCAAGAACGTTCCGCCGGAGTCGTGGCGGGATCCAAACCAGGTCGAGTCGCTGGCGAAAAACTTCGCGAACAAGCTCGGCCTGCCCGTGCCCGAGAGCCGGTTCAAGCAGTTTGTGAAGGCGTACACGGACGCGACGAAGAACGGCCCGACGACGAACGTCGACGAGATCGTGAAAAAGTATGGGCCGCCCGTCGACGAGAAGACGCTGAAGGAAATTAAGAAGTTCGTCCCCAAGCAGACGAAGGACTGAAACGAGAAGAGGGCTGATCCCCGCCGATGCGGCGAGGGGCCAGCCCATTCGCCGTGTTTGGGGGATTTTACGTCTGCGGGTCCTGTGACTGCGGCGGCTGTTCGGGAAGATGTGCGCGCGAGTCCGAAGCCGGCTCGTCTCGAATACCGACGAGCTGCGGAAACGCGCGGTAGATGGAGCGGCGGTTCACGAGCCACAACAGGGCCACCATCGAGGCGTGATCGCGCACGCGAATCCAAAGCGGGCCCGGGCTGGGAAAAAGAGAAGATCCACGGTCAGGGCGATGTTCACGGCGAAACTGAAGTACCTCGTGAACCAGGAGATCCACCGGTTGCGCACGGCCATGGCGCCTCCCCGAACGGGTTCGTCCTGTCTCCATTGTACCGCAGAGGCATGCGTGTGGGATGATTCGGACATGCGCAAATCATCGAAATTGAACAAGAAGCCGCCCGGGTGAATGGCCAGGCGGCTTGTGACGCGGGGTTCAGTTGGTCGCGCGACCGCCGTCCGTCCCGGTGGCGGGCCTTGTCGGAGGCGGCACAGGCGCGGGCGGCGCTCCATAATACGGATACGGCGGCGCTCCGTACATCGGCGGCGCCGCAGCGTATGGCTGCATGGGGGCTGCGTAGGGCGCGTAGGCCGGCGGCGCGTACGTGGGCCCGGGCGCCTGTTGGGCTTGGGGCGGCTGCTGCATGGGCGCCGCATTGGGTGCGCTCGGCTGGGAGTGCGCGCTTTGCGCCGATCCGGCCGTCTCATGCGCCGATGCGCTCTCGCCGCTGTTGCCGCTGTTGCCGCCTGATCCCTTGAGGAATCCCTCGGCCAGGGGCGATGACAAGAGCGCGGCGAGAATGTTGGTGAAATCTTCGGTTGTCAAGTTGCGGCCCTTGAACTTGATCAGCTTGTCGAGCACGCCGCTCTCCTTCAGGGCCCCGGTCGTCACGTAGAAGGTATCCAGCATCTTGTCGGCCTGCTGGAGATAGTTCAGCCAGTTTTTCACCATGTTTCGCAGGTTACCGACCGTCTTCAGCGTGTCCTGCATGTTCTTGGGCGTCAGGAGCTGTGAAGGGGCAGGCGCCTTGCTGCCTGCCTTCGACTGTGCGGGGGCGCCGTTCCGCCCGCCGGATCGCGCGGCGGCTCTTCGCGTTCCCCGCCCATTCGCAGGGCGCGACGCCTGCGCCTTCGCGAGCGCGACGCCGGGGATGCGCTCGGCCTTCTGGGGCTTGGCATTCATCACAGTCCACCTCGCTTCCCCAGCCTGCTCCTAAAGCGTATGACAATCGCCTGAGGGCCGTGCGGGGCATGCGCCCAAGTGGCATAGGCTCGGCGGCTTCGGAGGACAATACGCTTGTTGGCACAGCGAGGAGGGGAGCGGATGACGTACAGGCGCGACTTGTACGCCAAGTACGGCGGAGTGCACTTCGTGCAACTAGCCCCGGCCCAGGACATCAATCAATTTGTGCGATCCCTGCCGGAGGACAAGCGCGACAGTCTCTTCGAAGTGTTGCAGGCGTTGCACAACGCGGGCCTCATCGAGGTGCAAGACGATCACCAAATCCTCGATGCGCATGGGGAGATCCATCCCGCGCATCCGGGCGCCTCGAGTGAACCGCAGTGAGGCCGACACAAGCGGAGGGCCCCGAAGCGCCGGGGCCCTCGCGTCATGGGCAACTTAATTCGTGAGCTTGCTGTGAAATTCGCGCATGCGATTCACGGCTTCGATCACGTCCTCATCGCGCACCGCATACGAGAAGCGGACGTAGCCCGGCGCACCGAACGCCTCGCCCGGCACGCTCGCGACGAGCGCGTGCTCCAGTAACAGCTCGCAGTAGTCGGCGCTCGACTCGATGGCCTGGCCCTCATAGCGGCGTCCGAGAACGCCGCGGATATCGGGGAACGCGTAAAACGCGCCTTCGGGCACGAGGCAGCGCACGCCCTCGAGGCTGTTGAGCCCCGCCACGAGCGCATCGCGTCGGCGGCGGAACACGTCGATCACGCCTGGATCGAAGTGCGCCAGCGCCGTTTCGCCCGCGATCTGCGACATGGTCGCCGGGCTGCCCGTGGAGTGGCTTTGGAAGCTCGCCATGGCCTTGGCGAGATCGAGCGGCGCGGCCACGTAGCCGAGGCGCCACCCCGTCATCGCGAACGCCTTCGAAAAGCCGTTCACGACGAGGGCGCGATCGTACAAATCGGGGCAGACGGCCACGAGACTCACGTGTTTCACGCCGTAGACCAGGCGCTCGTAAATCTCGTCGAGGACGACGTAGATGTCGTGCTGGCGGAGGACTTCGCCGAGCGCTTTCAACTCTTCCTCGTGGTACACGGACCCGGTGGGGTTGCACGGGCTGTTCAGCAGGACCGCCTTCGTGCGCGGCGTGATGGCCGCAGCGAGTTGGTCTGGCGTGAGCTTGAACCCCGTCTCGGGCCCACAATCGATCACGACGGGCTTTCCGCCCGCCACGCGGATCTGTTCCGGATACGAGGTCCAGTACGGCGCGGGGAGAATCACCTCGTCCCCTTCGTCGAGGATGGTCACGAAGATGTTGTACAGCGTGTGTTTCGCGCCGTTTGAGACCACGATTTGTTCCGGCGCGTAGTGAAGGCCGTTTTCGACCTGAAGCTTATGCGCGATGGCCTTGCGCAGGGCCAGTGTGCCTGCGGCCTCAGTGTAGCGGGTCTGCCCGTTGGTGATGGCGCGGATGCCCGCGAAGGCGGCGGGGACCGGTGTTTGAAAGTCCGGTTCGCCGACGCTCATGTTGATCACCGGCTGGCCCTTGGCGATGAGTTGCTTGGTCTTGCTGTCGACGCTCATGGTCGCCGACGGCCGGATGGTTCTGACTCGTCTCGACAGACGCTCTTCCACTCGTTCACGCCCCCATGGATTACTCTCCGCCATTGTACCACAGGCTGCGCTCGACTTGTCGCAAGATTCCGCGCCGGAGCGAGCGTTGCCCGCGCTCGAGCGGCATCGCGGAACGCGTTGGCCATAGCGGGGCTAGAAGAGCCGCCGCAGCCAGTTCCACAATCGGCTCGGCGCGGGTTCGGGCACGACGGGCGTCCGATGAAGCGGGCACGTGGCCGTGGGGGCGGTTCCAGGCAGGAAGTAGTCCGTCTCCGCGGCGCCGCACTGCGGCGTAGCGAGTGCGCCGGACAGCGGATCGATCCGGACGGCCTCGAGATCGGACGGCGGCGTGTACCACGGCCCGGGCAGGTGCGCCTGCGCCGTCCCCATGAACTTCCCCCAGATAGGCGCAGCGAGGTGAGACTCCTGCACCGTGAGCGGCCGGCCCGAGTCGTAACCCACCCACACCGCGACCACAAGCCGGGGCGTGTAACCCACCATCCAGGCGTCTGTATCCGTTGTCCCGGTCTTCGCCGCGGCCGGGGCGTGCAGGTACGGCCGAGCGCCATATCCCGTTCCGCCGGGGGCGAGCACGCTCTGCATGAGATCGGTCATCTGAAACGCGAGCTCAGGCGAGATGACGCGCGTCTTCTCGAGTGGATGGACCGTGCGGCCGTACGGCGTGTCGACGGATTCGACCGCGTGTGGCGTGACCCTGTAGCCGCCGTTGGCGAAGGCCGCGTAGGCTGCGGCCAACTCCACCGGGGTGACGGGAAACACGCCGAGGGCAAGGGAGGGATAAGGCTTCATCTCCTCTTGAATCCCGAGCTTCTTGGCGAAATCCACGACGTTTTGAGCTCCGATGGCGAGTTCCGTCTGCACGGCGTACACGTTGTCTGACCGGGCGATGGCTTCCCGCAGCGTGAGTGGGCGGCCGGCGTAGATGTCGCCGTAGTCGTGTACCGTGTACTCGTCCTTGGGAGACGGGCCGTAGATGAACGTGGTAAGCTTGGAGTCCACCTCGCGCGCGGGCGTCCAACCGCGCATGAGCGCAGCACCGTAGACGAACGCCTTGAACGTCGATCCCGGCTGCCGCTTGCCGAGCGCGCGGTTGTACGGGCTCTCGCGGTAGTCTCGGCCGCCGACCAGCGCGCGGATGGCGCCGGTTTGCGGATCCAGGGCGACGAGCGCGGCTTGGAGCTCACTCCCCTTCGGCAGCGTCGACTGAATGGCTCGCTCCGCCGCCTTTTGCAGCAGCGGATCCAGCGTCGTGTGAATGCGGACGTAGCCCGCGTCGAGATCGCCGTCCGTGAGCCGGGCCATGCGCTTGGCCTCGTGGAACGCCACGTCGGTGAAGTACGGCGCCTGAAGCGTGGGCGGCTGGTGGCGCGCGATGTGCAAGGGCTCGGCGTACGCGGCGTCGGCCTCGGCCTGGGTGATGTAACCCGTCTGCACCATGCGCTCCAGCACCACTTTTTGGCGAGCCTTGGCGCGCTCGGGGTGATCGAGCGGCGAGTACAGCGTCGGGCCCTTGGGCAGGCCGGCGAGCAGGGCGCTCTCGGCGAGATCGAGCGACTGAACGGGTTTGCCAAAGTAGAGTTCGCTTGCCGCGGGTGCCCCGTACGCGCCGTGCCCGTAGTAGACGACGTTGAGGTATCGGTCCAGAATCCAGTCCTTCGGCTCGTGCAACTCGAGCTGCAGGGCGAGCATGGCCTCGCGCAGCTTGCGGCCGAGCGTGCGATCCTGGGTGAGGTACAGGTTTTTCGCGAGTTGCTGCGTGATGGTGGAGCCGCCCTGGACGATCTCGCCATGGCGCACGTTGACCGCTACCGCGCGCAGCGTGGAGCGCACGCTGATGGCGTGATCGCGGTAGAAATTGGCGTCTTCCGTGGCAAGCGTGGCCTGGACGAGCCAGCGAGGGAAGGCGCCGAGCGGCAGGATGGAGCGCGCCTGTCCGGCTGGGGACCAGAGCGCGATGGGGCGGCCGTCCGCGCTCGTCAGCTCGGTCGGCGCGGTGTCTGCGGTCGACGGAAGAGGAAGCAGTTTGAGGCTCACGAGCACGAGCGAAGTGCCGATGAATCCGGCGCCAAACGCGGCGCCAAAGGCCATGCCGGCGACTCGGGCGAAGGAACGCCGTGCGCGGCGCGGAAGCGGGGAATCGGCGTCAGAAAGGAACGGTTTCGGCATGGCTCGCGACCTCCGGACACGTCATGAAGATGGGCATATCGGTAGTGTGGACAGGGTCAAGAAAAATATGCCAAGTCCCGTCTGCGTGAAAGCGGATGCTTGCGACAGAGAGTGAGGTCACGTACACTTGAAAAGAGAGGTGAGGGATCGTTCGTTTGTTTCTTTTTTGAACCCTCGTTTCACATTCGAAAGGAGGAGGAGCCGTGAAAGCGTGGGTCGTGCGAGAATTGGGGCATCACCGCGATGTGCTGCGCCTTGAAGAGATTCCTAATCCCGCGATGCAGCCCGCGAGCGCGCGCATCCGCGTCGAAGCGGCGGCGCTCAACTTTCTGGACCTGCTGGTCTGCCAGGGGCAGTATCAGGAGAAGCCGCCTCTGCCCTTCACGCCAGGCGTCGAGGTGTGCGGGGTGATCGAAGAGGTGGCACCGGGCTCGACGTTTCAGGTGGGCGATCGCGTCATTGCCCTGCCGCAGCTGCCGCACGGCGGCCTGGCGGAGCAGGTGGTGGTGCCGCTTGCGCAGGTGCACCGCGTGCCTGAGGGGGCGACTCCGGCGGAGGCCGCCGCGATGTTTGTCACCTATCACACGGCGTATTACGCGCTCCATCGCCTGGCGCGGATCCAAGCCGGCGAGGTCTTGTTGGTGCATGCGGGTGCGGGCGGGGTCGGATCGGCGGCGATTCAACTCGGCAAAGCCGCGGGCGCGCGCGTCATCGCGACGGCGGGCGGGCCGGAAAAGGTGGAGACGTGCCGCCAGCTTGGCGCGGACGAGGCCGTCGACTACCGCAGCGGAGATTTTGTGGAGGCAGTGAAAGCGTTCACATCAGGCCGCGGCGCGGACGTCATCTTTGATCCGGTGGGCGGAGACGTGTTCGACCAGTCGCGCAGGTGCATCGCGTTCGAGGGGCGGCTGCTCGTCATTGGGTTTGCGAGCGGGCGCATCCCGCAGGCGCCCATGAACCACGCGCTCGTCAAGAACTACAGCCTCGTGGGTGTGCACTGGGGGCTGTTTCACCGCCTGTATCCGGATGTGGTCCGGGAGATGCACGAGGAGCTCATCCAGCTTTATGAGGCGGGGCGCATTCGTCCGCTGGTGCGGCATGTCTACCCCTTTGAGGACGTGATTTCCGCGATGGACGCGCTCGGGGGGCGGCAGACGGTCGGCAAGGTCATCGTGTCCGTGTCGTGATATCCAGGGCAATTCGCGCCGCGATCGAGAGGGGAGATTCGACGATGGAACAGGTTCAGGTGCCAGGTGGGGAATTTTTGGTGCACTCGGCCGATCCGGCGGAGGTCTACACGCCGGAGGAGTTCACCGAAGAGCACCGCATGATTCGGAAAACCGCGCGCGACTTCGTGGAGCGGGAGGTCTGGCCTCAGCAGGATGCCATCGAGGCCGAGGATTTCGACCTCGTGGTCCAGCTTTTGAAGCGGGCGGGCGATCTCGGCCTTCTCGCGCACAGCGTGCCGGAGGCGTACGGGGGCCTTGGGCTCGACAAGATTTCCAAGGGCATCGTGGGCGAGATGGTCGGCATGACGGGGGCGTACGGTGTGGCGCATTCCAACCACACCTGCATCGCGACGCTGCCCATCACGTACTTCGCCAGTGAGGCCGTTAAGCAGCGCGTGCTGCCGAAGATGGCGAGCGGGGAATATCTCGGCGCCTACTGCCTGACCGAGCCCACGGCCGGATCGGACGCGCTCGCGGCGAAGACGGTGGCGCGGCTCAGTGAAGACGGCACGCACTACCTCATTTCGGGAACGAAACAGTTCATCACGAACGCGGGGTTTGCGGACACGTTCGTCGTGTACGCGAAGATCGATGGCGAACATTTTACCGCGTTCCTCGTGGAGAAATCGTTCCCGGGCATTTCCCTGGGGCCTGAGGAAAAGAAGATGGGGATTCACGGATCGTCCACGCGCCAGGTGATCTTCGACGAGTGCCCGGTGCCGGTGGAAAACGTGATTGGCGAAGTGGGCCGAGGGCACGCGGTGGCGCTTGGCGTGTTGAATCTCGGCCGGTTCAATCTCGGCGCGGGCAACGTGGGCGGTGCGAAGCGGGCGCTGGCGGTGGCGGCGCGCTACGCGGCGGAACGGCGCCAGTTCGGCCGGGCCATCGCCGAGTTTCCCGCGACACAGGCGAAGCTCGCGTCCGTGGCGGCGCGGATTTACGCGGCCGAATCGCTCGTCTACCGGACCGCGGCGATGCTCGAAGATGCGCTGGCGCCGCTCGACGGCGACCTGCCGACGCGCGAGAAGGAAACGCGTCTGCGCGAGCACGCCATCGAGTGTGCCATCTGCAAGGTGCACGGTTCCGAGACGCTGTGGAAGGCTGCCGACGAGGCGGTGCAGATCCACGGTGGATACGGCTACATTCGCGAATATCACGTCGAGCGGATGCTCCGCGACGCGCGCATTCAGCGCATCTTTGAGGGGACAAACGAGATCAACCGACTGCTTATCCCGACGCACTTCCTGCGCCGCGTGAGCCGTCAACCCGAGATGGTCTCCCGCTTGTCCGCGGCGGTGGACGCGCTGGGCAAGCCGCTGCAGGTGGGCGGTGGCCAGACGGCCCACGAGCGCGCGGCCATCGAGCAGATGCGCGCGCTGTACCTCGCCGGCTGCGCCCTGGTGGCAGATCGGTTCGCGGGCAGGCTCGATGCGGAGCAAGAGGTCGCGATGCATTTGGCCGATCTCGCCATTTCGCTCTACGCCGCGGAGAGCGCGCTGGCGCGCGCGGAAAAGGCGGCGTCTGGGGCACAGGCCGAGGTGCATGCCGCGCTGGCCAGCGTCGCGGTGGACGACGAGATCCAGGCGGCGGTACAGGCCGCGGTCGCGCTCTTCGCCGCGATTGGCGATCACGCGGGCGTGCGGGAGCGGGCGCTCGACGCCATCCGCAATCTCGCGGGTCTGCGCAATCCGGACGGGATCGCGAAACGGCGCAAGTTGGCGCGCACAGTGGTGGAACAAGGCGGGTATCCCATCGATTGAATGGGTGATAGGTCCCGGTGGTCGAGGCAGCCCTGCGGCAGGGCTGCCTCGTTCGCGCACAGGGGGGGCAGACGGGGGCTCTAATGGATGAGCGCTCCCGTGACCCGCCACTCCAACTGGATTCGCTGAGTCGAATTGGGTACGCTTGTCCTCGGGCCTTTTTGGCGAGTTTGATATAATACCGCCCGAGAAAGGATGGATGAGCGTGGCACAGACCAATCTGTGGTTTACCGAGCTTCAGAACGACAACCTGACGATTGGCTTGCGGATAGAGAAGACCATTCACAGCGAGAAGACGGAGTACCAGCAGCTCGACGTGTACAAGACGGTCCAGTACGGCAATCTGCTCGTGCTCGACGGCTGCATCATGACGACGGACAAGGACGAGTTTGTGTACCACGAGATGCTAGCGCACGTGCCGCTGCACACGCATCCGAATCCGAAGAGCGTGCTTGTCGTGGGCGGAGGCGACGGCGGCATCATCCGCGAGGTCATCAAACACCCGTCGGTCGAGCGCGCGGTGCTCGCCGAGATCGACGGGCGCGTGGTGGAGGCATCCAAGAAATACTTCCCGCATATTGCCTCGGGCCTCTCGGATCCGCGCGTCGACGTGCAGATTGTTGACGGCATCCGCTACGTCGAGGAGCATCCGAACGAGTTCGACGTCATCCTCATCGATTCCACGGATCCGGTGGGGCCAGCGGTCGGGCTCTTCCAGCGCCCGTTCTATGAGTCCGTGTTCCGAGCGCTGAAGGAGGACGGACTCATGGCGGCGCAGACCGAGTCGCCGTTCATCAACCAGGACCTCATCCGCCAGGTGTACGGCGACGTGCGGGCGACGTTCCCCATCGTGAAGCTGTACCTCGCGTACGTGCCCACGTATCCGACGGGCATGTGGAGCTTCACGCTCGGCAGCAAGAAGTATCGCCCGCAAGACGTCCGCGAGGTGCGGGTGCACGACACGAAGTATTACAACCGCGACATCCACCACGCGTCGCTCGTCCTGCCGAACTTTGTGAAGGAGCTCGTCGGCGAATGACGTTCTCGTTTGATGTGGAGAAGCCTTTTCCGCTCGCCTACAGCGGCAATGTGTTCATCGGCGCCACGGAGGATTTCGCCGCCGCCAAGGCGGTCATCTACGGCATGCCCATGGACTGGACCGTGTCGTTTCGGGCCGGGGCGCGCTTAGGTCCCGCTCGCATCCGCGAAGTGAGCCTCGGGCTCGAGGAGTACAGCCCGTATCTCGATCGCGACCTGAGCGAGATCGCCTACTTTGACGCGGGGGACATTCCGCTTCCGTTCGGCAATCCGGAGGAGAGCCTGGAGCGCATCTATCAGTACGTGTCGGCGCTCTACGCCGCGGACAAGCTGCCGATAGGCCTCGGCGGTGAGCACCTGGTCTCGTGGGGATCCATCCGCGCGGCGGCGGAGCGCTACCCGGATCTGCGCGTCATCCACATCGACGCGCACACCGATCTGCGCGATCACTACGAGGGCGAACCGCTCTCGCACGCCACCGTCATTAAGAAGGTGTGCGATCTCATCGGGCCGGATCGCGTGTACCAGTTCGGCATCCGCAGCGGCACGCGCGAGGAGTTCCGCTGGGCGCGCGAGCACACTCACTTCGCGCCGTTTGAGCTTGCCGAACCGCTCCTCGCCGTGCTGCCGGAGTTGCACGGGAAGCCGGTGTACATCACCTGGGACATCGACGTGTTCGATCCGGCCACGGCCCCGGGCACGGGCACGGCGGAGCACGGCGGCATCTTTGCGCCCGAGGCGTTCCGCGCCATCACGTACATGAAGGCTCTGCGCGTCGTCGGCTTCGATCTCGTCGAGGTGGCGCCTCAGATCGATCCGACGGAGCAGACGCAGATCCTCGCGGCGAAAATCGTGCGCGAGGCCCTGCTCGCGTTTGTGCGGTGAGGTCCGTGAGCGCTTGGTTGGAACCGCAGGAAGGCGTGTCCTGGGCCTGCCACGTCACCTGGCGCCGGCGCGCGCGCATGAATGAAGGCGGGCGGGCGCGGTATCAGACCACCCGCGGCGAGGCAAAGGACGCCCGTTGGCTTCAGACCAAGGGCGGCCACCTTCTCTCGTTCCAGGACGGCGAGGCGACGTACGCCGTGCGCATGGAGCGCCATCGCGTCCTTATGGTGCGCCGCGGCGAGGTCTCGCTCACGCAGGTCTTCGCCGCCGGCAAATCGCAGGATCTCGTCCTTCGCGCCTACGGGAAGGAGCTGCCGGTCCGCGCCGAGACGCGGTCCGTCGAGGTGTCCGTGGGCGAGGCAGGCGGCCGCGCGCACGTGTTGTTCGACCTGATCTACGCAGACCGCGTGGAGCAGTCGGTCGATCTCGTCTTTCAGTGGGTCCGCCGATCTTGAGCGCTGGCGGACGTGCGAGGGACGAGATCGGCCACGTCCAGCCATCCCTCCGGATGCGTTGCCCACACAATCTCGTACGGGTCTCCCCACTCGCGCATCATCCGCTCGTACATCGCCTTCTTGATGGCGTTGAGTCGCGCCCGCTCCTCGGGCCGCGTGAGATTCGCCGCGTGCAGGCGGACGTGGTACAGCACGCGATCCACGTGCAGGAATTGGCCGATGGCGGCGAGCTTGAGCAGGATGAGCTTGTCCTCGTAGAAGCGGCCTTGGCCGTGCGGGTCGCGCTCAAAACCTCCGACGCGCAGGACGGCCTCCGTGCGGTAAAAGCGCGGAACGAGATACGGCCCGTAGCGAAAGAAGTCGAACTTGTCCGAAAATGGACGTCCGCGCAGGACGTGATCGCGCACCAGGCGGCCGCGGTCCTCTCGCCAGTGCTGTGCGTTGGCCGACGCCAGCACCGCATCTTCGGGTCCTGCGTCCATGGCGGCCATCAAGTCGGCGAGGGCCGTCGGCGCGAGCCAGTCGTCGCTGTCTAGAGTCACGAAGTACGGCGTACGCACGTGCGGCAGGGCCGCCTGCAGCGCGTTGCCCAGCCCCACGTTTTCGCCGAGCGCCAGCACGCGCACGCGAGGGTCCCAAAGGTAGCGCCGGGCAATCGCGAGCGAGTCGTCCGCCGAGCCATCGTCGACCACGAGCAATTCCCACGCCGGCACGGTCTGGGCGAACACGCTGGCGATGGCCAGCGGCAGTTCGCGCGCACGGTTGTACACGGCGAGCACCACCGTCACGCGCGGCTCTCCCCCGGTGCACATGGCGAACCCCTCCTTTGCGCGGAACATGACGCGAAGATTCGATACAATGAGTGTAAATCATCGCGGAAGGCGTGGGAATCGGCCGTGATCGAAGACAAGGTGCGACTGGAGTTCATGGGCGATCAGGCGCTTCTCCTGCGCCTGCCGGAGGACGTTCCTATCGAGACGGGCGAGGCGCTCAACAAGTTGCTTTCGTTGCGAGCGGCGCTTTTGCGAGAGCTCGAAGGCGCAGATGGAATTGAAGACATCACCATCGGCTACCGATCCGTCGCAGTCTACGCGCGCTTCGAGGACGTGGCACCCGAAGACTTGCTGGCGCGCGCCCGCCGCGCGATTCAGGGGTTAGGGGGCGCGCCCGTGGCTTCGACGAGGCCGGGCGCTGTCGTCACGCTGCCCGTGGTCTACGGCGGTCCCTCCGGCCCGGACCTCGACGAGGTGGCTGAACGCGCCGGACTTTCGCCGCAGGACGTGATCCGGCTGCACCAGGAGGCGGTCTACCGCGTGGCCATGATCGGCTTTGCGCCGGGGTTCGCCTATCTCATCGGCTTGCCGGAACCGCTCCACGTGCCGCGCCGCGAGACGCCCCGAAGCCGGGTGGAACGGGGATCGGTCGGGATTGCGGGCTTTCAGACAGGAGTGTATTCGTTCGCGACGCCTGGGGGGTGGCAGATCATCGGCCGCACGCCGGCCGCGCTGTTCGACGTGCGCCGTCCTTCGCCGAGCCTTCTTGCGCCGGGCGATGAGGTGCGGTTTCAAGCGGTGACGGAGGAGGAATACCATGACCGCTTTGGCGCGTACACATGAGCCAGGTATCGCGCGCGTGCGCGTGTTGGCGCCGGGGCTATTTACGACCATACAGGACGGCGGGCGCCCGCATCACCGCCACCTGGGTGTGCCGCTTGGGGGTGCACTCGACGTGTTGTCGTTCCGCGCGGCCAACCGTCTGGTGGGAAATGGCGAGGACGTCGCGGTGCTCGAGGTGACCGGCGCGGGGCCGAAGCTGCTCTTTGAGGCGCCCGCTGCCGTGGCGCTCTGTGGAGCGGACTTCCTGGCGTATGTGGATGGCGAGCCATTGCCCGTGCAGCGCCCGGTCTGGCTCGGAGGCGGCGCGACACTCGAGATTCGACAGGTGCGGCGCGGTTTTCGCGGCTATTTGGCCATCCGCGGCGGCTTTCTCGCGGAAGAGGCGCTCGGCAGCAGGAGCGCGCTGCCCCGCTACGGCGTTGGCAAGGTCCTCGCTGCGGGAGACGAGTTGGCCTATCAGCCTGGACCCGCCGCGCCGCCCGCGGGTTTCCGCGCCATTTCTCCCCGCGCGGCCGTCGCGCTGTTCCAGGTCGGCGGGTGGCTGGATCAGATCGAGGACGAGATCGTCATCCTGCGCGTGCTGCGCGGCGAGCAGGCGGATTGGTTCGACGAAGGTGCGCGGCGGGCTTTCTTCGACCGCACGTGGCGGGTGGCGCCGCGGTCGGATCGCATGGGGCTCAGGCTTCACGGCGAGCCGCTTCGCGCGCCCACCCGTCAGCTCGCGAGCGAGCCCGTCGTGCCCGGCAGCGTCCAGGTGCCGCCGGACGGCCTCCCCATTGTGCTCATGCGGGAGTGCCAGACCACGGGCGGTTATCCCAAGTTTGCGACGGTCATCTCGGCCGACCTCGACAAATTGGCGCATCTTCGACCAGGAAGTTCGGTGCGCTTTGTGGAAGTGAGTCTCGAGGAAGCCTTCAGGCTTCGGAGCGTGCAGGAGCGACTGGCGCGCATATGGCTCCGATTGGTCGCGGAGCGGGCACAGCAGGCGTGGGGCAGCGAAGGAGGGGACTGAGCGTGGCTTGTGTGGATCTCAACGCGGATCTCGGCGAGGACTTCGGCGCTTACCGCCTGGCGAACGACGGCGAAATTCTGGCCTATGTGACGTCCGCGAACCTCGCGTGCGGCATGCATGCGGGCGATCCCGTCGTCATGGCGCGATCGGTCGCCCTGGCCAAAGCGCGGGGCGTGGCCGTCGGCGCGCATCCGGGCTACCCGGATCTGCAGGGGTTCGGTCGACGGGAGATGGCGCTTGACGAGGACGAGATTTACGCGTTCGTGTTGTATCAACTGGGCGCGCTCGCCGCGTTCGCCCGGTCCCAGGGCGTCCGCCTTCACCACGTGAAGCCGCACGGCGCCCTCTACAACCGCGCCGCGGTGGATCGCGCCGCCGCGCGGGCCGTCTGCCGGGCCGTCGCCGAGTTCGATCCGTCGCTCAAAGTGTACGCCCCCTACCGCAGCGAGCTCGCGGCGCAGGCGGAGGCCGTGGGGCTTCGTGCCTGTTGCGAAGTGTTCGCGGACAGGCGGTACGAGGCGGACGGCCAGTTGACGCCGAGACGGCACCCGGACGCGGTGATCCGCGATCTCGACGAGGCCTGCGAGCAGGTGCTGACGATGGTGCGCGAAGGGCGTGTTCGGTCGCGGACAGGTGAGTGGGTCGAGGTGGCGGCGGACACCGTCTGCCTTCACGGCGATGGCCCGCACGCCGTAGAACTCGCCAAGGCGCTACACGAGCGGTTGACCGGCGCGGGCGTTCAAATCCGGCCGGCGTGATGCCGCTCGTGCGCGAGTCGCAGCTTAAACGAATGGAGTGAGGGATTTGACAGAGACGTTTACCACGTATCGCGTGGAGGATCATGTGGCGGTTTTGACGCTCAATCGCCCGCAGGCTTTGAACGCGCTTTCCCGAGAAGTGTTGTCCGAAATCGGCGCACATCTAGCGATGTTGGATCTCCAGGACGTCCGCGTTCTCGTCATTCGCGGCGAGGGCCGAGTGTTCTGCGCGGGCGCGGACATCGGCCAGATGCAGCACATGAGCGCCGTGGAGGCGGAGAGCATGGCGCGCCTGGGGCAGCGCGTGTTCCAGGCCATCGAACAGCTGCCCATTCCCGTCGTGGCGCTGATTCACGGCGGGGCGTTTGGCGGGGGACTTGAGCTCGCGCTCGCGTGCGACTTTCGGATAGCGGCCGCGGGCGCCGTCGTCGGGCTGCCCGAGGTGACTCTCGGGGTCAACCCGAGTTTCGGCGGGACGTATCGGTTGCCGCGCGCCATCGGGTTTGCGCGCGCGCTCTCGATGATGCTTCTCGGGGAGCGGATCCCGGTCGAGAAGGCGTTGGAGTACGGGCTCGTGAACGAAGTGGTAGCGCCTGACGAGCTCCAGGCGAGGGGCATGGAACTTGCGAGGAAACTGGCGAGCCAGTCGAGCGCCGCCATGGCGGCCATCAAGCGGTCGGCTCACCACGGATTTGGGCAGGATTCGGCACGCGCGCAGGCGTACGAGGCGGCGCAGTTCGGCCTGTGCTTTGCCTCGGGGGACGCGCGCGAGGGGATGGCGGCGTTCAAGGAGAAGCGTCAGGCCAGGTTCCACGAGGACTGAGCCGTGCGTGTCGGAGGCATGGTGAGCTGGCTCACCAGCACGACGAGCCAACTCGGTTGAGCATGTCGGTCGGCGCTGGTCGCGCACATGCGCGACTGGCGCCCTTCGCTTTTTGCGGTTTCAATGCCGCAAAAATGTCGTTTGGACTCTTTGCGTCATGTGCTAAACTTAGATAACATGTAAGCCGGTCATTCGAGCTGTGTTCATGGGTCGAAGTTGGCCACCGGCCTATCCCGAGCTGGAAGGGAAGATTCCAAGATGGCCATCTCATTGGCACGAACGGAACACGAGATACAGGAAATGCCTCTCGTGGAGCTCGTGTACGAGATCTTGAAAGCTCGAAAAGAGCCCATGTACTTCCGCGATATCATGAAGGAAATCCAGGAACTTCGCCACATGACCGACGAGCAGGTGGCGGAGGTCATTGCGCGGGTATTCACAGAGATCAACGTCGATGGCCGGTTCGTCTGTATTGGTCACAATGTGTGGGGGTTGAATCGTTGGTATCCGACGGATCGCAACGCCGAGCGCCTGTCCGGTGGGAAGAAGTTCATCCGCAAGACGGGCGACGCGTTTGGCGATGAGGAGGACGACGAAGAAGAGTACGAGGAGGAGGACGTCCTCGAGGACGACGAGCTCGACTACGACGAGGTCGAGGCGATAGACGAGGAGCCCGACTTCGACGACGTCGAGGTTGTGGAAGACGAGGACGAGATCCTCCCAGAAGACGAATACGACGATGCGCCGCTGTTCGACGAAGACGAGGAAGTCGAGGAAGACGAGGAGGACTAAAGTCTTCCGCGCCTTTCAGACGCGTTCTGGACCTTCCGGAACGCGGTTTTTGTGTGCTTAGGTCGCGCGTTTGGCAGGGAGGACAGAGTCATGACGGCGAAGTACATCTTCGTGACGGGCGGCGTGGTGTCCGGCCTTGGTAAGGGCATCACCGCCGCGAGTTTGGGCCGCCTCTTGAAGAACCGCGGGCTCAACGTCACTATCCAGAAGTTTGATCCCTACATCAACGTCGATCCGGGGACCATGAGCCCCTATCAGCACGGGGAAGTGTTCGTCACCGAAGACGGCGCGGAGACGGACCTCGATCTCGGCCACTACGAGCGCTTCATCGATAACGATCTCAGCCAGGACAACAACGTCACCAGCGGGCGGATTTATTGGTCGGTCATCCAAAAGGAGCGGCGCGGCGACTACCTCGGCGCGACGGTTCAGGTCATTCCACACGTGACGAACGAGATCAAGGAGCGCGTGATGCAGGCCGCGAAGCCGGACACCGACATTGTCATCACGGAAATCGGCGGCACGGTCGGCGACATCGAGAGCCAGCCGTTTCTTGAGGCCATCCGCGAGATGAAAAACGAGGTCGGGCGCAACAACGTGCTGTACATCCACGTCACGCTCATCCCGTACCTGCGGATGACGAGCGAGGTGAAGACGAAACCGACGCAGCACAGCGTCGCGACGCTGCGCAGCATCGGCATCAGTCCCAACATCATCGTGTGCCGCACCGAAGTTCCCCTCTCGCAGGAAGTGAAGCGCAAGATTGCGCTCTTCTGCGACACGGACGAGGACAGCGTGATTGAGGCGAGCGACGCCGAGGTGCTGTACGAGGTGCCGCTCCGGCTGCGGGACGAGGGGCTGGACGAAATTGTACTCCGGCACTTCGGCATCTCGGCCCCGCCCGCGGACATGCGCGAGTGGGAGGCCATGGTGGAGCGGATCAAGAATCTGCACCGAGACGTCGAGATCGCCGTGGTCGGCAAGTACGTGGCCCTGCCGGACGCGTACGCGAGCGTCGTGGCTGCGCTCCAGCATGGAGGTTTCGAGAACGACGCCCGCGTGCACATCCGCTGGGTCAATTCGGAGGACGTCACTGACGAGAACGTGGACAAGCTGCTTGACGGCGTCGACGGTATTCTCGTCCCGGGTGGATTTGGCGATCGCGGCATCGACGGCAAGATTGTCGCCTGTCGCTATGCTCGCGAGCGGAACATCCCGTACTTCGGCATCTGTCTCGGGATGCAGATTGCGGTCATCGAGTACGCGCGGCACGTCGCCGGGCTCACGGGCGCGCACACGAGCGAGATCGATCCGCGCACGCCCTATCCCGTGATCGATTTGCTGCCGGAGCAGAAGGAGATTGAGGACAAGGGGGGCACGATGCGTCTCGGCGCGTATCCGTGCCGACTGAAGCCGGGTTCGCGCGCGCATCGGGCGTACGGTTCGGATCTCATCTCCGAGCGCCATCGGCACCGCTACGAGTTCAACAACGACTTCCGGGACCAATTGGAAGCGCACGGTTTGGCCATTACGGGCACTTCGCCGGACGGCCGGCTCGTCGAGATTGTCGAGATTCCCGAGCACCGCTGGTTTGTCGGCGTGCAGTTTCACCCTGAGTTCAAGTCGAGGCCGAACCGCGCGCATGCGCTCTTCCGAGACTTCGTGGCGGCGAGCCTTGACTACAGGCGCCATCGCGCTCATTCCTGACCCTACCCGGTCAAGAGACAGGAATTTCGATCCTGTCCGGCGAAGATCCTCGAGACGAGTTGAGCTAGCGAAGAGGTGGGGGCATGGCGTACAAGGTGCTCGTGGTCGACGATCAATTCGGGATCCGCGTATTGCTGCACGAAGTCCTGCAGCGGGAAGGCTACGAGGTGTTTCAGGCTTCGAACGGGCCGAGCGCCCTCAGCATCGTCGAACGTGAGCAGCCCGATCTCGTCCTTTTGGACATGAAGATACCTGGGATGGATGGGTTGGAAATCCTGAGGAATCTGCGCAAACTGGGCGTTGACGCAAAGGTCATCATGATGACGGCGTACGGCGAACTGGATCTGATTCACGAGGCGATGGAGATGGGCGCGGTGGCTCACTTCACCAAGCCGTTTGACATCGATGAGCTGCGGCGCGCGGTGCGTGAGCACCTTGAGGCGCGCGCCCAGGCCGAGTGAAGGATGCCCGAGCCGAGCGAAACGTGAGTTTGCGCGCCGAAAGCATGGTATCATAGAGGTGGTACGCGGGTCGCCCGCGAGCCCTCAGGTGAGCCGAGCATAGAGAAACAGGGTGGCGACCGGAGGACCGGAGATTTTGGGGACAGGAGAGGATGAGGAACATGAAGCTGTTCATCGATACGGCCAATGTCGACGAAATTCGCCGGGCCGCGGACATGGGGATTCTGAGCGGCGTCACGACCAACCCGAGCCTGGTGGCCAAAGAGGGCCGCGACTTCGTTCAGGTGCTGAAGGAAATTGTCGAGATCGTCGATGGGCCTATCAGCGCCGAGGTGGTGAGCCTGGACGCCGATGGCATGGTGAAGGAGGCGCTGCCTCTCTCGGAGATTCACCCCAACATCGTCATCAAGATCCCGATGACCGCGGAAGGCCTCAAGGCGGTCCATCAGCTCGCGAAGCGAGGGATTCGGACGAACGTGACGCTGATTTTCAGCGCGAACCAGGCGCTGCTCGCCGCGCGCGCCGGCGCGTCGTTCGTCAGCCCCTTCATCGGTCGCTTGGACGATATCAGCATGGATGGCGTCGAACTGATTGCGGACATCGCGCAGATTTTCGACATCCATGGCATCGAAACGGAGATCATTGCGGCCAGCATTCGCCATCCGATGCACGTGACCGCGGCGGCCAAGGCGGGCGCGCACATCGCGACGTGTCCGTTTAGCGTGTTGGACCAGATGATCAAGCATCCGCTGACGGATCGCGGCATCGAACGGTTTTTGGCCGACTGGAATAAGATGAGCCAGAAGTGAGCGGCGGCCAGGGCTGGACTGCCGGCCCTGGCTCGTTTTCCTTCGAACCGCCTTCATTTCGACAACACTCGCCCTTGTAGAATCTCAAGGGCGTGTTTATACTACGAATAGCCGCAACAACGTCCGGTTGAGCCGTTGGATTCGCTTCTCCGCGCTCCTCGCGCGCAGCGCTTCTCCTCGCATTGAAGACTCCAATGGCCTTCACCTGGATGGCACGTACTGTGCTGAACTGCCTCTTTCTAGACTGTGATCTGGGTCCCCGAGTGGTGTGAGAACAAGCCGCGACGACGCAAGGCGCATAGAATGACGCAGCCCGCCTCAGGCCGTCTGAATTTACCCGGGCGCGGCGTGTGCCGCCGGGACACGAATGTGAGGGACGATGCTTGGACATTCGAGAACTTGAAGAAAAGAAATTAACAGAGCTATACAAATATGCTCGAGAATTTCAGATCCCGCACTACGGATCGATGAAAAAGAAAGAGCTGATTTTTGCCATTCTCAAAGCCCAGGCCGAGCGGGACGGCCTGATGTTCGCCGAAGGCGTGCTCGAAATCATGCCGGAAGGGTACGGATTTCTCCGGCCCGTGGGGTATCTGCCGAGTCAGGAGGACATCTACGTCGCGGCATCGCAGATTCGGCGGTTCGATCTCCGTACGGGCGATCTCGTCAGCGGCAAAGTCCGACCGCCCAAGGAGAACGAGCGGTACTTCGGCCTCTTGCATGTCGAGGCGGTGAACGGCTACAGTCCCGAGGTAGCTGCTGAACGGCTTCACTTCGCAGCGCTCACTCCGCTCTTTCCTTCCAAACGCATCGTGCTTGAGACCACACCTGAAAACTTGGCCACGCGCCTCATCGACCTGTTTGCGCCCATCGGCTTCGGGCAGCGCGGTATGATTGTGGCGCCTCCCAAGGCGGGCAAGACGGTACTCTTGAAGGAGATTGCCCACAGCATTGCCACCAATTATCCCGATGTACATCTGTTTGTCCTGCTCATCGACGAGCGCCCCGAAGAGGTCACCGACATGCAGCGCTCGGTCAAGGGAGAGGTGATTGCGTCCACGTTTGACGAGGTGCCCGAGAATCACATCAAGGTATCCGAGTTGGTGCTGGAACGGGCGCTGCGCCTTGTCGAGCACAAGCAGGACGTGGTCATCCTTCTCGACAGCCTGACGCGGCTCACGCGCGCTTACAACCTCGTGGTTCCCCCGTCCGGCCGCACGCTTTCCGGTGGAATCGATCCGGCCGCATTTCACCGCCCGAAGCGTTTCTTCGGAGCGGCGCGCAATGTCGAGGAGGGCGGAAGTCTGACCATCCTCGCTACGGCGCTCATCGATACGGGCTCGCGCATGGACGACGTGATCTACGAGGAGTTCAAGGGCACGGGCAACATGGAATTGCACCTCGACCGCAGGCTTGCCGAGAAACGTGTGTTTCCCTCCATTGACATTCGCCGTTCTGGGACGCGCCGAGAGGAGGCGCTGATGCCCAAGGAAGAGCTTGAAAAGGTGTGGGCGATTCGCAAATCCATGGGCGATAACCAGGACTTCACCGAGATGTTCCTGCGCAAGTTCCGGCATTATAAGACGAACAAGGAGTTTCTCGACAGCCTGAGCCTCAACCGGGTCGAGCGAAAGCCCGCATCGAGTTCAGAGAAGCCCGCGGCGCAACCTGTCGCGAGCGAGACGTGAGCGCGTAAGCGCAAAACCCCTCCGACCGAGACGGGGGAGGGGCTTGGGTTTCGCCGTGCAAGGTTGTGCGGCCGCAATGATGCAAAGCCGCGTGACGCTGCCTCGCCATCCGAGGACCTTACTCCCATTCGTCCGGCCAAGGGGGAAGAAAGACAAAGCTCGGCTGGTTGGACGAGGGCGATGCGGAGGCCGTGGCCTGCGCCGAAGCGTGATGCGGATGAGGAACCGTGTTGGCAAACGCGGTGCTGGCCCAGACCAAGCTGCCGGAACCTGCGGTGGCGGCGGTCACGGCCAAGATGAGACCCATCCATCGCGATGTGTTCACAAATACCATCCTTTCCCGGTGTTCATTTCATAACATCTCGTTTTCTTGATCATCCAAGAGCTCTTGGATCTCGCGCGCACTTTGAGCGTACAAGCTTCCGCCCGTGTGCCGCAATGCACACGCGTACGGATGTGATATGATCTTGTAAAGAAGGCCCCGCCGACGAGGCGTCGTATGGCTGCGAATGGTGCGTGACAATTGGGAAGCCATTTGTTATAATCATCGGCAGTGTGTTTAAGCAGATAGGGGTGAAACCATGAAGCCGGACATTCATCCGCCCTACCATACAGTCACGGTGACGTGCGCTTGCGGAGAGACGTTCGAAACCGGATCGACGAAGGAGTCTATCCGCGTCGAAATCTGCTCGAAGTGCCACCCATTCTTCACCGGTAAGCAGAAGTTGGTCGATTCGGGCGGCCGCGTCGACCGGTTCAACCGCAAGTATGGGCTTCAGGCTCAGGGCGAGCGCTGAGCGCAAAGGGGACTCAAGCCATGGTTGGCTCACCGGCCGCGATGGGAGGCGGGTGGGCCTGCTTTGGCTTTTTCTGTTCATGGCGTTCTCCCGGCCGGCTCCTCTGAGAGAGGGGAAACAGCTGGGGGTTGGAGGGAGGTGCGTCGATGTTCGAACGTTTGGCAAGCATGGAAGAGCGGTACGAACACCTGAGCCAGCTGCTCTGCAGGCCGGATGTGGCATCGGATCCAGATAAGCTCCGGTTATACGCCAAGGAACAGGCGGAGCTGGCGGAGACGGTCGAGGTGTACCGCGAGTGGAAGCAGGTCTCTCAGAACATCGACGAGGCCAAGGCGATGTTGCAGGATAAGCTCGACGACGACATGCGCGAGTTCGTCCGGGCTGAACTGGCGGAACTGCAGCGTCGGCGGGAGGGCCTGGAGCACCGGCTTAAGATTCTCCTCCTCCCCAAAGATCCGAACGACGACAAGGACGTGTTCGTGGAAATTCGCGCTGCGGCCGGAGGCGAGGAGGCTGCGCTCTTTGCCGCCGAGCTTTTACGCATGTATCAGCGCTACGCCGAGAAACACGGCTGGAAGACCGAGATCATCGACGCCAGCTACACGGACATGGGTGGATTCCGCGAAGTCGTGATGGCCGTGCACGGCAAGGGCGCGTATGCCAAGCTGAAGTTTGAGAGCGGAACGCACCGCGTGCAGCGCGTGCCGGTCACGGAGTCGGGTGGCCGAATCCACACGTCGACGGCGACCGTCGCGGTTCTCCCGGAAGTCGAGGAGGTCGAGGTGGAGATCCACGAAAAGGACCTCCGCATTGACACCTTTTGCTCGACGGGACCAGGTGGGCAGAGCGTAAACACCACGCAGTCCGCCGTACGCATTACGCATCTTCCGACGGGAATTGTGGTGTCTTGTCAGGACGAGAAGTCGCAATTGAAGAATAAAGAAAAAGCGATGCGGGTGCTGCGCGCGCGCCTGTACGAGAAGGCTCAGCGCGAACAACAGGAGGAGCTTGCGGCCAAGCGGCGCCTCCAGGTGGGCACGGGTGACCGCAGCGAGCGGATACGCACCTACAACTTTCCGCAAAGCCGAGTGACGGATCATCGCATTGGCTTGACGCTACACAAACTTGACGCCGTCTTGGACGGTGAGCTGGATGAGATCATCCAGGCGCTCATCGTCGAGAGTCAGGCGGAGATGCTGAGGGTCAGGGAAGCATGAGCGAGGCCAAATATTTTGTTGCAAGATTGTTGAAGGCAATCGCGGAACAACTTCCCCAGTCACCGGCGTACCGAGCGTTGCCGCTCGACGAGCGCAAGCGGCTCGCGGAACGCGAGGCGGAGCAGATTGTGGCGCACGCGCTCGGCTGGGATCGTGTGAAGCTCCTTCAGTCGCTTGGCGACGAGGTGCCCGACGAGGTTGCGGAACGTGCCGCGCGGCTTGCTGCCCTGCGGGTCCAAGGGGAGCCGCTTGCGTACGTTCTCGGGAAACAGGATTTTTACGGCCGGACGTTCGAAGTCGGGCCGGATTGCCTGATTCCGCGCCCTGACACCGAGGTGCTGGTGGAGGAGGCCATTCGTTTTCTGAAGCGCATGCCTAGCGGCACGCGGGTCATCGACGTCGGGACGGGGTCCGGGTGCATAGCCGTCTCCATCGCGCTCGCGTGTCCGGGCGTGTCGGTCACGGCCGTGGATCTTTCCATGGACGCGCTTGCGGTGGCCCGCCGCAACGCCGAGCGGTTCGGCGCCGTGGTCGATTGGGCGGCGGCGGACGGCATCGAGTGGCTGATTGAAAGGGCCCAACGCGGGCGGCCGTGGCACGCCATTGTCAGCAATCCTCCATATATTCCCACGGGCGAGATCGACCAGTTGGAACCGTCCGTGCGCGACTATGAACCGCGGCTCGCCTTGGATGGCGGCGAGGACGGGCTGCAGTTCTACCGGCGGATGGCGGCATTGCCGCCGTACGTGCTGGCCCGCGGCCGTGCCGGCGTATTCCTCGAGGTGGGCCACAACCAGGCCGATGAGGTGGCTCGCCTGTTTGCGCCGTGGAAGGAACGCGGTTTTCGCGTGCGCAAGGTGAAAGACCTGCGGGGGGTCGATCGCGTCATTGCCGTGACGCGCGAACCCGGATCTCCCCCGGAGCCGGACAATCTCTCAATCTAGCGCAGCGCGCCGCTAGTGGTTTAAGATTCGCGACTCCCGTCCATACTGACTGCCAGAACGGCAGGAGGGATGGACGATGGGGTTTGCGAAGCGGTTTGCGGGATTCGTCACAGCCATCTTGTTCGGCGTGGCGCTGTCGAGAGCGGCCATGGCGCACGCCAACGTGCGCGGTGCGGGCGACGGCGACGTGCTCGCGAGCATCGCGGCGCCTCACGCGCCGGCGATTCCGGAGGATGCACTGCGGCTTCGCATCATCGCGAACAGCGACAGCCCGCGGGATCAGGCGTTGAAACTCGCGGTGCGCAACGCCGTGATCGAACAGGTAGGCCGTTGGCTGCAGGGCGCCCACTCCGAAGCGCAGGCGCGGGCCATCGTGGAGGCGCACGTGCCGCAGATTCGCGCCACGGCGCAGGCGGTGGAGGCGGCGTGGCACGTGGACGAGCCGGTCCAGGTGGAAGTAGCGCGGGTGCCGTTTCCGACGAAGGTGTACGGCAACCTCGTGTATCCCGCGGGCGAGTACGAGGCGCTGCGCATCGTGCTTGGTCGAGGCCAGGGCGCCAACTGGTGGTGCGTCCTGTACCCGCCGCTTTGCTTCATTGACATCACGGAAGGCGATGCCGTGCCCAACACCGGAGGATTTCCCGATCTGCCGCCGCTCGAGACCCTGTCCATCCCGACGGGCGACGGACAGACCCAGAAGGTTCAGGTGCGGCTTTGGACGCTCGATCACGCCGAAGAATGGATTCGCGCGATTGCGGCGCGCTTTCACTGAGGAACATGAGGAGAGGAATGGAATGCAACGATTGACGGTGGCTGGGATACGCCAGGAAGCGCAACTGCGCGAGCTGTTGAAGGAGCCCGCCCAGTCTCTTCGACGCGGCGGGCTTGTGGCGTTTCCCACCGAAACGGTGTACGGCCTCGGCGCCAACGCACTTCAGGAGGATGCGGTGAGGCGCATTTTTGCCGCCAAGGAGCGGCCGCGCGACAATCCGCTGATTGTGCACATCGCGGAGGACCATCAGCTTCGGGACGTGATCGACGAGAACCAGCCCTTGCATGAGGATGCGGTGCGCCTCATGCGCGCATTTTGGCCTGGGCCGCTCACGCTGCTCTTGCCGGCCGGAACAAGGCTCGCGCCATCCGTTCACCCGGGTCAGCCGCTCGTCGGAGTGCGGATGCCGGATCATCCCGTGGCTCGGGCGCTGATTGCCGAGGCGGGCGTTCCGGTGGCGGCGCCGAGCGCCAACCGGTCCGGCAGGCCGAGCCCCACGACGGCCGACGATGTGGCGGCCGATCTCGGCGAACGGATGGACTGGCTCGTCGACGGCGGGCCGTGCCCTATCGGCGTGGAGTCGACGGTGCTGCTGCTCGAGCCGGACTGCGCGCGCATTCTCCGGCCGGGCGGCGTGACGCAGGAGATGATTGCGAGCGTGATCGATCGGCCGGTGCTGTACGCGGCCGACGTGTTTGACGTGGCGGCTGCGCCTCTGGCGCCCGGCATGAAGTACCGCCACTACGCGCCGGATGCCCGAGTTCACGTGTGGTGGGGGGAGCCGGAGGCCATCGATGAGGCCATGCGCGCCTTTTTGCTCGAGGCCGTGCAGGATGACGACCTGATGGTGCCGGCGCTCATCGCGCCGGATGACTTCGTGCGGCGCTTTGGATGGGCGCTAGCGGACGAGCGGCAGGCTGCCCTTCCCGCAGACACGTATGCGGAGGAGCTCGCGCGCCACTTGTACCGCCTGCTGCGCGCCTTCGACCGCGCTGGGGCGACCGACGTGCTCGTCCACGGCGTGGACCCGACGCACGGCGTGGGGGCAGCCGTCATGAATCGACTGTACAAGGCGTCGGCTGGCCGCGTGCGATGGGTTGGCTAGTGCGTCTTCCAAAATGATCCTGATGTATGGCGAAACTTCGGCGCCAATTCGAACAAAGTGCGACAAGTCTCCTGAAGCCGCTTTCATCTGCGGATGCCGCAGCGAGCGCCGGATATAATGGCGGTGTCAGCAGGGAAGAACGATGAAAAGCGGGAGATGAGCAATATGGAGCTGGCTTTGTTCATCATCACCATGGCGCTGATTTTGGTTGTGGGTGCGGCGCTTCTGATCGGCAACCGCGTGGTGGATCGGATGGTTCATGAGGATTCGCGCGAGGCCGAGGCGCTCCTCGCCGCAGCGGCTGCTCGCAATCGGCAGCGCACTTCGGCGTGAGCGGGTAATCTTGCCATTCGGCCAGCGCTTCCCATACATCGGACAAGAGGGGCAGTCCCTCGTGCGTGGCACGCTGGGGACAGCCCCTCTCGTTTTTTGCTGCATGATGAATGGTTTGCGCCGCCGCGAAAGACCGGCAGAAGCCATCTCCGTGCGCGTCACGTCAGTGCGCCGTCGCGTCGTTGGCGCCGGGCCCGCCAACCGCCGAGGAAGGAAACGGTCCTGGCGTCGCGTTTTCCGGACTCGGCGGATTCGCGCGAGGCGACTCCGTGGTCGCCGGGCTCGATCCCGTTGACGTGCTGTTCGTCTGCGGCGCTGGCGTCGCGCCGGTAGCATTGCCGCTCGAGGGCGAGGATTGCCCGCCGGCCTGAGGCTGAGCGCTTCCGCTGGACCCGCTGGGCGAAGTCGCGTTGCCGCCCACTGGGTTCCCGCCCATTCCCGCGCCCGTCTCGCCTGTTCCCATGGACGAATTCAAGCTTGTCCCATTGGACGTCACACTCGTATTCCCCTGTTCGCCTGTGGGCTCGCCGCCAAGGCCCGCGCTTGCGCCGTTACCGTATGCGCTTTCCCCACTCGCGTTGGTTTGGCTCGCTGGCAGGGTCTCACTGCTTGAAGTCGAGCGAGAGGATGTAACCCATGTGCCACCTGACCTCCATCCGCTACCTCCGCTCGCGCCCGACGAAGTGCTCACACCCTGCGTTTTGGGAGGCATCGTCAGCGGATTCTGGACCGTCGCCACCTGTTCATTCGGCGACCACGCAGGCTCGTTGGTCGGCACAATCTCGTTCGATCCCGCCGGCGACGCAGAGGTACCTTGACCTGAGCCTCGCGACGTCGACCCTACGTCGCTTGTCCCGTTCAATCCAACTGCAGGATGGGCGGCGGCCAGGGCGTACGCCTGCCAGCGCGTGTTCATCCCGAAGATCATGAACCACGCGTAGCTTGCGAGAACCGCGCATCCCGCACCCCCCGCTATCCACTTCGCCACCCGCCGTCTGGGCCATCGGCTCTTGTTCACGGCCTATCCGCTCCATTGGTCATCCAGAGTCGACAACATTATCGCGCACCTGGTCGAATTTTGCGAGAGATTTGTGTGCGCCGAGTCGTGGTATGATGAAGGAAGATACGCCAGAAGCATGCATTCCGAAGAGACCTGGGGAGGAGATAGGGGTTGGAGCGACGAGAGATGTCGGCCGTCTCCGCTCGCGTGTTTCTTTTGGTATTGACGGCCGTTTCGGGCTGCGTGGACGCCATGAGCTTCATGCGGCTCGGTCAGGTATTCACCGCGGCCATGACGGGCAACACGGTGCTCGGCGGGATCGCAGTCGCCGCGGGAGATTTTCGACATGCTGTGCACTACCTCGTCGCCCTCGTCGGATTTGCGTGCGGTGCCGCTGCATCCGGCTTTGTGGCGGCAAGTGAGCGGAAGCGGTCCGCATGGAGCCGCATCGTGACGCACGCGCTGTGGCTTGAGCTCGCGGCGCTTGTCGCGTTCTGGATCGCCGCGGACGCGCTGGGGCCCGCAGGCGTGGCGCGCCACACCGCTCTGCTCTTGTTTGTCCTCGCGTTCGGAATGGGGGCCCAGGGCTCGATGGCGCGCCGCGTTGGCGTCAATGGCATCACGACGACGGTCATCACGAGCACCACGACGGGGCTCATGGAGACACTGGTCTGGAAACTGATGGGGCTTGCGCCGTCGCGGCGCGACCGTTCGGAGCCTTTCGATTCGACCAAGCCGTGGCTCGTGTGGATGTGGGTGTTGGCTGTGGTGATTTACGGCGTGGGGGCCGGCCTCGCGAGCCTCGTCATTGCGCACGCCGGCTACAACGAAATGGCCATTCCCGTCGGGCTCGTGGTGATGACCATCGCGTGGGGGCTGTATCAGACGCGCTCGAAGGCCGAGAGCTCGCAGGCGAGCCGACCGGCCGTGGATCGCTCGCGATAAGCTCAGAACAGCCGGCGGACGTCTGCGATGCGGGCTGTGAGGCCGCTCCCCGGGCCGACGGAGAGGCGCACGACCTCGCCGGCGGACGGATCGCACGCGGCAATCTCGTCCGCGCCCAAGTAAATGCCGACGAGCTCGCCGCGGTCGAGGAGGACGAGATCGCCCGGCCGCACGTCCCACACCGGGACGCTCACACCTGTCGCCTCCCACAGGCCGTCGAGCGTGGTGGGGAGGCGGTACCCGAGAGCGCGGCGGTACACGGCTGCGATGAACGTGGCCGGATCGCAAAAGCCCGTTGTAGGATCCGCGCCCCACGCGAGCGGCATGCCCACGAGCTCCTCGGCGGCCTGCAGGACGGCCGCCACCTTGAGCGGCTCTGGGGCCGAGCGCCTCGCCGACGCGGACGGATCGAGCGCCACGCCGGGAGGCGTCTCGGAGAGCGAGGGGCCGACGGCCATCTCGGCGCGTTCGCTGTCGACCGCGGGCTCAATATGCCGATTGCGGCTCCATACGGTCGCGAGCAGTTGTCGGCCGTCTTCGGTTCTGCACACGGCGCGCTGAAAATCCTCCAGCGCCGGGTGAGCTCGGATGTAGTTCTCCACCGCAGTCGGGGTGAGGACTATCGCGCTGTCGCCGACCGCCTTCGGATCGGGCCGGACCACGATGGTGACCTCATGCATGCGCCTGTTCTCTATGGTTTCCTCAATTCTCCAAAGCGCCGGATTCGCCTGAGCTGGGGGTGCGAAACTCACCGCTGCCGTAAGTTCCAACATCACAGCCCCCAGGGCCCACCCTCTGCGATGCACCCCAATCCCACCCTTGTGGTTGTTTGTGGATATATTTCCTCCTTGGGGAATTCCCTATGCCCTCCATCATGGCGCGGACAGGCTGCGCATATAGATGGAGAGGTGTAAAGGAGGGGGCGTCGTTGTCCAATCTGCAGGCGGCGATTGAGATCGCCATGATGGCTGTGGCGCTCGGGATGGATGCGCTGTCCCTGAGCATCGGGGTGGGACTCGGTGCCATCACGCGGAGGCAGGGGATCGAACTGGCGTTGACCATCGGCGTGTGGCATGTCATGCTCACGCTCGTCGGCCTCGTCTTTGGCGATCTCGTCGGCCACTATCTGGGCCATGTGGCGCGCTGGTTCGCTGCGTTGGTGGTGCTGGGGCTTGGACTGCACATGGCGTATCACACGTGGAGTTCATCCGAGGAGCCCCCTCCGCGGCCGCTCGGAAACGCGTTGGCCCGCATGACCTTCGCGGCCAGCGTCTCCATGGACGCCCTTTCGGTCGGGTTTGGTCTTGGGTTGAAGACGGTGGCGTACGGGGTGACCTCCGCCCTGGCGTTCGGCGTGGCAAGCACCCTGATGTGCGGGATGGGACTCCTGATTGGCCGGCAGTTCGGGCGGGCAATCGGCCGGGTGGGCGAAATGGCGGGAAGCGCCATTCTCATCCTGTGTGGGCTGATGTGGCTCGTGTAATCAAGAGCATCCGACGGCGTCGTTCGATTTGCGAGCGCCCTAGGAACCTCCTATACTGAAGGCAAACGTAGAAGCAAACCAAAGCCAAAAGCATGGAGGAAACAATGCAGATTCTCTTCGTCTGTACCGGAAACACTTGCCGCAGTCCGATGGCTGCGGCCTTCTTGCGTAAGCTCGTCGAGGAGCACGCGCTCGACTGGAACGTCGATTCGGCAGGCCTGATGGCCATGGAAGGTGCCCCCATGACGGAGCATGCAGCGCAGGCCCTCGCACGCCGGCAGGTCCCTGCAGAGGGTCACGCCGCCAAGCGCCTGACTCGGGAGATGCTGCGTGAGGCCGATCTCGTCCTCACCATGTCGCGATCGCACAGGCAGGCGTTGGTGGACGTGTTTCCCGAGCTCGCCGAGAAGGTGCATACGCTGTACGCGTTCGCGCATGAGGTGCCGGAGAACGCGTCGCAGGATGTGGTGGACCCGTTTGGCGGTGGCGAGCAAGAATACGAAGCGTGCGCTGAACATCTCGCCGATCTCGTCCAACGCGCGTTTGCTCGCCTGGTACGAGACGCAGCGGGCGGCGCGGTGGAGAAGGGGGAGGGTGGCGATGGGGCCTCCGAGCAGGGAGATTGAGGCCGAATCGATTGCGTCGGTCCGGCGTGACCTGCCGGTGCTCCTGGCGCACCTCGCGCGCGACGCGAACCTGGGTCCGGGCAAGCTCCTGGTGGTGGGCGCATCGACCAGCGAGGTGGCAGGGGAGCGCATCGGAAGCGCCACGTCCGTCGCCATCGGACAGGCCATCGCGGACGTCGTGCTTGCATTTGCCCGGGAAGCGGGGTGCGACGTGGCCTTCCAGTGCTGTGAGCACCTGAATCGCGCGCTCGTCGTGGAGAGGGCCGTGGCGAGATCGCGCGGCTTCCAGGAAGTCACGGCTATCCCCGTGCCTGGCGCGGGTGGCGCCGCGGCCGCCGCGGCGTATTGGGCGATGGAGGATGCTTGCCTGGTGAGCTCCGTGGCCGCGGATGCGGGGATCGACATCGGCGACACGCTCATCGGGATGCATCTGCGGCCTGTCGCGGTGCCCGTTCGAGGCCCCCTGCGCGAAATCGGCCGGGCGCACGTCGTCATGGCGCGATCGCGCCCGCCCCTCGTCGGCGGCGCCCGCGCGGTGTACGACCCCGAAGAGGCGCGCCGGCGGATGTCCGCCGACACGCCGCCTCGAAGGGACGCGTGAGCCAAGCGCGTGTCTCGCCCCATCATCCCGCGCCCGTGCGCCGTTCAGGGCTTGTGCGCCCCGTGTTCGAACCGTAAGATGAATGTGAATCGCGGCGTCCTCTCGCATGCGGCGCTGGATGAAAGGAGTTGCGCAGTTTGACCACCCTTCTGCAGCAGGTTGATCCGGATGTCGCGTCTGCGATGCAGGCCGAACTCCGTCGGCAGCAGCGGAACATCGAACTCATCGCTTCAGAAAACTTCGTCAGCGAGGCCGTGCTCGAGGCCCTCGGGTCCGTCTTGACGAACAAATACGCCGAAGGTTACCCAGGCCGGCGCTATTACGGCGGGTGCGAGTTTGTCGACGTGGTCGAGCGCATCGCCATCGATCGCGTCAAGGAACTGTTCGGCGCCGAGTACGCGAACGTCCAGCCGCACAGCGGTTCGCAGGCGAACATGACGGTCTACTTCAGTGTCCTCAAGCCGGGCGACACGGTGCTCGGCATGAATCTCGCGCACGGCGGCCACTTGACGCATGGCAGCCCCGTGAACTTTTCTGGGCAGCTTTACAAGTTCGTCTCGTACGGCGTCGACCCGGAGACCCATCTCATCGACTACGACGAGGTGCTCAAGGTCGCGAAGGAACATCGGCCGAAGATGATTGTCGCCGGCGCGAGCGCGTACCCGCGCGTCATCGACTTCAAACGCATGCGGGAGATTGCGGACGAGGTCGGCGCGTATCTGATGGTGGACATGGCGCACATTGCGGGCCTCATTGCCGCGGGGCTTCACCCGTCCCCCGTGCCGCACGCGCACTTCGTGACGTCCACGACGCACAAGACGCTTCGGGGTCCGCGCGGCGGGTTCATCCTCTGTCAGAAGGACGTCGCCAAGCTTATCGACAAGACGAACTTCCCCGGCGTCCAGGGCGGTCCCCTCATGCACGTGATTGCGGCGAAGGCCGTCGCGTTCGGCGAAGCCTTGAAACCCGAGTTCAAGGCGTACCAGGAGCAGATTGTGAAGAACGCGAAGGCGCTGGCCGAAGCGCTCAAAGGGTACGGGTTCCGCCTTGTGTCCGGCGGCACCGACAACCACCTGATGCTTATCGACGTGCGCAGCGCGGGCCTGACCGGCAAAGAAGCCGAGCGGAGGCTGGACGAAATCGGCATCACCGTCAACAAGAACGCCATCCCGTTCGATCCGGAAAGTCCAATGGTGACGAGCGGCATCCGCGTCGGCACGCCAGCTGCGACGTCGCGCGGCATGGACGAGGGCGCGATGCAGGAGATTGCTGAGATCTTCAAGCTCGTCCTCCTCGGCGACTTCAACGACGAGGTGAAGCGCGAGGCGCGCGCTCGTGTGGACAGCTTGACGGAACGGTTTCCGCTCTATCCGACTTTGTCCTACGTCGAATGAAATGCCTTGGTTGAGCGCCGCCCACGAGGGCGGCCCCATTTTGACAAAGGAGCGTTTTCCTTGGGACAGGTGCATGTGCTTGACCATCCCCTCATTCAGCACAAGTTGACCCTCATTCGCGACAAGAACACGGGGACGAAGGAGTTTCGCGCGCTCGTCCAGGAAGTTGCGATGCTCATGGTCTACGAGATCACGCGCGATCTCCCTCTGCAAGAGGTTACGGTGGAGACGCCCGTGGGCGTCGCCTCGGCGAAGGTCATCGCGGGCAAGACGCTCGCCATCGTGCCGGTCCTGCGCGCGGGGCTCGGCATGGTCGAAGGAATTTTGAACTTAATCCCCGGGGCGAAGGTCGGTCACATCGGGCTATATCGCGATCCCGAGACGCTGATGCCCGTCGAATACTACTGCAAACTCCCGGCTCATCTGGAGGAGCGGGACGTGTACGTGGTCGACCCGATGCTCGCCACAGGTGGATCCGCCGTGGCAGCGCTCCGAGCGGTGAAGGAGCGCGGGGCGCAGCGCCCGAAACTCATGTGCCTCGTCGGCGTCCCCGAAGGTATCCGGGCCGTTCAGGAACACCATCCGGACGTCGACATCTACCTCGCCGCTGTGGATGACCATCTGAACGATCACGGCTACATCGTCCCGGGCCTCGGCGACGCGGGGGATCGCCTCTTCGGGACGAAGTAGACGCTTCGCTCGGACGAGCCGGCGAAAGACAATGAGGGGGTCCTATCGTTGAAATTAACGCCCGTCCGTGTGCTCACCGTGTTCGGAACGCGGCCTGAGGCCATCAAGATGGCTCCGCTTGTCAAGGCGCTCGAAGCGCATCCTCAGATTGAGTCGCTCGTGTGCGTCACCGCGCAGCACCGCGAGATGCTGGATCAGGTGTTGGAGGTCTTCTCCATTCGCGTGGACGACGATCTCGACATCATGGAGCCGAAACAGACGCTGGCGACCATCACCGTGAAGGCTCTCGCCGGACTGGAGGGGGTGCTCGAGCGGCGCAAGCCCGACCTGGTTCTGGTGCACGGCGACACGACCACGACGTTCGCCGCGAGCCTGGCCGCGTTTTATCAACAAATTGCCATTGGCCATGTGGAAGCGGGGCTTCGGACGTACCAGAAATACAGCCCGTTCCCAGAAGAGATGAATCGCCAGTTGACCGACGTGCTCTGCGATCTCTTCTTCGCCCCGACCGACGTCGCTGCAGCGCATCTCAGGCAGGAGGGTCGGCCGGAGGAGGCCATCTTTGTGACGGGGAACACGGCTATCGATGCCATGCGCACAACCGTCCGCAAAGCGTACACGCATCCCGTGTTGGACGGGATGCCCAATGGCGCTCGCCTCATTTACATGACTAGCCACCGCCGGGAGAACTGGGGAGAGAAGCTCGAGAGCATCTGCCGCGCGGCTCGCAGGGTGGTGGATCTTGCTGAAGATCTCCATTTGGTCTACCCCGTCCACCTGAATCCGCGCGTCCGCGACACGGTGTTTTCCATCCTCGGCGGCCATCCGCGGATCCATCTGCTGGATCCGCTCGGCGTGATCGACAACCACAACTTCATGGCGCGCGCAACGCTGATCCTCACGGATTCCGGCGGCATTCAGGAGGAGGCGCCGTCGCTCGGTGTGCCTGTGCTGGTCCTGCGGGATACCACCGAGCGGCCGGAAGGCATTGAGGCGGGGACGCTGAAGCTCGTGGGAACGGACGAGGAAACCATTTTCTCCGAGGCTAAACGCCTGCTCACGGATGAAGCCGCATACCGGGATATGGCGTTGCGCAAGAATCCGTATGGCGACGGCCGCGCTTCGGAGCGCATCGTGCAAGCTATCTTATATCACTTTGGCCTGGCTGAGCGCCCCCAGCCTTTTCGCTATCTGGAGTCCGAGGGGCCGTTTCAACATCGATGAGGATTTCCAGTATGTGCTTGCGCTTTCACTTCCATTTGTGGATGGAGAGTGCGCATCCGGGTAACGAGGCACCCGGGTCGAGGATTTTGTGAACAAACCGGGACAGCCGGGCAAAATCCCTGGTATTCCGCAGGGTTTCTGCGTTGACATCGAATTTTGGGCTAGTGTACTATAGGCGAGGGTTCTGGCATTTCACCATACAAACAGGCGTTTCGCCCTACGAGAAGGGTGAGCTAGCGCGCCCATTTCTGGAAACGCCTTCCTTGCTATGGTTATCCTGGCTTGCAAGCGGAAACCCTATAGGTATGTGGTGGAATGTTGCAAAAGCTCCACTCAATCTCTTGCATCACACAAGTTTGTCCCTCTCTTCAATCTGTTCTAGGTGGTGTGTGCGTTCGCAGACGAAGACCGCAACGAGGCGCGTTCTGCGCGCAAGCAGCCGAGTGACTGGACGTTGTTCGCCGTCTACTCAGGAGCCACGCTGCAACTCGCTGGGTGCATCGTTGGCCTGGGGTTTGTGGGGCATGTCGTGAGTTTGCATGTCCATCGGCTCTGGCCGACGGTGGCGGGCGTGGTGCTCGGCGTGATGGCCGGCGTGTCGGGCCTAACGTTCCTCGTCAAACAGGTTCTAGGAGACCGACGATGAGTGCCAATTCCCTCATGAAGCGACTGCGAGCCATTCAATGGTCGTGGCTCGGCCTGATGTTGTTGACCGCGCTTGGTGTCGCTGTCTTTAGGGAGGCGCGGCCCGTCTTCAGTGGTCTGCTGTTGGGTGAGATGGGTGGCCTGTTCGTGATCTTCAGCATGATCCGCCAGGGGCATCTGAACGACAACGTTCAAGGGCAGGTACTCTTCGCCTCTGGGATGGTGGGCATGTTCGCGCGGCTTGCGCTGATTGTGGTCATCATGGTCATCGCGCTGAAGTTCCGGGCGCTGTTCAATCCCTACGCAGCCTTGGTCGGGTACGCCCTGAGTTTTGTGTTCATCATTATTGGGATGTATCGGTATGCCAAGAACCCGCCTGATCAACAAGGATGACGGAAAGAAGGTGAAAACGTGCCGGTCTTCCCGACGTTATTCCCGGGGACCATCTGGCAGACGAACGTCGTCGTGATTGCGACCATCTTTCTCACGGGGCTCATCGTCTTCGTTCTGCTGCGTCTGGCCGTGGCGCGCATGGACATGCGTCACCCTCGCGGATTGCAGAACCTCGTGGAATGGGCCTTCGACTTCTCCGAGAGCATGGCGAAAGATGTGATGCCGAGCGAGGAATCGCGGCGGTTCGTGCGACCTCTCGCGTTCATCATGTTGCTCTTTCTGTTCGTCGCCAACTGGCTCGGGCTCATCATGACCATCACAGTGCACTTCGATCCGCATGCTCACGTCTGGGGCTTGAGCCCGTCCGACCTTCAGTCGGCGAAGGGGGACGTGGAACTCTTTGATTCTCCGACGTCCAACATGAGCATGGCGCTCGGGCTCGCCATTCTGGTGTGGCTCATCAGCCACGCGAGGGGACTGCGGCATCCAGTCAAGTGGTTTCGCCACTTGCTCCGCCATCCCCCGTTCGGACTGTTGGAGGAAATCACAAATCCTCTGACGCACGGCATGCGACTTTTCGGCAACATTTTCGCCGGCGAGATCCTGCTAGGGCTCCTGCTGCGCGCGCCGTTTGCGTTCCACTTCATCCCTTGGCAGCTTCCGTTCATCATCGCCTGGCTGCTGTACAGCGGCTTTGTGGCGACGATTCAAGCCTACGTCTTCAGCATCCTGATGTGCCTGTACATCGGCATGAAGTCGTTTGAAGCGGACAGCCAGCACTGACGCTCGGCGTTCGGAAGGGCTTGCGCGAACGAAGTTTACGTCCATCAACAAAAGGAGGAACAGACTGATGCAACTCGACATGGTCAAAGCGATTTACGACATTGCAGTGGCGCTCCTGCTCGGCCTGGCGGCCGTCGGCTCTGGCGTCGGCGACGGCATGGTCATGAGCAAGTACGTCGAAGGCGTCGCTCGCCAGCCTGAAGCGCGCGGCTCCATCTTCGGCAGCGCGCTCCTTGGTGTCGCGTTGGTCGAGGCGTTCCCGGTCATCGCGCTGGCATTCGGTATCATCATCCTCTTCACGAAAGGCGCGTTCTGATGCCTGGGCGCCCGGCTCCTCGCGCCGGGCGCTCGTGTAAGCCGGATGCCAATCCAAGGAGGAGGGAGTGTTCCAGGTGGGCGGCATCTTTCAAGTTGGAACGTTCATCTTCTCCGTGATCTCGTTCCTCATCGTGTTCTTCATCATTCAGCGGTTTGCGTTCAAGCCGCTGGCGCGAATGTTGGAACAGCGGAGAATTCATATCGAGACCCAGATCAGCGAGGCCGAGAAGAGCCGCGAAGAAGCAGAGCGGCTGTTGGCCGAACAACAGCGCTTGTTGGAAGAGGCGCGCAAGGAAGCGCGGAACCTGCTGGATCAAGCTCGCATCCGCGCGGACGAGCAGGCGCGCGAGATTGTGCAGAAGGCCGAAGAGGAGGCAGCTCGGATTCTCGAGGAGAGCCGCCAAGCCATTGTCCGCGAGCGCGACGAGGCCCTGGCCGCCGTCACGAAGCGCGTGGCGGAGTTGTCTGTCGAGTTGACCACCAAGTTGCTGCGCGATCACGTCACGGCCGAGTTGCACAAGGAACTCGTGGAAGAGGCCGAGAGCAAGTTGGGTGAGCTCGTATGCTGACCGGCGCGGTGGCGAATCGGTACGCGCGCGCGCTCGTGTCGTACGCACAAGAGCATGGCGCAGTGGAGGACATCGGCGCACAGCTCGGCAAGATCCGCGCGTTCCTCGGGGCATCCAAAGAGTTGTCGCAATTTCTCGCGAGTCCGGTCGTTGCCACGGAATCTAAGATCAAGGCGCTCGAAGGCGTGCTCGGGGAGCCGCTGCGCCCTGACGTCGCGCGGTTTCTGGCGATCCTGCTGGACCGAGGGCGTGGGTCATACGTAGCGCTCGTGGCGGATCGCTACCAGGAGCTCGCGGACGCCTTGAACGGCCGCGTTCGCGTCGAGATCGAGACGGCGCAACCGCTGACGGAGGCGGATCTCGACGAGTTGGTCCGCCGGCTCACGGAGGCGTGCGGCAAGACGGTAGTGCCGAAGGTCATTGAAAATCCGGCGCTCATCGCGGGCGTCCGCATTCACATGGGCCATCGCGTGCTGGACGCGACGACGGCAAACGCCTTGCGCCAGTTCCGCGATCGCCTGTTAGCCCGCGCAGTGCGTAAGGAGGGAATACGTTGAGCATTCGTCCGGATGAAATCAGCGCGCTCATCAAGCAACAGATCGAGCAGTTCGAGGTCAAGGCCGAGGTGCGCGACACGGGCACGGTGCTGTCGGTGGGCGACGGGATTGCGCGCCTCTACGGCTTAGACAACGTCATGGCGGGCGAGCTGGTCGAGTTTGAAAGCGGCGTGTACGGCATGGCGCTGAACCTGGAGGAGGACAACGTCGGCGTCGTGGTGCTCGGTTCCGTGCAGGGCATCCGCGAAGGCGAACAGGTGCGCCGCACCGGCCGCCTGGTCACGGTGCCCGTGGGTCCGCAGCTCTTGGGGCGCGTCGTGAACGCGCTGGGTCAACCCATTGACAACAAGGGCCCCATTGAGGCCACGGAGTATCGTCCCGTCGAGTCGCCAGCGCCGGGCGTCATCGTGCGCCGCTCCGTGCATGAGCCGCTCGAAACGGGTATCAAGGCCATCGATTCGATGGTGCCCATCGGACGTGGTCAGCGCGAGCTCATCATTGGCGACCGCCAGACGGGAAAAACGGCCATTGCGCTCGACACCATCATCAACCAAAAGGGCAAGGACGTGAAGTGCATCTACGTCGCCATCGGGCAGAAGCAGTCGACGGTGGCGCAAGTTGTGGAGACGCTCCGCCGCTACGGCGCCATGGAGTACACCACGGTGGTCGTGGCGAGCGCGTCGGAGCCTGCTCCGCTCTTGTTCCTCGCTCCCTATGCGGGGTGTGCGATGGCGGAGTACTACCTGTACAACGGGCAGCACGCCCTCGTGGTGTACGACGACCTGTCGAAACAGGCCGCCGCATACCGCGAGATGTCGCTCTTGCTGCGGCGTCCGCCAGGTCGCGAGGCGTATCCGGGTGACGTGTTTTATCTGCACTCGCGCCTCCTCGAGCGCGCCGCAAAGCTCAACGACGAGCACGGCGGCGGCTCACTCACGGCCCTGCCGTTCATCGAGACCCAGGCGGGCGATATCTCTGCGTACATTCCGACCAACGTCATCTCGATCACGGACGGCCAGATCTTCCTCGAGTCGGACCTGTTCTTTGCGGGCGTGCGGCCGGCGATTAACGTCGGATCGTCGGTGTCCCGCGTGGGATCGGCGGCGCAGACGAAGGCCATGAAGAAGGTCGCCGGCACGCTGAAGCTGGATCTCGCCCAGTACCGCGAGCTCCAGGCCTTCACCCAGTTCGGCAGCGATCTGGACAAGGCGACGCAGGACACCTTGCGCCGCGGCGAGCGGATGACAGAGTTGTTGAAGCAGCCGCAGTATCACCCGCTGACGTTCGATCGGCAGGTCGCGTCGCTCTGGACGGGTGTGAACGGCTATCTGGACGACATCCCGGTGGAGGCCGTGCAAAAGTTCGAGCGCGAGTGGCTCGCCTTCCTGGATCGCGAGTATCCGCAGGTGTTCCAACAGATGCAGGAGCGCAAGTCGCTTGAGGACGATACCATCGAGCTCATGAAAGAAGCGATGGCGAAGTTCAAGCCGACGTTTGTGCCCTGATGGACGGGTGATGCACGGCCCTTCGTGGGCCGTGCCGCATGAATCGGGGCTTTGGCCCCAACCGGTGGTGAGAACGGGCGATGGCGCAAAATAGCATGCGCGATATCCGGCGGCGCATCAAAAGCGTCCGCAATACCGCGCAGATCACAAAGGCGATGGAGATGGTCGCGGCCGCCAAGTTGCGCCGCGTGCAGGATGCGGTGCAACAGTCAAAACCGTACCTCTCGAAGATGCAGGAGATGCTCGCGAACCTGTCGCTCTCGGCGCGGCATGTCAAGCATCCGCTGCTCGCGGTGAGGCCCGTGCGGCGCATCGGTTACCTCGTCATCACGGCCGATCGCGGCCTGGCCGGGCCGTACAACGCGCAAGTCGTGCGCGCCGCGATGCAGGAGTTCGGCAAGCGAGACAAGGCCTCGTACGCGATTTACACGGTCGGCAAGCGAGGGCGGAACTTCTTCCAGCGCCGTGGGCTGCCCATCGCGGCCGAGGTCGTCGATCTCCCGGATACGCCCACGTATCACTCCGTGCGCCATCTGGCGGAAAACATCGTCGCGGCGTACGAGCGCGAGGAGTTCGACGAGCTGTATTTCATCTACAACGAGTTCATCAACGCAGCGGTTCAGCGCCCGGTGGTGCGCAAAGTACTACCTCTGGCCTCGCTTGCAGAGAACGCACAGGGGCCACGGCGCAATTATCTGTTTGAGCCTGACGAGGAGTCGGTGCTCGCGGCTCTCCTTCCGCGGTATGCCGAGACGCTGGTCTATCAGGCGGTGTTGGACGCGAAGGCTTCCGAACATGCTGCGCGCATGAACGCCATGGGCAACGCGACCGACAACGCGCTTGAGCTGATCGAGAAACTGACCTTGTCGTTGAACCGAGCGCGCCAGGCGGCGATCACGACCCAGATTGCAGAAATTGTCGGTGGCGCGGAAGCGTTGAAATAACAAAGGAAACGGCCGCAAGGAGGGACATTCGTGAACAAAGGGTATGTAGTGCAGGTCATGGGCCCGGTGGTCGATGTCCGCTTTCCAGAGGGACAACTGCCGGCAATCAACAATGCCCTCCGAATTGACTACGAGGGCGATCTGCCCGTGCATCTGACGCTCGAGGTGGCACTGCACCTCGGAGACAATGTGGTTCGCACCATCGCCATGTCGTCGACCGACGGGCTCGTCCGTGGCGTGGAAGTCGTCGATACAGGACAGCCCATCTCGATGCCGGTAGGGCCGGGCACCTTGGGGCGCATCTTCAATGTGCTCGGCGAAACCATTGACGAGAAGGGACCCGTCGATGCTGCGGAGCGCTGGCCCATCCACCGTCCCGCGCCCGCATTCGGGGATCTGACGACGAAGACGGAGATCTTCGAAACCGGCATCAAGGTTGTGGATCTGCTCGCTCCATACGTCAAGGGTGGGAAGGTCGGTCTGTTCGGCGGCGCGGGCGTCGGCAAAACGGTGCTCATTCAGGAGCTCATTCACAACATCGCGAAGGAGCACGGCGGTTATTCGGTGTTTGCCGGCGTCGGCGAGCGGACGCGCGAGGGTAACGACCTCTACCATGAAATGAAGGAGTCGGGCGTCCTCGACAAGACGTGCATGGTGTTCGGCCAGATGAACGAGCCACCCGGTGCGCGCCTCCGCGTGGCGCTTTCCGGCCTGACGCTCGCCGAGTACTTCCGCGATGTCGAACAGCGCGACGTCCTGTTCTTCATCGACAACATCTTCCGCTTCACCCAGGCAGGTTCCGAGGTTTCTGCGCTTCTCGGCCGCATGCCGTCAGCCGTGGGTTACCAGCCCACTCTTGCGACGGAAATGGGCCAGCTTCAGGAGCGCATTGCCTCGACGGTGCGCGGATCCATCACGTCCATCCAGGCGGTGTACGTCCCGGCGGACGACTACACCGACCCGGCGCCGGCCAACACGTTCACCCACCTCGATGCGACGACCGTGTTGGAGCGCCGGATCGCCGACATGGGCCTGTATCCGGCCGTGGATCCGCTCGCTTCGACGTCGCGGGCGCTCCAGCCGGACATCGTGGGCGAAGAGCATTATCAGGTGGCGCGCGGTGTCCAGGCCGTGCTGCAGCGGTATCGCGAGCTGCAGGACATCATCGCCATCCTCGGCATGGATGAGCTGACCGACGAGGATCGCCTCATTGTGTCGCGCGCGCGCAAGATCCAGAACTTCCTGTCGCAGCCGTTCTTCGTGGCCGAGGTGTTCACCGGGACGCCGGGCAAGTACGTGCCGGTGAAGGATACCGTGCGCTCGTTCAAGGAGATCCTAGAGGGCAAGCACGACGACATCCCGGAGACGTACTTCCGCTATTGCGGCGCGATTGAAGACGTGATCGAGAAAGCGCGCAAGGACGGCTACGCCTGATCCCATCCGGAAGTGAGGTGAGCGCAGATGTTGACCGTGCCGCTCGAAATTGTCACGCCGGAGCGGATCGTGCTGTCGATGGACGTGCGCATGGTGATCCTGCGGGGCGGCGATGGCGAAATCGGCATCTTGCCCCGCCATATGCCGCTCGCGACGGCGGTCAAGCCGTGCCTGGTGCGCATTCGACTGGCGGACGATCGCCAGGACGTCGTACCGGTCTCGGGCGGGTTTGTCGAGGTTCTGCCGGAGAAGATCACCATTCTGGCGGACACCGCGGAGTTGCCTGAGGAAATCGACGTCGATCGCGCCCTTCGCGCTAAGGACCGCGCGGAGAAGCGGCTGCAAGCGGCGGTGGATGACGAGGAAGCGGAACGCGCGCGTCAGGCGCTCATGCGCGCGGAACTGCGGCTGCAGGCGGTGGAAGAGCATAAGCGCCTAAACGGATTTCTCCACGCAAGTGTTCCGAGCGCTTAATTCCGTGGTATGATGGTTTTGGGCAACTGGCCGTCTCTTCACGAACAGGTTGGGAGGCGGCCAGTGTCGTTTCAGCGCCGGGACGGCGATGGCGAGTGGAGGTGACTGGGTGCCGTTGGTCTATCGCGTCAGTGCCACCCTGGGGGCGGACGGGATCGTTCTGCTCTTGGTTTTCTTCCTCGGTGTCGTGGCGAGTTGGTGGGCGCTCGGCGCGCTCAAATGGGACAAGTTCACGCACCACCCATTCGCGGGCCAGGCCCAGCTCTTGCGGTTCTTCCTCGCACTCGCCGGAGGCGTGCTATCTGTCGTCGTCGGTCTTATTCTTCTGGGGGCGATGCAGTTGCTCAATAGTGCGCTTTGAGGTCGCGGTGAGGGTCTTGCTCTACGAAATCTATGAGACCTCCGTGCACAGGGTATAGCCCGGGCGGGATCCGTCGAGACTGGAATCAGGTGAAATCCTAGAGAGCCTTGATTTCCAGGATCGGATGGAGGTATCCGCCATGGCACACCCTAGAGTCATTCGGCGGGCTCGTCTCGTGCGCCGCCGCGGGAAACAAAGCCTGAAGCGCGCCATGTGGATGGCGCTTTGGATTGCGCTCGGCGCGGTCATCGCGCATCCTCCGGGCACGGCCAGTGCCCACACTGCCAGCGCTGTGCCATCCGACGGAGGCGCGCAGTACCAATTTCTCATGAGCGCCCTCCGCGCGACAGGGGCCACGCCGAACGCGTATCTCATCCACGACTGGACGCAGTTGAACGATTCGTTTCTCGACTCGGCGCAACTCGCAGCGCTCGGCGGCCAGGTCGTGCAGGAGTTGGGCCTCGTCAGCGTCAAGACGCAGGTCGCCCAACTCGCGAATGAGACGTACTGGCGCGCTGTCGGCGCCTGGCCCGGCGGCACGCGGGCTGAGGTGGTTTTGACGAGTTTTCCCGGGGCGCCAAGCGGCGCAGGAGACGGCCAGCCGGAGACCGTGATGACGGTGACAGCATCCAGCTCGAACTTGACGGAAGGCCAATTTTCATCGCAATATGACCAGGTGGAGCGCACGGTGGCGTCCGTCAACGGCACGCCGCAGATGAGCGCATACATAGCTGGTTTCAAACCGAGCGAAGTCAGCGAGGCGGAAGCGGACGAAATGGCGATCGCGGCCTTGAGAGCGGTGGGCGCTGCGGCGGTCGAAGGCATTCGCACGCCGCTCGAGACGAGCCTGTCAGGGTACAGTGCCCACGCACCGGTGTACGTGCTGTCGGGCGACCATCGGCGGGTGAACGTCCAGGTGGCCGTGCACGACGACTCGTTCCGGCAAGGGACCGACGTGTACGTGGGCTCTCCTCTTGTGATCGCGACGTATTGAGGACGCATCCGCGCCGCCGCTTCGCGAGGCTCAGGAAAGCCGTGCGGAGGTAGCGGAATGGGAAGAATCGTAATTGAGGGTGGATATCCCCTGGAGGGAACCGTTCGCGTCAGCGGAGCCAAAAATGCGGTGTTGCCTATCCTCGCAGCCAGTCTCTTGGCGGAGGAGGGCGTGAGTCAAATCGAAGAGGTCCCGCATCTCCTCGACGTGCGCGTCATGGCGGACACGGTTTCGGCGCTCGGCGCGAAGCTGGAGTGGAACGGATGCACCATCCGCGTCGACGCGCGGCGCCTGTTCAGCGTGTGTCCGCCCGCCGAGTTGGTCCGCAAGATGCGCGCTTCCTTTGTGGTTGCGGGACCTCTTCTGGCGCGCTTCGGCGAGGCGATGGTGGCCTTGCCAGGAGGGTGTAATATCGGGCCAAGGCCGGTGGATCTTCACATCAAGGGGCTCGAAGCGCTCGGCGCCACCGCCGTCGTGGAAAACGGCTACGTGCATTTTCGCGCGCCTCGCGGCGGCCTGCGCGGTGCTCGCATCTACCTGGACGTGCCGAGCGTGGGCGCGACGCAGAACATTATGATGGCGGCGGTCCTGGCCAAAGGACAGACCATCATCGAGAACGCCGCAAAAGAGCCGGAGAACGTGGATCTCGCCAACTATCTGAACGCGATGGGGGCTCGCGTTCGAGGCGCGGGGACGGACGTCATTCGCATCGAGGGCGTGGACCGGCTGCGGGGCGCGACTCATGCCGTGATCCCCGACCGGATTGAGGCAGGCACGTTTCTGATTGCGGCCGCACTCATCGGACGAGGCGTCTACGTGGAGAATGCACTGTCCCATCACCTCATGTCGCTCATCGCGAAGCTCGAGGAGGCCGGGGCTGTCATCGAGGATCACGTCGAAGGGATCAAGGTGTGGCCCTGTCAGGGGGGTCGCATGAAGCCGCTCGACGTCAAGACGCACTATTACCCATCATTCCCGACGGATTTGCAGGCGCAGATGGTCGCCGCCCTCACGGTGGCGCAAGGGACGAGCACCGTGACCGAAACCGTGTTCGAGAACCGATTCATGCATGTCGCGGAGTTGCAGCGCATGGGGGCGAATATTCACATTGAGGGACGCACTGCCGTCATTGAGGGCGTGCCGCGTCTGACCGGGGCCCGGGTCACCGCGACGGATCTCCGCGCAGGTGCGGCGCTGGTCATCGCGGGCCTCCTCGCCGAGGGTCAGACGGAAGTATACGGACTTCATCATATCGACAGGGGTTATGACGATCTCGTCGGCAAATTCAAGCAACTCGGCGCGCGCCTCGAGCGGATCGAAGGGGACGCCGAGATCGCCATGGCGAAATCCGTAGGCTGATACCAGCGTGCAACACTTCACTGGTCCACAAACCGCAGGCCCTTCGCACAGGGTTCTGCGGTTTGTTTCGTTGTGGTGTCGAATGCGGCATGGTGAACCGTGGCCCGGGTCATCCGCCGCCCATTCGGGCATATCCCCTTCACGAGTCGCATACGCTGCATTGAACGGGTTGTCCTCGCATGCTCCAGAGAAGCGGCGCGCGCCCTCGAAACGTGATCGAGAGGATGAAAGCCATGTCCCAGTCACGCCCCCTGCGCGGCATTCTCCAGTTCGCGGTGCGACTCGCGCTTGCCTTCGCCGCGATGGTTCTCCTCCCCGTGGGGATTGCCAAAGCGCTCCAGCGCTCGCCCATGCCCGACGTCTCCGCGTGGATTGCAGGGCGCGACGCTCGAGTTCAAGTCCGCGTCTTCGAAGGAGAAGCAGGCGAGGCTCGGCCTATCCCCCTCAACACGTACGTGCTGGAAGTTCTTTTGGCTAACTGCGACCCGAGCGCCCCGATGGCCAGCCTCGAGGCCGCGAGCGTCGCCGTTCGCACTTACGCCGTACGCGCGATGCTCCATCCCTCGCTCCAAGCTCGTCGCGAGCGCGCTGATCTTACGGACAATCCTTCGCTCGACCTGGCCATGGAGACCGAGCACGAGCTGGAACTTTCCATCGGCGCCCAGGCCGCGCTTGCGTTCATCGCTCGCGCGCAGGCGGCGATTGAAGCGACGGACGGGAGAATATTAACGTACGGCGGCCAGCCGATTCTCGCGTTTCTTTGCCAGATCTCCACCGGGCGGACGCGATCCGCTGCCACGGCGCTCGGCGATCCGCTGCCTTACCTGAAAAGCATACCCTGTCCAGACGACGCCTCGAGTCCGGCTCGTCTGTCGACCATCACCTATACGTTGGGCGCGTTCAACCAGGCGCTGTCGGCCCACCTGAGCGATTTCAGCGTCCTTCGCGCCGTGCGGTCGGGCGACGGCTTTGTGCAAGCCGTGAAAGCGGGAGACGAAGTGTGGGGAGGTCCCGCGTTCGCAGCCAATCTTGGACTAGCCTCGGACGATTTCACCTGGGTGGCGCGGGGAGACCGGCTTGTCTTCACCTGCTACGGTCGAGGTTCCGATCTCGGCATGAGTTTGCACGAGGCGGATGCGCTCGCGTCGCGCGGCATGTCCTACGCCGCCATCCTGGCGCACTTCTATCCTGGCGCCCGATTGGAAGACATGCAGCCCATCGTCCAGGGATTGGGAAACTTCGGTAACTAACTCTACCCAAAATTTGAGGGCGACACGTATAGACAGCCGTCCGCGTGGCGAGACTCACTACTGAGGTGAGCGCCACATGGATGAAAAGCAACAGCGTGATCCAAAACCTGAGACGCCGCAAGCGCAAAATCAGAGTCCTGTGCGCAAGTGGCTGTCGAAGCGATGGGTCTACCCGGCGATGTACCTTGGAGCGGCTGCGGTCGTGATCGGTGTCATCTATGCGCGTATCGAGACGAACAGCACGCCCACGTCGGTGACCACCACAGAGACGAACCAAACGTCGCAGACGGGCACCACGTCGAATGGGCTAGAGCCTTGGGTTTGGCCATACGCGCAGGGAACAGACGCTACGGTCACCATGGGATTTTTCCCGGTGCATGGATCCCTGAAGCAACAGGCCGCGGCGGTGGTCGAGTACGACAACACATTCTATCCGCACAAGGGCATTGATATTCGCGCCGCCGGTGGCAGGCAGTTCACGGTGGTGGCCGCGCAGCGCGGCACCGTCGAAAGTGTGACCAATCAGCCGCTCTACGGCTACGAAGTGGTCGTCAGCTCGCCCGACGGCTACACCGAGACGTATCAGTCCCTGGGTTCGGTGGACGTGAAACCGGGCCAGACCATCTCCGCCGGAGATCCCATCGGCACGACATCGACCAACCTGTTCGAGCAGAGCCAGGGCAACCATCTGTATTTCCAAGTCAACCAAAACGGTCAACCGATCGACCCCGAGTCGCTTCTCCCCAAGCAATGACACGCAACGAGAGGGTAGCCCAGACGCCCGCTACAGCGCGGGCGTTTTTCCTTTGTCTATCGAGCGCGTTCGACGTATTTCCCGGAAAAAGATCACCATTCCCCTCGTTTCCGCGCACGGTCGTGCGATGTCGAAACTCCCCGGAAGATTCGAAATGGCCAGGCCTGGCGCGGCATACGGTGTACACCCCCTCATATACATAAACCAGACCAACTGACCTGCCACGGGGAGGCGAGGGGAGTGCATGACTACATCAAGGAGCGTACGCTTAAGATTGGGGAGTACATTGTCGAAACGCGCAACACGGTTCGCACCATCGCGCGCGAATTCGGCGTTTCGAAGAGCACCGTGCACAAGGATCTGACGGAACGCCTTCCGGAGATCAATCCGGAGTTGGCCAGCAAGGTAAAGGAAATTTTGGAGTACCACAAAGCGATCCGTCACTTGCGCGGTGGCGAAGCCACCAAAATGAAGTATCATAAGGGAGACGATGAGCGGGCTGGGTCGGCCGTGAAGCCGAAGAAGATCGAGCGGCGCAAAGGAGTTTCGAGCGGACTGTAGAACTACATCCTTGCATCCCCACTCCATTCATGCGAGCAGACGCACGACCTTCCCCAATCTCGTACGCTCTACACGTAGGAGGACTCGCCGCACATGTTTTCAAGGGACGTTGGTGTAGATCTGGGCACCGCCAATGTGCTGGTGCACGTCAAAGGCCAAGGGATTGTACTCGACGAACCATCGGTCGTGGCAATAGATCAGGTGACGAAGCAAGTTGTCGCGGTTGGCGAAGAAGCTCGCCGCATGTTGGGGCGAACGCCGGGGAACATTGTCGCCATTCGTCCGCTTCGGGAAGGCGTGATCGCCGATTTTGAAGTGACGGAGATCATGCTCCGACACTTTCTCAACAAAACCATCGGCAAGCGTTTCTTCGGGCGCCCGCGTGTGATGATCTGCGTCCCCGCGGGCATCACCTCCGTCGAGCAGAAGGCGGTTCGAGAGGCGGCGGAAGCGGTCGGCATCAAGCAGGTGGATTTGATTGAGGAGCCGAAGGCCGCCGCCATCGGCGCAGGACTCAACATCTTTGAACCGAGCGGCTCGATGGTCGTCGACATTGGCGGAGGCACGACGGATATTGCGGTGCTTTCGCTCGGTGATGTAGTCACCTCGACGTCGCTCAGGATTGCGGGGGACAAGCTCGACGAGGCCATCGTCAAGTACATCCGGCGGGTGTACAACCTGATGATCGGCGAGCGGACGGCAGAGGAATTGAAGAAGGAACTGGCGACGGTGTTTCCAGGCGGGCGACAGAAGAGCACGGACGTGCGTGGGCGAGACATGGTGACCGGCTTGCCGAAGACGGTCACAGTTCACTCGGAGGAACTCCGCGAGGCCCTGCAGGAGCCGGTGTACGCGATTGTGCAGGCGACGAAGTCGGTACTGGAAGAGACGCCGCCGGAGCTCGCCGCCGACATCTTCGACAAAGGCGTCGTGCTGACGGGTGGCGGGGCGCTCGTGGACGGCCTGGACAAGCTCATGCAGTCCGAGCTGGAGATCCCCGTGCACATCGCGGAAAATCCGATGCACTGCGTCGTCATTGGGACGGGGTGCGTGCTGGAGAGCCCCGAGTGGAACAAGTATCGCGATCGCGGCCGGCGTCGGTCGCGGCGGTGACGGAGGTGTCGGGCGATGATCCAGGGGCTCACGGCGGCCGCCTCGGGCATGGCGGCGGAAGATCGGATCGAGCAGCTTCTGTCGAACAACTTGGCCAACCAGGAGACCCCGGGCTTCAAGGCTTCCATCGGCGAGCTCATGGAGGACCCGGTGTTCGCCATGGAACGTTATTCGTACGGCGACGGGGCGGCCGGGATCGGCATCGGCGAGATGGGCGGCGGCGTGGATTTTCAGGAAGGAGTTCCCTCCTTCGCCGAAGGTGGGCTTGAGACGACGGGACGGCCGCTCGATCTCGCCATCGTCGACGCCCTCACGTCAGGAGAGGTGGCCTACGCGCTTACGCCGCAGGGCGTTGAACCCGTGGCAGGTCCGGTGACGGTGGGCGCGGGCGCGAGGCTGACTGCAGGGGGCATGCCGCTCGCGGTCTATGGGGCGAATGGACAGCCGGTTCCAGGGCTGTTTGCGGTCCGCAATCCGGCCTATCAAGGGTCGGAGCTTGTTGGCGAAGACGGTTCGCCTGTGTATGACGCCGCGGGGCGGCCTTCGTACGTCATTGAGAATGCGGCGGGGCAGGTGGTCTACACGCCGGGCAGCGAAACGGGCGATCCGTATGCCATCCGCGTGGGAAGCGCGGATGACATGGGCTATCACGCGTTTTTACCCGTAAACTACGAGGATGCCAGCGGCCAGCCAGGCCTCGCAGTGACGCGGGACGGCGCCCTGCAAGTCAACGCCAACAACGTCGTGGTGGATGCGGCAGGGCACGCCATCGCCCCGCTGGACGCGGCGGGACGTGTCCTGGTGGGAGGGCGGATCGTGATCAACCCGCTCTACCATGGCACGCAAATCTTTTCGCAGAGCGGGACGCCGGTGTATGATGCCAATGGACAGCCGTCGTTTCGCGTCTACGACGCCCAGGGCAACCTCGTGGCCGGAGGTCGATTGGGCCTCGTGGACGCGGATGTGACGCAACTCCAGCCGCTCGGCGAAGGCGAATACATGGTCGGCAGTTCGTACCAGCCATCTGCCGTCGCACCGCTTCTGCGCGCTGGCACGGGGCGGATGGTTTTCGGCGCGCTTGAATCGTCGAATGTGAATGTGGCGGCCACGATGGCTCAAATGATGCAGGCGCTAAACGCCTATGAGGCCAATCAGCGCGTGGCGCAGTCCGTCGATTCCCTGTTGAATGTCGCGGTGACGGATATCGGCAGAGTTCAGGGCAGCTGAGCGCGGGAGGCGAGCGCATGGGCCAGATGATGTGGAATGGGTTGTCCGGCATGCAGGCGGCCAACGCTTGGATCGACCAAATTGCGGACAACCTGGCGAACCTGGAGACACCGGGGTATGCGGCCGAGCGGGGGACGTTCGCGGATCTGCTCACGATGCAGGTGTACGGCAACGCGACGGATCCCTCCTCAGCCGACCGCGTGACGCCTCTTGGATGGCGCGGGGGCACGGGCGTTGCGCGGACGGGCGAAGAGCGGGATTTCAGCCAAGGCGCCGTGATGCGCACGGGCATTCCGACGCATCTTGCCATCGAGGGGCCCGGATTCTTTGTCGTGCAGACGCCTTCGGGCCGTATGTACACCCGGGCCGGCAACTTCATTTGGAGCCGGCGCGCGGATGGTTCGTTCGTGCTCGCGACCCAATCGGGTGACCCCGTCCTCTCTACCAGCGGTCAGCCCATCGTCAAGCCGACGGACGCGCCGTCCATGACCGTCGCGCCGGACGGCACTGTGCAATTCGGACGTGGACGCACCGCGAAACTCGCGTTGGTGGAAATCGGGGAGCCGTCCAGCCATCTCATTCCGGAAGGCAACGGTCTGTACCGACTGGCCTCGGGCGGGGTCGCGGTTCCCGCGCGAAATTCGTCCGTGATCCAAGGAGCGGTAAACGAGTCTAACGTGGACGAGACCGCTGCGATGGCTGAGCTCGTCGCTGCGCAGGATTTCTACGAGGAAAATGCACAGGCCGTCTCCATCGCGAATCAGTTGCTCGGGTTGGCAGATACCATCCGGACGTCGGGAGGTTGAGGAGGCGATCGCGTGAACCTGCCCAATCTGTTGACGCTCTTGCGTCTGCTGTTGATTCCGTGCTATCTGTGGGCATTTTATGGTGTGGAAAGTCCGCACAAGATCTTGGCCTTATCCGTGTTGCTGTTCGCAGGTCTCACCGACGTTCTGGATGGCTATCTCGCTCGCACGTACAAATTGGAGACGTACACGGGCCAGTTGCTCGATCCGCTCGCGGACAAGCTCATGATGGTGTCCGTCCTGTTCACCCTGCTCGCGTCTGAACGCCTTCCCTGGCTGGTTGCCGCTCTCCTCGTCTTCCGAGACGTCGCGATGATTGCGGGCGCAGCGTTCTTTTACTTCCAGGGCAAACGCGCGGTGCCGAAGGCGAACTGGTGGGGTAAGATCACGACTTGCTTTTACTACCTCGGCATCTCGTTCTGTATCCTCGCGTGGCCCACGCCCTCGGCCGGTGAAATGGTACTCTGGTTCACGGTGGGCCTGTCGTACGTCACTACTGTGATCTACGTCCGGAGCATGAAAATCATTCCTGTGCGGCGCCGCGTGTATTGAGGCGTCCCACCCTATGGAGGTCCTTGATGGAGCAGAAACTTCCCCTGAGTATCGAGGAGATTCAACAAATTCTGCCGCATCGCTACCCGTTTCTCCTGGTCGATCGCGTCACGGAGATCGATGGCGGCCGCGCGGTGGGGTACAAGCTCGTGACTGCCAATGAACCTCACTTTCAAGGCCATTTTCCCGCTTATCCCATTATGCCGGGGGTGCTCATCATTGAGGCGATGGCGCAGCTTGGCGGCGTCGCCATCTTGGCCGATCCGGCCTACCGCGGGAAGCGCCCGCTGCTCGCGGGTGTCGACGGCGCGCGCTTCCGCGGTGAGGTGCGGCCCGGAGATCGGCTGGACATGGAAGTCGTGATCGACCGCATGAAGGGCCGAATGGGCCGAGGAACGGGCCGGGCCCATGTGGATGGCAAGCTGGTGGCGGAAGCCACCATTCTGTTTGCCATTGCGGATGGCGAGGCCTGATACGGCCTCGCCTGGTCAAATGCTCACAGATCGCTCAGGGACAGCCCCGCGTTCAAAGCCCGCTCGCGCATCTTGCGCACGGCGCGCATGCGCCAGGTGCGGATGGTCGCGGGGCTGACGCCGAGTTGCTCTGCCATCTCATTCGTGTCCAGCCCGGCCAGTTCGAGCGCGAGCCAGGCGGCTTCTCGTGGCGCGAGCCTCGCTTCGCGCGCCAGGCGCAAAAGGGTCAGGCGCTGGTCCACGCGGTCGAATGAATCTCCCCCCGCGGAGCAGGAAGGGCCTCTGCGCTCCGGTTCTTCGTCCCAATCTTCGTTGCTCCCCTCTTCGGATTCCCTCTGGAACGCAGTTCGCTCCTGCGCCAACCACCATCTTCGCATGGCGGTGCGGGTGTCGCCATACACTCGACTTGCGGCGTATGCCGGAAACGGGGCAGCGTCTGGGTGATGTGTTGCAATGGCGTGCAGAAACGCGGCGCACGCCTCCTGATACGCCTCGTCGTACCCGGCGACGCGCGCATACCGCTTGGCGGCGCCTCGCAATAGGGGACGAAACATGTCGAAAAGCGCGTGCAGACAGACGTCATCTCCTTCGCGGGCGCGATGAACGATATCGTGCAACACCGACAGCGGAAGCATGAACCTTTCCCTCGCTCGGGCGGGCCGGCCCGCGAATTTTTGCATGCGAGGCAAGCGTAAACCGGGCGAAGTGGGCGATCCCGTCTCGAATGCACATGAGACCTTGCATGGGACTCAGCGGGCGTTGCATCGAACCTTCGTAGCGCATCGACGGCGGGCTAAACCTTGTGCATGTCACCGTTGAACGGGACTTTGTGCGGTGAGAGGCGCGGGCGCAGAATGCATTGGATTTTTGTGCACACTAGAACCAAACCCCTCTTGCATTTCCCGCAGGCAGGTGTATAATAAGGTCAAGAAAAGTCAAAGTCAAAAGATCAAAGTCAAATGGAACTTCAGAGGACGGTGCTGCGTTAGGGGTTGTCATCATGGCAAGCAACATCTCCGACATCATCGAGGCGTATCTGAAACGACTCATGGAAGAAAGTGGGCTTGACGTGATCGAGATTCAGCGCAATGAGCTCGCGGAGCAGTTTCACTGCGTCCCGTCTCAGATCAACTACGTCATCAGCACGCGCTTCACGACGGATCACGGGTACATCGTCGAGTCCAAGCGCGGCGGCGGCGGGTATATCCGCATCCGGCGCGTGAAGCTCGACAAGGATCACCTGCTGTGGGACGTGCTGAGATCGCTCGGGGACGAGGTGAGCCAGTCCGCCAGCGAGGCGCTGATCGAACGCCTGCACCGGGACGGGTGGTTGACGGACCGCGAAGCCGCGTTGATTTCCGCCATGTTGCGCCGGGACGTGCTCGCACTCGACCTTCCATATCGAGATCGGCTGCGGGCGAAGTTGCTGGCAAGTGCGCTGCAGGCGTTGGCAGCGCACCGAAAACCTTGAAAGCGAGGTGGGACCGATGCTTTGCGAGCGGTGCCATGAGCGACCGGCGACGGTCCACGTGACGAAAATCATCAACGGTGTGCAAACGGCCTATCACCTGTGCGAGGTATGCGCCAAAGAACAGGGCGACGTGTTTCCCAATCCGTTTCTGATGGGAAGCCCGTTCGACTTCAATAAGCTCTTGAGCGGGCTCTTAAACATGGAGTCGTCCTCGGGATTCGCGCCTGTCACCACCCAGGCCCAGCAGCGATGCGGAACGTGCGGAATGACGTACAACCAGTTCACGCAGATCGGCAGGTTCGGTTGCCCGGACTGCTACGACGCGTTTTCGGCGCGGCTTGAGCCGCTGTTGCGGCGCATTCAGAATGGTCTCAGGCACACGGGAAAAGTCCCGGGCTCGGCGGGCGAGCGCCAACAGTTGGCGCGCAAGCTGGAGCAGCTCCGCCGGGAACTACAGCAGGCCGTGGCGCAGGAGCAGTTCGAGCGCGCGGCGCAACTGCGCGACGAAATCCGCAAACTGGAACAGGGCGCGCAGTGAGGAGGTGTGGAGATGTCCCTCGCAGACTTTGTCAAACGAACCATCAGCAAATGGATGAAAGAAACCGGGCCCGAAGACGATATCGTGCTCACAAGTCGCATCCGGCTCGCCCGAAACCTGAAAGGATTCCCGTTTCCCACGCTGGCGACCGACGCGCACGCCAACGAGGTCATGGAACTCGTGCGGCAGGCCGCGGAGAACGACGCCATGAAGCGGCTTGGCAAGTTCGAGTTCATCCGTTGCCGGGATCTCACGCCGCTCGATCGCCAGATGTTCGTCGAAAAGCATCTCATCAGTCCCGATCTCGCGCAGCAAGAGAAGCATGGCGCCATTGTCCTCCGCGACGACGAGGTCGTCAGCATTATGGTCAATGAGGAAGACCACCTGCGCATCCAGTGCATCCTTCCAGGGCTTCGCTTGCAGGAAGCGTGGAATCTAGCGAGCCAGGTGGACGACGCCCTTGAGCAGACCTTGACCTACGCGTATCACGATCAATACGGTTATCTGACGGCCTGTCCGACCAACGTCGGAACCGGCATTCGCGCATCGGTCATGATGCACCTGCCGGGCCTCGCGCTCACGGGTGGCATTCAGAGGCTGCTTACCGCCGTGTCCCAGGTTGGGCTAGCGGTTCGCGGCATCTACGGCGAAGGGTCGGAGTCGTTCGGGAATCTGTATCAGGTGTCGAACCAGATCACACTGGGCGAGAGCGAAGAAGAGATCATCGCGAATCTGATGAGCGTCGTCCAACAGATCATCGAGCAGGAGCGGAACGCGCGCAAACTCCTGATGGAGCGCAACCGGATCCAGCTCGAGGACCGCGTCAGCCGCTCGTTTGGCATCCTGGCGTATGCGCGCAAGATGGATTCGAAGGAGACGTTGGAGCGGCTGTCGGACGTGCGACTGGGGATCGATCTCGGCATTATCCAAGGCGTGTCGGCCGGCATCCTGAAGGAACTGATGGTGCTCACGCAGCCGGCCTGTCTGCAAAAATACTACAATCGCGAGCTGAGCCCGAACGAGCGCGACGTGCGGCGCGCGCAGTTAATTCGGGATCGGCTGAGAATGAATGATACGGAGGTGCATGGATGATGTATGCACGGTTTACGGAGAGAGCTCAGAAGGTGTTGGCGCTGGCGCAAGAAGAGGCTTCTCGCCTGAATCACCCGGGCGTGGGCACCGAGCACATCTTGCTCGGCCTGATCCGCGAAGGCGAGGGGATTGCGGCGAAAGCCCTGCAGATGCTCGGCGTGCAGGCGGACAAGGTGCAACAGGAGATTGAGCGGATGGTGGGCCGCGGGCAGACCCCGGTCACGGCGATGACCTACACGCCGAGGGCGAAGAAGGTCATTGAGTTGTCCATCGACGAAGCCCGGAAGCTCGGTCACTCGTACGTGGGGACAGAGCACCTGCTGCTGGGTCTCATTCGCGAGGGCGAAGGCGTTGCGGCGCGCGTGCTCGCTAACATGAACGTGAATCTGAACAAGGCGCGCCAGCAGGTGCTGCAGCTCTTGGGCGGCGACGCCATGGACATCGCGGGCGACAAAGACGCCTCCGTCGGCACGCCGACGCTCGACAGCCTGGCGCGCGATCTGACGCAGATGGCGCGCGACGGCAAGCTCGATCCCGTCATCGGGCGAGAGAAGGAAATCGAGCGCGTGATTCAGGTGTTGTCGCGGAGGACGAAGAACAACCCGGTCCTCATCGGCGAACCCGGCGTCGGGAAGACCGCCATCGCCGAAGGGCTGGCGCAGCGGATTGTGACGGGGGATGTGCCGGAGACACTGCGCAACAAGCGCGTGATGGTGCTCGACATGGGCACGGTGGTCGCCGGTACCAAGTACCGCGGTGAATTCGAGGATCGGTTGAAGAAGATCATGGATGAAATCCGCCAGGCCGGAAACGTCATCCTGTTCATCGATGAGCTGCACACGCTCATCGGGGCGGGCGGCGCGGAGGGCGCCATCGACGCGTCCAACATCCTGAAGCCGGCGCTTGCTCGTGGCGAGCTCCAATGCATCGGCGCGACCACGCTCGACGAATACCGCAAGCACATCGAGAAGGATCCGGCGCTCGAGCGGCGCTTCCAGCCCATCATGGTTGACGAGCCGTCGCCGGAGGAGGCGCTGGAGATCCTCAAGGGATTGCGGGATCGGTACGAAGCGCATCACCGCGTGAAGATCACGGACGAAGCGCTCGAGGCCGCGGTGAAGCTGTCGGATCGGTACATCTCGGATCGGTTCTTGCCGGATAAGGCCATCGACCTGATTGACGAAGCCGCTTCGCGCGTGAGGTTGCGCACGCACACCGCTCCTCCGAACCTCAAGGAACTGGAGCAGAAACTGGAGAAGGTGCGCAGCGAGAAGGACGCCGCTGTGCAGAGCCAGGAGTTCGAGCTGGCGGCCAGCCTGCGCGATGAGGAGCAGAAGATCAAGGAGGAGCTCGAGCGGCTGAAGGAGACGTGGCAGAAGACGCAGCAGCTGGACGACGTGCGCGTGACGGCAGAAGACATTGCCCACATCGTGTCGTCGTGGACGGGAATCCCGGTACAGCAGCTCCAGCAGGACGAGTCGGAGCGGCTGCTCAACCTGGAGAAGATCCTGCACGAGCGCGTCATTGGGCAGGACGAGGCGGTCGAGGCCGTGGCCAAGGCGATTCGCCGGGCGCGCGCTGGCCTGAAAGACCCGAAGCGGCCCATTGGTTCGTTCATCTTCCTCGGGCCGACGGGCGTTGGCAAGACGGAGCTCGCGCGTGCGCTCGCTGAAGCGCTGTTTGGCGATGAGGACGCGCTTATCCGCATTGACATGTCGGAGTACATGGAGCGCCACTCCACGTCGCGGCTCGTCGGATCGCCGCCGGGATACGTGGGGTACGAGGAAGGCGGTCAGTTGACCGAGAAGGTGCGCCGGAAGCCGTATTCCGTGGTGCTTTTGGACGAGATCGAAAAGGCGCATCCGGAAGTGTTCAACATCCTGCTGCAGGTGCTGGACGACGGCCGGCTCACGGACGGCAAGGGTCGCACGGTTGACTTCCGCAACACGGTCATCATTATGACCTCGAACGTGGGCGCCGAGGAGCTGCGCAAGGGCGGTGCGCTCGGCTTCAAGCGGGAAGAGGATAAGTATCTGGGCATGAAAGACAAGGTGATGGACGAACTCAAGCGCACCTTCCGGCCCGAGTTCCTCAACCGCATCGACGAGATCATCGTGTTCCACCCGCTGGATGAGACGCACATCGAGCGGATCGTGGACAAGATGGTGGACAATCTGAAGCGCCGCCTGAAAGAGCAGGAGATCGAGTTCGAGCTCACGGACGAGGCGAAGAAATTCCTCGCGAAGGTCGGGTTCGATCCGCAGTACGGCGCGCGGCCGCTGCAGCGGGCCATTGTCCGCAACGTCGAGGATCTCCTTTCGTCCGCGCTCATTGCGGGCGAGATCAAGAAGGGCGATCGCGTCCTGCTCGGCGTGGACGGCGACAAGTTGCGGATCGAAAAGGTGAACGAGCAGCCGGTCGGCGCGGGGGCGTGATCGCCGAAACAAGCGTACAGACCGTCAAGGGGGCAGTTGAACGTGCACGCGCACGCTCAGCTGCCCCCATTGGGTTGTAAGCTGTGGGCGCTTTCACTCCCCTGCACGCAGAAATTTCGCGTCTGGCATGGACGTACGCGGAGAGTTCTGTATCATGTTGATGAGGACTTGGAAGGCGGCGAGGCGGATTGCCGAAGGTCAAGACGCGATACGTGTGCCAGATGTGTGGCCATGTCGAAGTAAAGTGGATGGGGCGCTGCCCCGCCTGTGGCGAGTGGAACACGCTGGTGGAGGAAGAGGTGGCGCCGAGCGGCCGATTCGCGCCTTCGAAGGCGCGCGTGGTGCCGAAGCCCATCGTGTCCATCCCGGCCCAAGCGGAGAACCGGTTGAGCACGGGCCTGTCCGAGTGCGATTTCGTGTTGGGGGGCGGCGTGGTTCCTGGCTCCCTTGTCCTGATTGGCGGAGATCCCGGCATCGGCAAGTCGACGCTGTTGCTGCAGGTCTCGCACGCCATCGCGAAGAACGGGCACCGCGTGCTCTACATTTCGGGCGAGGAGAGTGCGACGCAGATTCGCCTGCGGGCGGAACGGCTCGGCACGGTGCACGGCGAGCTATACGTGCTCGCGGAGACCGATCTCGACGCAGCCCTGGAAGCGGCCGTGGAACTGAAACCTCAATTCCTGATTGTCGATTCCATCCAGACCGTGTTTCGCCCGGGCCTCGCCTCTGCGCCCGGAAGCGTGGCGCAGGTTCGGGAATGCACGGGACTGCTTTTGCGTGTGGCCAAGGCGGAGAGCATGGCCACTTTCATTGTCGGACACGTGACAAAGGACGGGGCCATCGCGGGGCCGCGCATGCTCGAGCACATGGTCGACGCCGTCTTATACTTCGAGGGCGATCGCCATCATATGTATAGAGTGCTGCGCGCCGTCAAAAATCGGTTTGGATCGACCAATGAGCTTGCGGTATTCGAGATGAGGGACGACGGGCTGCGCGAGATTTCGAATCCGTCCGAGCTCTTTCTGTCGGAGCGCCGTGAGGTTGCCCCCGGCTCGGCCGTGGTGTGCGCCATGGAAGGGCGGCGCCCGCTTCTTCTCGAAGTGCAGGCGCTCGTCGCCTCCACGTCGTTCGGCACGCCGCGCCGCATGACGACGGGGGCCGACCTACAGCGCATGAACATGCTCCTGGCAGTCTTGGAGCGGCGGCTTGGCATGCAGCTCGGGTCTTGTGACGCGTATGTGAACATCGCGGGCGGGGTCCGTGTGGAGGAGCCCGCGGCCGATCTCGGCATCGCGTTGGCGCTCGTCGCGAGCCACCGGGATCGCCCCTTGCGGCCAGGCGTGTACATCGGGGAAGTGGGCCTCACGGCCGAGGTGCGCGCTGTGACGCGGCTCGCCGAGCGCATTCGCGAAGCGCGTAAACTTGGTTTTCATCGCTGCATCGTTCCGGCTGGGCAGTCTGTGCCCGAGGCCGTGCCTGGTATGGAGATTGTGCAGGTTCGCTCTGTGCAGGACGCGATCGATCAAGCCTTTTGAGGTGACATTGTGAAGGACGACGCCAAGCGGGAAGCTGCCATCAATAAAATCTTGCGCATGGTTGCGCCAGGGACCGTGCTCCGAGAGGGAATCGAGAACATTCTGCGCGCCAAGACGGGCGGGCTCATCGTCGTCGGCGCGACAGAGACGGTGCTCTCCATGATGGACGGCGGTTTCGCCATCCAGTGCGATCTGACGCCGTCCCATCTGTATGAGCTCGCCAAGATGGACGGCGCCATCATTATCAGCGAGGATGCCAAGAAGGTCCACTACGCCAACACGACGCTGAACCCGGACCACACCATCCCCACCTCGGAAACCGGGACGCGGCATCGGACCGCGGAGCGCGTGGCTCGCCAGAGCGGCCAGTTGGTCATCTGCATCTCGCAGCGCCGAAACGTGATCACGCTATACCAAGGCAATTTGAAATACGTGCTGCGCGACATCAGCGTCATCTTGGCCAAAGCCAATCAGGCGCTACAGACGCTTGAAAAATACAAGACGGTCCTGGAGCAGGAGCTCACGGATCTGAGTGCCCTGGAATTCGAGGAGGCCGTGACGCTGGAGGACGTCACGCGCGTCCTTCAGCGGTTCGAGACCGTGTTGCGGGTGACCAACGAGATCCGCCGCTACATCATCGAGCTCGGCAACGAGGGCCGATTGGTGAGCATGCAGCTGGAGGAACTCGTCTCGGATGTCGACGAGCAGGCGTACCTGCTCATCAAGGATTTCGTCCATCCCGAGTGTCCTCACACGCCGCATCAAATCATGTCGCAGATCCACAGCCTCTCGTCCGAGGAACTGCTCGACGGGGCGCTGTTGGCGCGCATTCTTGGCTATCCGCCGAGCGTCAATCAGCTGGAGGAAAGCGTTCCGTCGCGCGGTTACCGGATTTTGAACAAAATCAGCCGGTTGCCCCAGCCTGTGATTGAAAACCTCGTCGAGCACTTCGGCGTCCTGTCCAACATTCTCAAGGCGTCCATGGCGGACCTGGATAAGGTGGAGGGCGTCGGCCCGGTCCGCGCCCGCATGATTCAAAATGGACTCGGACGCATTCAGGAGCAAGTGCTGATTGATCGTCAGATTTGACCCGCCCGGGAGGCGTGAGGCTTGTATATTCGATGGATTCCCAACGCGCTGACGGCCCTCAATCTCGTTGCCGGGCTCAGTTCGATGCTGATCCTGCAGGCAGGTCGGGCTGGTCTCAGTGCGCTTTTCGTTGTCTTTGGCATGATCATCGACGGCTTGGACGGGCGCGTTGCGCGTTGGTTTCGAGCGGAAAGCGAATTTGGCCGAATTCTTGACTCGCTGTCCGATATGGTGACGTTCGGGGTCGCGCCGGCGATGATCATGTATCACGAGGTGCTGAAGCATCTCGGCATCCTGGGCCATCTCGTCGCTATCCTGTTTCCTCTTTGCGGCGCCCTGCGCCTGGCGCGTTTTCACACCCAGCGGGGTCCCTCCGACACCTTCATCGGTTTGCCCATCACGGCTGCGGGAGGCGTCGAAGCTACGCTCGCCCTGACCCAATCCGCGTTCGAGCCGGCGTCGATCCTCCTATCGGCAGCCACCGTGCTCCTGTCGCTCTTGATGGTGAGCTCGATTCCCTATCCTAACTTCAAGCGCCTGTCTTATCCCAAGTCCGTTCTCGTCCTGGTGCCGTTGTTTGCGCTTCTCATCGCCTGTATCCTGCGGTTCCAAATTGTCGGCACCGACGTCCTGATCTTCGCCGTTCTGGGGCTGTACGCCGCGTACGGCATGGTCCATGCCATTCGCTCGTCCATCGTCGGTCGCAAAGGTGGAGACGGCGACATGGCCCACGGCACGAAGAAGTAATCCTTGTGCGCTCATGCAGACCATGGAATCGCTTTACGCGCAGCCTGAAACATGTTACACTGAACATGGTGCTCCAATTTTTTCAAAACCGTTGAACCATCTCGTCCGTCGGCAAAATTCCAGGTGTTTTGGAAGTGCATCGGTTAGGATGGGCTAGAGGACGTGCATACTAGGCACAGGAGGTGACGTCGGATGATGAAGAAGGTCGTGCACCTGTTTTTCGTGGTTGTCGGTGTCTTGTTAGGTTATCAGCTTTGTCCGGACTTATTCCTTGATGTGTTTCATCTGCATCGCTCGTTTGTGACGACCAACTGGTTCGGTGCCGCCGTGGGCGGCGCGCTGTTTTTGGTGGCGACCGTTTCGCTCGCAGGATACGTTTCCGCGCTTTTGCGATGGCTGGAGGAGCGGCTGAAGAGCGCGCCCCTGGCCGATATTCTGGGCGGCACCATCGGCATGGTCATAGGACTTGTCGTCGCATACCTGTTCTCGCCCGAAATTCGCGCGATTCCCTTGGTCGGCGTCGCGGTGGAGTTTTTCGTCGCGGTGTTTTTCGCTTACCTCGGCTTGCGCATCGGGTTCACCAAGCGCGAGGAGTTGTGGAATTTGTTGGCGGGGCGCCTCTCGCGCGATCGCGACCGTTCCGACGGAAAAGACAAGAAGTCGGGACTCAGGCCCGGGGACGCAAAGCTCCTCGACACGTCCGTCATCATCGATGGCCGGATCGCGGATCTCGTGGAGACCGGATTTCTCGACGGCACGCTTGTGATCCCTTCCTTCGTCCTGGCTGAGCTCCAGCACATCGCGGACTCTTCCGACGCGCTGAAGCGGAACCGCGGGCGCCGCGGGCTCGACATCCTGAATCGCATCCAGAAGGAGTCGAAGGTCCAGGTCCAAATTGTCGAGACCGACTTCGACGACATCCAGGAAGTCGACGCGAAACTCGTCCGGCTCGCAAAACAGATGCGGGGCAAGGTCGTGACCAACGACTTCAACTTGAATAAGATCTGCGAGTTGCAGGGCGTGCAGGTCCTGAACATCAACGACCTCGCCAACGCCCTCAAGCCGGTCGTCCTACCGGGTGAGGAACTGCAGGTCCACGTCATCAAGGACGGCAAGGAACACAATCAGGGCGTGGCCTATTTGGATGACGGCACGATGATTGTCATCGAGGGCGGGCGCGAGTACATCGGCGGCAAGATCACCGTGCTCGTGACGAGCGTCCTGCAGACGTCCGCGGGGCGCATGATCTTCGCGAAACCCAAACTGTTGGAAAAGGCGCTGTGAGTGACGAATCGGCGCGTGCGCGGAAGGTATTACGAGTGGCGCTGCGGAGGGCGAGGGCGCGGAGCGCGTCCTCGACCTTTCCATGCTACGGGACGTTGGGGAAGGGGAACGCGGATGTGGGTGGCCATCGTGGTGGCGGCCGGTGAAGGCCGCCGCATGGGTTTCAAAAAGCAGTTTCTCGATCTCGCCGGCCGCCCGATGTGGCTTCGCTCGGTTGAAGCCATGATCAGCGGCGGTGCCGATGAGATTGTCGTGGTGGCGTCTCCGGGGGACGTCCATCGCATGAAGGAGGAGGCGCGTGTCGCCGGCCGCGAACTTCATTTTGCAGAAGGCGGGCAGACGCGCCACGCGTCTGTTGTGTCGGGCGTGAAGTGCGCGCTGGAGCTGATGGCTCGTCATCAGGTCGATCCGGCTCGGTCCGTCTTCGCCATTCACGACGCCGCCCGTCCCTTCGTGGCCGAGGAGGACGTGCGGCGCGTGTTTGAGGCCGCCATACGGTTCGGCGGTGCGGTGCTCGGAACGCCCTGTCGAGACACCGTCAAACGCGTGGAGGGCGGCTTGGTGCAAGAGACCATTCCTCGGGACAAGCTGTTTCTCGCGGAGACGCCTCAGGCGATTCGGGCCGATCTCGCGTCGCACGTGTACCTGGAGCGTCCCTATTCGGCGGACGATTCCCCCACGGACGACAGTGGGGCGATGGAAGCGGCGGGCGTGCCGGTCGTCGCCGTGACGTCGACGGCGTTCAACGGCAAGATCACGACGCCTGCCGATCTCGACTACGCGCGCTGGCTGGCGCGCGAACGGTGGGGGAGGGCGGAACATGCGGATTGGACTCGGGTATGATGTGCACCGGATTGCGGAGGGCAGGCCGCTTGTGCTGGGCGGCGTGCGCATCGATGCCCCGTTTGGGCTCCTCGGCCATTCGGACGCTGACGTCATCGCGCACGCCATCATGGACGCGCTGCTCGGCAGCCTTGGCCTCGGCGACATTGGGCAGCACTTTCCGCCGGACGACGACCGGTTCGAGGGCGCCAACAGCCTGTCACTGATGCGCGAGGTGGTCGCCATGCTCCAGCGCGAGGGGTATCGCGTGGGGAACGTGGATGTGATGGTCATCGCGGAGCGGCCGAAGTTGCTGCCCCACGTGCCCGAGATGAGGAGGCGCCTTGCCGAGGTGCTCCAGGTTCACGAGCGCGACGTGTCCATCAAGGCTACCACTAACGAGAAGATGGGTTTCATCGGGCGCGGGGAAGGTATCGCCGCGCAGGCGGTGGCCTTGGTGGTGCCGCTTGCGGAGAGGGGGCAGGCCCCGTGAGCGTGCGCGTGCGGTTCGCTCCTAGTCCGACCGGCCATCTTCATATCGGTGGGGTGCGCACGGCGCTCTTCAACTTCCTCTACGCGCGTCATACCGGCGGGCAGTTCGTCCTGCGGCTCGAGGACACCGATGTAGAGCGAAACGTCCCCGGGGCGGAGCACGCCTTTGTGGAGACATTCCGCTGGCTCGGCCTAACGTGGGACGAGGGTTTCGACATGGGCGGGCCGTACGGGCCGTATCGGTGCAGCGAGCGAATTCCGATTTATCGCAGTCATGCGCAGAAACTGCTGGAATCCGGGATGGCGTACGCGTGCTTCTGCCATCAGGGCGAGGCGAAGGAAGCTCGCCCGGACGAGGACGGCGACGACGGCCCGAGTGTGGGCGCGATGGGCTGCACAGGGACCTGTTCGTCGCTCGATCCGGCGGAGGCTTTGAACCGCATCCAGGCGGGCGAGCCGCACGCCATCCGGTTCCGCGCGCCGTCTGGCCCGCCCATCGTGGTGCGAGATCTCGTTCGGGGCGAGATCGCCTTCGAGCGCGAGGATCTGAAAGACTTTGTCATCCTCAAGCGGGATGGCATGCCCACGTACAACTTTCAGGTGGCCGTCGACGATCATCTCATGGCCATCACGCACGTGATTCGAGGCGAGGAGCATTTGTCCAACACGCCGCGCCAGCTCCTCATCTACGAGGCGTTCGGCTGGCAGCCTCCGCAATTCGCGCATCTGCCGATTGTCCTGGATGAGGCGCGGAAGAAATTATCCAAACGAGATCCGAATGTCCTGCCGGTCTCGGCCTACCGGGAGCAGGGCTACGTCCCGCAGGCCATCGTGAACTTCTTGGCGCTCCTCGGATGGTCTCCCGGGGATGAAGACGAGATGTTCAGTTTGGACGAACTTTGTGCGCGGTTCGATCTCGACCGCGTCGGGCGCGCCGGTGCCGTGTTCGACGTCGCCAAGTTCCGCTGGATGGCGAACCAGTACTTCAAGTCGCTTGACCCGAAAGAGGCGGTTCGGCTCATTCGCGAACAGGCTGTGCGCCTGAACTACTCGTTCCCGCCGTACGTGGACGACGAGTGGCTCGAGCGGGCCGTGGCCCTTGTCCAGGACGGCCTCGCCTGTGCGCGGGAATTCTTCACGGCCGCGAGCGTGTGGCTTGAGCCCGAAGTGGCGTACGATGAAGAAGCGCGTGCGCTGCTCGCGACTGAGAGCGCTGCTCGTGTGGTTCGCGCGTATCTGTCGGCGTGCGAACAAGATCCGTCCTGGGATGAGGCGGCCAATCGGGCCCGTTTGCAGGCGGTAGGGCGGACGCTTGGCGTGAAGGGACGAGACCTGTTCATGCCCGTGCGGGCCGCCGTGACCGGTCATACGCACGGCCCTGATCTGCAGAAGTCGATGGCGCTTCTTCCGAAAGAGATGGCGGTGGAGCGCATGCGCCGCGCCCTCGCGCTTGCACAAGCGCCAGAGCATCAGGGGAGGTGAGGATCGCGTGGCGATTGTCCTGTACAACAGCCTGACGGGCAAGAAGGAGCCGCTTCAGACGCTCGAACCCGGCAAGGTGCGGTTTTACGCGTGTGGCCCGACGGTCTATCACTTCTTCCACCTCGGGAACGCGCGCATGTTCGTGGTCTTCGACACCATCCGCCGCTACCTGGAGTACCGAGGGTACGAAGTGCGCTTCGTGCAGAACTTCACCGATATCGACGATCGCATCATTCAACGCGCGCAGGAGCTCGGCGTGAGTCCGCGTGAGCTCGCCGAGGAAAACATTCGCTATTATTTCGAGGACGCGGGCAAGCTGTTCATCCGGCCCGCGACCGTGCACCCGCGAGTGACCGAGTGCGTCGACGAGATCATTCGCTTCATTCAGGATTTGATCGATCGCGGCCACGCCTACGAGCGAAACGGCAGCGTCTACTTTGACACGTCCTCCTTCCCGGAGTACGGCAAACTTTCTCACCAGTCGCCGGAGGACATGCGCGCGGGCTACCGCATTGAAGTGCAGGACGAAAAGGACGATCCGACGGATTTCGCGCTGTGGAAGGCGGCCAAGCCCGGCGAGGAGTGGTGGCCGAGCCCTTGGGGGCCGGGGCGCCCGGGCTGGCACATCGAGTGCTCCGTCATGAATTACCTGTATCTCGGCGAGCAGATCGATATCCATGCGGGCGGGCGCGATCTCATCTTCCCGCATCACGAGAACGAGATCGCCCAAAGCGAGGCACATTCGGGCAAGACCTTCGCCCGTTATTGGCTGCATAACGGCACGCTCAATATCAACGGCGAGAAGATGTCCAAGTCTACGGGCAACTTCATTATGGCCCGCGACCTCCTGGAACGCCGGGATCCGAGGGCCGTGCGCTTTTTCCTCCTGTCCGCGCACTATCGGAACCCGCTGAATTACACCGAGGAGGCGCTCGATCAGGCGGAGCAGGCGCTGTCGCGGATCGACCGTTTGATCCGGGACCTGGACCACCGCGCGGAGGCCCTGAAGGCGATGCAAGGGGCGCTCGATCGCGCGGACGAAGTCCCGTCCGCCCAGGCGCATGCTGACGTGGAACACATCCGACGTGCCTTCATCGAAGCGATGGACGACGACTTCAACACGGCGGACGGGATGGCAGCCATCTTCGACGGCGTGCGCTTGGTGAACACGCGCCTCGAAGAAGGCGGCGTAAAGCTTGGCGATCTCCGCCTGTACCGGGATCTCTTCGTCGAACTGCTCGGCGTGCTCGGCATTCCGAAGAAGGAAGAGGAGCGGTTGGAGGACGAGATCGAGCGGCTCATTGCGGAGCGAGCCGAAGCCCGGAAGCGGCGCGACTTTGCCCGGGCGGACGAGATTCGCGACCATCTCCGGCACCGCGGTATCGTGCTCGAGGACACGCCGTACGGCACACGTTGGAGCTACGAATCATGAAGGTGAACTGGCGGGTGGATGAGGTCTCGCCGCTTGCGCTCGCGTTTCTGGGCGACGCGGTGTGGGAGATCTATGCGCGCAACCACTGCCTCAATCTCGGCATTCTTCGTCCGCGCGATTTGCAGCGGCAGGCCACACGTTACGTCTCCGCCGTCGCGCAGGCTGAGGCGCTTCGGCTGCTCGAGCCCGTGCTGACGGACGCCGAGCGAGACGTGATTCGCCGCGGGCGGAATCAAAAGTCGTCCCATACGCGCCGGAACGTCGATGTGGTGGTCTACAGGCTCGCGACCGGTTTCGAGGCGCTGCTGGGCTACCTGTACGCCACAGGCGAGCGGGAGCGGCTCGACGAGATCGCCACCCATGCGCTCGCGGCGCTGGATGCGCAAAATGATCAAGCGAGGGAGTCTTGAACATGTCGATGAGAGACGGCGTGCGGCGCCGATCGGCAGAAGGAGCGGAGGCGGGCGATCTCGTCAAGGGCCGGCACGCGGTGCTGGCAGCATTGGAGAACGAACGGCCCGTGAACAAGGTGTGGGTAGCGGAAGGCGCTTCAGGCATCGACGCCATTGTGGCCAAGGCGAGATCTCGCGGCATCGTGGTGCAGTTTGTGCCTCGGAGCAGGCTGGACGAAATGGCGAGCGCACACCAGGGCGTGATTGCGCAGGTGGCACCCTACGCCTATGTCGATCTCGACGACGTCATTCGGCGCGACACGGGCTTTGCCCCGCTCGTCGTGGTGCTCGACGAGATCGCGGATCCGCACAACTTTGGGGCGATTTTGCGGACGGCGGAGGCATCGGGGGCGCAGGGCGTGATTATTGGCAAGCGCCGCCAGGTGCAGGTGACCGACGCCGTCGCAAAAGCCGCAGCAGGTGCGCTCGAGACGATGCCTGTGGCGCGTGTGGCGAACGTTGCCCAGGCGCTGCAGCGGCTGAAGCAGGCGGGGTACTGGATTGTCGGCGCCGACGTCGAGGGCAAGGTGCCTTATACCGAGGTCGATTACCGGGGGCCCACGGCCGTGGTCATCGGCTCCGAGGGTCAAGGGATGCGACGGTGGGTTCGCGAGCAGTGCGACTTTGTCGTGTCCATCCCGATTCTGGGCCGAGTGCAAAGTCTGAACGCCTCGGTCGCGGCGGGGGTCCTGCTGTATGAAGCGGTCCGCCAGCGGGCGTAAGGGGCGTTTCACGCGCCTCGTCATTGTGGATGGCTATAATGTCATCGCGCGGCGGGCGGGGCGAAGCCTGGCGCAGATTGAGGACCTGGAGGAGGCTCGCCGCGAAATCGAGGACCTGTTGAGCCAGTACCGCGCGATGTACGGCGAGGACGTGATCGTCGTGTACGATGCGCACCGCAGGGCTGGCCTGGGCCACGAGGAGGAGCAGGCGGGCGTGCGCGTCGTCTTCACGGAATCGGGGGAGACGGCGGACGCGCGAATTGAGCGGTTGGTGTACGAACTGCGGGATGAATACCGGGAAATCACGGTGGCCACGTCGGATGCGGCGGAGCAGCAGGTGGCGCTCGGCGGGGGCGCGCTGCGCATTTCTGCGAACGAGCTCTTGGTGCGGCTCGAGAAGATGAGGGAGGACATCGAGCGCGAGACGAAGCGCCATTCGGCCGGCGAGCGGCGGACGCTGCGGGATGCACTCACGGGTGATTTGGCGAATCAGCTCGAACGATGGCGACGGCGATAGGCTGAACGTGTCGAAAATGGCGTCCTGACGCCTATTTTGCTGTCTCAACGCAATTGATCCTCTCAACTGGCATCATGTATAATGGCCTCATTCACGAGGCTCGGGGTGATAGAGTTTGTCGACGCAGCCGACACCTAGAGACGCCGATGCGGCCCCGCCGTACGACACGGCGCCCTACGAGAACATGACGGACGAAGAGTTGGTTGAGGCTGTTCATCGAGGCGACACCGACGCGCTCGACTATTTGATTCACAAATACAAGAATTTTGTTCGGGCCAAGGCGCGGTCGTACTTTCTCATTGGGGCTGATCGGGAAGACATCGTGCAGGAAGGCATGATTGGACTCTATAAGTCCATCCGCGATTTTCGCGGAGACAAGCTCTCCTCCTTCAAGGCGTTTGCTGAACTGTGCATCACGCGCCAGATTATCACCGCTATCAAAACAGCCACGAGACAAAAGCATATTCCTCTCAATTCCTATGTTTCGCTGGACAAGCCCATTTATGATGAGGATTCGGATCGCACGCTGCTCGACGTCATCTGTACCGTGCGCGTCGCGGATCCGGAAGAGCTGATTATAAACCAGGAAGAGTTTGACGATATTGAGGGTAAGATGGCCGAATTGCTGAGCGATTTGGAGCGCCAAGTGTTGATGCTGTATCTCGACGGGCGTTCGTATCAGGAGATTGCCGTGGATCTCGCTCGGCATGTCAAATCCATCGACAACGCGCTTCAACGGGTCAAGCGGAAACTGGAGAAATACTTGACGGTGCGCAACGTGATATGATAATGTTGTGCAGGTATGAGCCCCGGTTCGGGGGTTCTTCTGTTTCTGCGTCCATGACCGAGACATCGGTTTCGTGGTCGGCTGACACGGGGAGGTGCCACAATGCGCGAGATCATCACCCTCGCTTGCACGGAGTGCAAACAGAGGAACTATACGACGACGAAGAACAAGAAGAATGATCCGGATCGTCTGGAACTGAAGAAGTATTGCCCCACCTGCAACTCGCACACGACGCACCGCGAGACCCGTTGAGGCGCCGTTTATGGCTCACAAAGGAGCATCGAACGTGGCGAAACCGAACGATACCCTCGTGGAACTGAATCAGCACGCGAAGCGCACGGGCATCGTCGCTTTCTTCAAGGAATCGTTCCGGGAGTTAAAGCGCGTTCGTTGGCCGAAGCGCCGTGAGGTCGTGGTGTATACGGCGGCCTGCCTTTTGGTGTGTGCCATCTTGGGTGTGCTCATCTGGGCGTTTGACATCGGCGTTTCTGCGGCGATGTCGGCCATCGGCGTAGATTAACGCGTCATGGGGGTGGCGGGCTGCTCGCCCTGCTCAATGGAGAATCTTGAGAAGCAGTGGTATGTGATTCACACATACTCCGGCTACGAGAACAAGGTCAAGAGCAATCTCGAAAGCCGCGTGCAGACCATGGGCATGGAAGACCGGATCTTCCGCGTCGTCGTGCCTACGGAAGAGGCTGTCGAGATCAAAAACGGCAAAAAGCGCGTGGTGCAACGCAAGACGTACCCAGGTTACGTCCTGGTCGAGATGATCATGACGGACGACTCCTGGTATGTCGTGCGCAACACGCCGGGCGTGACCGGCTTTGTCGGATCGCCTGGCGCCGGATCGAAGCCTGTGCCGCTCATGCCTCACGAGGTCGAACAGATCCTGCGTTCCATGGGTGTGAATGAAGCGAAGCCCGTGGCACAGTTCAAGGTCGGCGACGTCGTGCGCTTGATCAGCGGCCCGTTCGCGGACATGGTCGGGACGGTTGAGGAGGTTCATCCGGAGCACCAGAAGCTCAAGGTTCTCGTCTCCATGTTCGGGCGCGAAACGCCGCTGGAGGCCGACTTTACCCAGGTGGAGCACTTGCCTTAAGGTGTGGTTTGCGCGGTCTGAGATGCGGCAGTGAGTTCGTCGGCCTCATGCCGGCGGCTTTCTGTAGCCTGGCCAAAGCTAGGCTTGCCATAGATGGTTTTCTGTGGGAGGGCAAACCCCGAACACCACATCTCGTGTGAAGGAGGTGGCTGTGTTGCCGAAAAAGGTCGTCAAGGTTGTGAAGCTGCAAATTCCAGCCGGGAAGGCAACGCCTGCGCCGCCGGTAGGTCCTGCGCTCGGTCAAGCGCAAGTGGGCAACATCATGGGCTTCTGTAAGGAGTTCAACGCCCGCACGGCCGATCAGGTCGGTTTGATCATTCCGGTCGTCATCTACGTGTATGAGGACCGCTCGTACACGTTTGAGTTGAAGACCCCGCCGGCTTCCGTGTTGCTCAAGAAGGCGGCTGGCATCGAGACGGGTTCGGCAGAGCCGAACCGCGTCAAAGTAGGCAAGGTGACGCGAGCGCAAGTTCGCGAGATTGCCGAACAGAAGATGCAAGACTTGAATGCTGCGTCGATCGAGGCCGCCATGCGGATGGTCGAAGGTACGGCCCGCAGCATGGGCATCACGGTTGTCGACTGACGGCAAGCGGGAGCCCGTGGGAGGTTTCCACAACCGATTACCACGCGGAGGTGAGTGACATGGCAAAGGTCAGCAAGCGTCTCCAGGAGCTTCATAAGCTCGTGGATCGGAATAAACTGTACGACGTCGAAGAGGCGATGGACCTCGTGAAGAAAACCGCCACCGCCAAGTTTGACGAGACGGTGGAGGTCGCGGTCCGCCTGGGCGTGGATCCGAAAAAGCAGGATCAGCAGGTCCGCGGCGCGGTCGTGCTTCCGCACGGCACCGGCAAGACGCCTCGGGTCCTCGTCTTCGCCAAGGGCGAGAAGGCTCGGGAGGCCCAGGAGGCGGGCGCGGACTTCGTCGGTGACGAAGACCTGATTCAGAAGATCTCGCAGGGCTGGCTGGACTTCGACGTCGCTGTGGCGACGCCGGACATGATGCCCGCGGTCGGGCGTCTCGGCCGCATCCTCGGTCCCCGTGGCTTGATGCCAAACCCGAAGACCGGGACGGTGACGTTCGACGTCGCGCGCGCGGTGAATGAGATCAAGTCCGGTAAGGTTGAGTACCGCTTGGACAAAGCAGGTATCATTCACTGCCCGATTGGCAAGGCGTCGTTCGAGAAGGAGCAGCTCGTCGAGAATTTCCGAGCGCTGATGAGCGCGCTCGTCAAGGCGAAGCCGCCAGCTGCAAAAGGCACATATGTGCGGGGCGTGACGGTGTCGTCCACCATGGGGCCTGGCATCCGCGTCAACCCGCAGCGCGCGGCGGTCGGCGAGTGAGTCAGCGAGATCTGGCCAGAACCGTGTTCGTATGCTATAACATCCATAGCGAAAGGCCGTAGACAGCAGGTCTGCCCGTCCAGGGCAGTGAAAGTTGCCTGCCGAGGCGTTACCCGCACCGATGTGCAATGGGCATGTCGAATTTCGTGGGCGCCTCGCGTCGTCGAGGCGCCTTTCGCTGTGTAAAGGTCATCTTTTGCGGGGAGGTGGGCGGTTTGGCGATTCGCCGTGCCGAAAAAGAGCAGATTGTGCAGTCCGTCGCCGAGCGGATGCGCCGCAGCAAGAGTATCGTGCTCGCCGACTACCGGGGCCTCACGGTGGCGGAGGACACCGAGCTGCGCGCGCGCCTGCGCCAGGCCGGGATCGATTACTCCGTCGTCAAGAACACGCTGACGACGCGTGCGGCCCAGCAGGCCGAGATTGAGGGGTTGGAGCCGTTCCTGACGGGGCCGACGGCTATCGCCTTCAGCTACGACGATCCCGTCGCGCCGGCGAAGATCCTGCATGAGTTCTCGCGCGACCACAAGGCGCTCGAGCTGAAGGGCGGATATGTCGAGGGCAAGGTCGTCGATGCGAAAGAGATTGAAGCACTCGCGAAACTGCCGTCGCGCGAGGGGCTCTTGTCGATGTTGCTCAGCGTCCTGCAGGCGCCCATGCGCAATTTGGCGTATGTGTTGTCGCAGGTGGCCGAAAAGCAGGGCGGCGAAGCGACTGCAGCGGCCGAGTGAACCGGATGCTCGCGCATTCGGGCGTTGCAAGTTGCGCGTTGATGCGAAAACTCATCGGATGAGGAGGGCTTTGTGATGACCACGGCTGAGATCTTGGAAGCTGTGAAAAACATGACGGTGCTCGAGTTGAACGAGCTGGTCAAGGCTATCGAGGAAGAGTTCGGCGTGACGGCGGCTGCGCCGGTTGCGTTTGCGGGCGCGGCGCCGGGCGCTGGTGAGGCGGCTCAGGCTGAGCAGACGGAGTTCGACGTGATCCTGGCGTCCGCGGGCGCTTCGAAGATCAACGTCATCAAGGTAGTGCGCGAGATCACGGGCCTCGGCCTGAAGGAAGCGAAGGATCTCGTGGACGGCGCGCCGAAGCCCATCAAGGAGAAGGTCTCGAAGGAAGAGGCCGAGAGTATCAAGGCGAAACTCGAAGAGGCCGGCGCTTCGGTCGAAATCAAGTAAACACGCAGAGCGTCGAGGGGTGCCCGATGGGCACCCCTTTCGCTTACCGGAGGTGGCGATGTGGAGCATTACTTTCAGGGAGACCCTTCTGCGCCGAGCGAAGAGCGTGTGGTCCGGGTTCAGGCCCGCGGCATCACGGTGGAGTTGGTGACAGATCGCGGTGTGTTCAGCAAAGCGGGCTTGGACGAAGGGACGCGCCGCCTGATTGAAGCGGTCGACCTCACCGGTGCGGCTTCTGCGCTCGATCTCGGCTGTGGCTATGGCCCGGTGACGGCCATCCTCGCCCGCGCGTATCCCGGCGTAAAGTGGTGGATGATCGACGTCAATCGCCGGGCCGTTGAGCTCGCGCGCCGCAATACGGCCGATGTGGTCCCTCCGCCCGTGGTGCTTCATCACGACGGCATCCCGCCAGAAATCGAGCTCCGGTTCGATCACGTCCTTTTGAATCCGCCGATCCGCGCGGGCAAGGCCACGGTGTTTCGCCTGTACGAGGAGGCGCGCCGAGCGCTGAAGCCAGGGGGCAAGCTGTGGGTGGTAATTCAAAAGAAGCACGGGGCACCGTCGACAGAGGTGAAACTGCGGGAGTTGTTCGCGCGGGTCGACATCGCGCATCGGAAGGCGGGATACTTCGTATTCTGCGCGGTGCGGGAAGGTTCCTGAGGCAGTGCGGCGGAAACTCCTGAGATTCATCGGAGTCGCAGGCCATCTTTCGCTTGATCGAAGCCCCAGCATGTGATATCATCAACCAATGCAAACTGAGTTGTTTGGACGGATGCCTCCTCTTCGCGCATAAAATCCATCATTTTGGGGAATAGGTGAATACGACTGGCGTGTCCATCATCGTCTAGCATGCCGAGTTGAAAGAGAAGTGCTGCACGCAAAAGTCCAGAACAGGCGGTCGCTCATTGGGCGTCGTCCTGGTGTCTTTTTGTGTGCGGCGCTTGTCTCTTTGTCTGACTTGGCTCGTCCGAGCTCAAGAAGACCTCTGATGCAAAGCCTCCTTTGCGCATCGTCCAATAAATCCGCTTGAGGGGTGACGGTTTTGCAGGGACACATGGTCAAGTACGGATGGGCGGAGCGCCGCAGCTACGCGCGCATTCGCGAGGTCCTCGATCTCCCAAACCTCATCGAGATCCAACAGAAGTCGTACGAGTGGTTCCTGCGGGAGGGCCTGCGCGAGACGTTCGCGGACATCTCTCCCATCACGGACTTCACCGGGAACCTTGTGCTTGAGTTCGTGGACTACAGCCTCGGCGAGCCCAAGTACGACGTGGAAGAATCGAAGGAGCGCGATGTGACGTATGCGGCGCCGCTTCGCGTGAAGGTTCGCCTTCTCAACAAGGAGACGGGCGAGGTCAAAGAGCAAGAGGTGTTTCTCGGCGATTTCCCGCTCATGACCGAGACGGGCACCTTCATCATCAACGGCGCGGAGCGCGTCATTGTGAGCCAGCTTGTCCGTTCCCCTAGCGTCTATTATAGCAGCAAGATCGACAAGAATGGCAAACGCACGTTCGCTGCGACGGTCATTCCGAACCGCGGCGCGTGGCTGGAGTTTGAGACAGACGCGAAGGACGTCGTGTACGTCCGAATTGACCGCACGCGCAAGCTGCCCATCACAGTGCTGCTTCGGGCGCTGGGATTGTCGTCTGACGCCGAGATCATCGAACTGTTGGGCGAGGACGAGTACCTGCAGAACACGCTGGACAAGGATACGACGGACTCGACGGAGCGGGCGCTCATCGAGATCTACGAGCGGCTGCGCCCCGGTGAGCCGCCTACGGTCGAGAACGCGCGTGCCCTGCTTGCATCGCGGTTCTTCGATCCCAAGCGGTACGATCTCGCCGCGGTCGGCCGGTATAAGATCAACAAAAAGCTCCACCTGAAAAATCGCCTGCTGAACCAGCGGCTGGCGGAGACGCTCGTCGACGAGGAGACGGGCGAGATCATCGCGGAAGCCGGGACAGTGCTGGATCGCCGCACGCTGGATCGGATCATCCCTCGTCTGTCTGGCAAGGTGGGGAGGTTCACCATCCGAGGCACGCGGGATTTGTTTGAACAGGACGAGATCCCGTTGCAGATGGTGAAGATTTTCAGCCCGGCAGAGGACGGAAAGATCCTGCACGTCATCTCGAACGGCGAACTGCCAGCGGACGTCAAATACATCACGCCGTCGGACATCATCGCCGCCATCTCGTACTTCTTCAACCTGTTGCGCGGCGTCGGGACGACGGACGACATCGATCATCTGGGCAACCGGCGCCTGCGCTCGGTGGGCGAGCTGTTGCAAAACCAGTTCCGCATCGGGCTCTCCCGCATGGAGCGCGTGGTCCGCGAGCGCATGTCCATCCAGGACGCGAGCGCCATCACGCCGCAGGCGCTGATCAACATTCGCCCGGTGATTGCGGCCATCAAGGAGTTCTTTGGGTCCAGCCAGCTTTCGCAGTTCATGGATCAGACGAATCCGCTCGCCGAGCTTACGCACAAGCGGCGCCTCTCGGCGCTTGGCCCCGGCGGCCTCACGCGCGAGCGGGCCGGTTTCGAGGTGCGCGACGTGCACTACTCGCACTACGGCCGCATGTGCCCCATCGAGACGCCCGAAGGCCCGAACATCGGTCTCATCAACTCGCTCTCGACCTACGCTCGGGTGAACGAGTACGGCTTCATCGAGACCCCGTACCGGCGCGTCGATCCAGAGACGGGCGTGGTGACGGATCAGATTGACTACCTGACGGCGGATGAGGAGGAAAACTACCTCATCGCGCAGGCGAACGAGCCGCTGACCGAGGACGGCCATTTCGTGGCCGAGGAGATCACGGTGCGCTCGCGCGAAGACGTGATCACCGTGAGCCGGGATCGCATCGACTACATGGACGTCTCGCCGAAGCAGGTCGTGTCCGTGGCGACGGCGCTCATTCCGTTCCTCGAGAACGACGACGCGAACCGCGCGCTGATGGGGTCGAACATGCAGCGCCAGGCGGTGCCGCTGCTCGTGACCGATTCGCCGCTCGTGGGGACGGGCATGGAGTACCAAGCGGCGAAGGATTCTGGTGTCTGTGTGGTTTCGAAGCACAACGGCGTCGTGGAACGCGTAACGGCGCGCGAGATCTGGGTGCGCGAGGAAGCCGTCGTGGACGGGCAGGTCGTGAAAGGCAACGTCCACAAGTACAAGCTCATCAAGTTCGCGCGTTCGAACCAGAACACCTGCCTGAACCAGCGGCCGATTGTGCGCGAGGGCGATCGCGTCAAAGTCGGGGATATTCTCGCGGATGGGCCGGCCACCCAAAACGGCGAGCTGGCTCTCGGGCGGAACGTGCTCGTCGCGTTCATGACCTGGGAGGGTTACAACTACGAGGATGCGATTCTCATCTCCGAGAAGATGGTGAAGGAGGACATCTACACGTCCATTCACATCGAGGAGTACGAGATTGAGGCGCGCGACACGAAGCTCGGGCCTGAGGAGATCACCCGCGACATTCCGAACGTCGGCGAAGACGCGCTCAAAAACCTCGACGAACGCGGGATCATCCGCATTGGGGCGGAGATCACCACGAACGACATCCTCGTCGGGAAGGTGACGCCGAAGGGCGTGACGGAGCTCACGGCGGAAGAGCGGCTGTTGCACGCGATTTTCGGCGAGAAGGCCCGCGAGGTGCGAGACACGTCTCTGCGCGTGCCGCATGGCGGTGCTGGCATTGTCGTAGACGTCAAGGTGTTCACGCGCGAGAACGGCGACGAGTTGCCCGCTGGCGTAAACCAGTTGGTGCGCGTGTACGTCGCGCAGAAGCGCAAGATTTCGGAAGGCGACAAGATGGCCGGACGCCACGGCAACAAGGGCGTGGTGGCACGCATCCTGCCGGAAGAGGATATGCCGTTTTTGGAGGATGGGACGCCGGTCGAGATCGTGCTGAATCCGCTCGGCGTGCCGTCGCGTATGAACATCGGTCAGGTGCTGGAGACGCACCTGGGCATGGCCGCGAAGGTGCTGGGGCTGAAGATGGCGACGCCCGTGTTTGACGGCGCCAAGCCGGAGGACGTGTTTGAGACGCTTCGCGAGGCGGGCTTGCCTGAGGACGGCAAGCAGGTCCTGTACGACGGTCGGACCGGCGAACCGTTCGAAAACCGCGTCACTGTGGGATACGTGTACATGATGAAGCTGCACCATCTGGTGGACGACAAGATCCACGCGCGGTCCACGGGTCCGTACTCGCTCGTCACTCAGCAGCCGCTCGGAGGCAAGGCCCAGTTCGGCGGCCAGCGGTTTGGCGAGATGGAGGTCTGGGCGCTAGAGGCGTACGGCGCGGCCTACACCTTGCAGGAGCTTCTCACCGTCAAGTCGGACGACGTGGTGGGGCGCGTGAAGACGTACGAGGCCATCGTCAAGGGCGAGAACGTGCCGGAGCCAGGTGTGCCAGAGTCGTTCAAGGTGCTCATCAAGGAGCTCCAGAGCCTGGGGATGGACGTGAAGATCTTGAGCGGCGACGAGCGCGAGATCGAGATGAAGGAGATGGACGACGACGAGGACAGCCCCGACAAGCTCAATCTGAACCTGGAGTACAACGAGGTCGGCGATTGACCCTGTGCGAGACCGATACCCAGGCACGACGATTGGAGGGTGCACAAGTTGTTTGACCTGAACAACTTTGAGTTCATGAAGATTGGGCTCGCGTCGCCGGAAAAGATCCGCTCCTGGTCCCACGGCGAGGTGAAAAAGCCGGAGACTATCAACTACCGCACGCTCCGCCCGGAGAAGGAGGGGCTGTTCTGCGAGAAGATCTTCGGCCCGACGCGGGATTGGGAGTGCCACTGCGGCAAGTACAAGCGGATCCGCTACAAGGGTGTCGTGTGTGACCGCTGCGGCGTCGAGGTCACGCGGTCCAAGGTGCGCCGCGAGCGTATGGGGCACATCGAGCTGGCGGCGCCTGTCTCGCACATCTGGTTCTTCAAGGGCATCCCGAGCCGCATGGGGCTCATCCTCGACATGTCGCCGCGGGCGCTCGAGGAAGTCATCTACTTCGCGTCGTATGTCGTGACCGATCCTGGCGACACGCCGCTCGAGAAGAAGCAGCTGCTCTCGGAGAAAGAGTATCGATCCTACCGCGAGAAGTACGGCTACGCGTTCAAGGCAGGCATGGGCGCCGAGGCGATTCGCACGCTCCTGCAGGAGATCGATCTCGACCGCGAGGTCGAGATCCTGCGCGAAGAACTGCGCACGGCCCAAGGGCAGCGGCGCAACCGCGCCATCAAGCGCCTGGAGGTCATCGAGGCGTTCCGCCAGTCTGGCAACAAGCCGAGCTGGATGATCCTCGAAGCGCTGCCGGTCATTCCGCCGGACCTGCGTCCCATGGTGCAGCTGGACGGCGGCCGCTTCGCCACGTCCGACCTGAACGATCTGTACCGCCGCGTCATCAACCGCAACAACCGCCTGAAGCGACTGCTCGATCTCGGCGCGCCCGACATCATCGTGCAGAACGAGAAGCGAATGTTGCAGGAGGCCGTGGACGCGCTGATCGACAACGGCCGGCGCGGTCGCCCGGTGACGGGGCCTGGCAATCGGCCGCTCAAGAGCCTGTCGCACATGCTGAAGGGCAAGCAGGGCCGCTTCCGCCAGAACTTGCTCGGCAAGCGGGTCGACTATTCTGGTCGATCCGTCATCGTGGTGGGTCCCGAGTTGCGCATGTACCAGTGCGGCCTGCCGAAAGAGATGGCGCTTGAGTTGTTCAAGCCGTTCGTCATGAAGGAACTGGTGGCGCGCGGGCTTGCGCACAACATCAAGAGCGCGAAGCGCAAGGTTGAACGCGTGTCGGACGAAGTCTGGGATGTCGTCGAGGACGTGATCAAACAGCATCCTGTGCTGTTGAACCGCGCGCCGACGCTGCACCGCTTGGGCATTCAGGCGTTCGAGCCTGTCCTTGTCGAAGGCCGCGCCATCAAGTTGCATCCTCTGGTCTGCACGGCGTACAACGCGGACTTCGACGGCGACCAGATGGCCGTGCACGTGCCGCTTTCCGCCGAGGCTCAGGCGGAGGCGCGGTTGCTCATGCTTGCCGCGCACAACATCCTGAACCCGAAGGACGGCAAGCCGGTCGTCACGCCGACGCAGGACATGGTGTTGGGATCGTACTATTTGACCATCGAGCGCGAGGGCGCGCCCGGCGAGGGCAAAGTCTTTGCGTCCGTGTCCGAGGTGGAGTATGCGCTCCATCAGCGGCTCATCACGCTGCAGTCGCGCATCGCGCTGCCGGCCAAGGCGGTTGGCAAGACGTCGTTTACGGAAAAACAAGCGAATGCGCTTCTGATCACGACGCCGGGCAAGCTCATCTTCAACAGCATCTTCCCGGCCGACTTCCCGTATCTGAACTCTGCGGCGAAGTCCAACCTGCTCGGCGGTCCGCCGGACGAGACGTTCATCTTCGAGAAGGGCGTGGACATCCGCGAGGCGATTCTCAAGCGGCCGATCCCAAAGGCCATCATCAAGAAGGATCTGGGGAACATTCTGGCCGAATGCTTCCGTCGCTACGGCACGACGATGACGGCCGAGATCCTCGACAAGGTGAAGCGGCTCGGCTTCCATTATTCGACGCTCGCCGGGATTACCATCTCGATCAGCGACATCGTGGTGCCAGAAGAGAAGAAGCGCATCATCGCCGAAGCGGAGGCCAAAGAGCACAAGCTGAAGCTTCAATATCGGCGCGGCCTCATCACGGAAGAGGAGCAGTACGTCACCTTCAGCCAGATCTGGTCGGAGGCCAAGGAGCAGATTTCGTCCATTCTCATGGAGAGCATGGACCAATTCAACCCCATTTACATGATGGCCACCTCGGGTGCGCGCGGTTCCAACTCGCAGATCACGCAGCTCGCGGGCATGCGCGGACTCATGGCGAACCCGTCGGGCGAGATCATCCAGCTGGCCATCAAGTCCAACTTCCGTGAGGGCCTGTCCGTGTTGGAGTACTTCATCTCGACCCACGGCGCGCGCAAGGGTCTCGCTGATACGGCGCTGCGCACGGCGGACTCGGGTTATCTCACGCGGCGCCTCGTCGACGTGGCGCAGGATACCATCGTGCGCGAGCACGACTGCGGCACGGACAAGGGCCTGCGCGTGATGGAGATCCGGGACGGCAGCGAGGTCATCGAAGACCTGCGCGATCGCCTGGAAGGTCGTGTCGCGTTCCAGGATGTGTACCATCCGGAGACGGGCGAGAAGATCGTCGGTAAGAATGAAATGATTGACGAGGAGGCCGCGGACAAGATTGTCGCGGCGGGCATTAAAGAAGTGACCATCCGCTCCGTCCTGACCTGCCGCACGCGCCACGGGGTGTGCCAGCTCTGCTACGGCCGCAACTTGGCGACGGGGGACATGGTCGAGGTGGGCGAAGCGGTCGGCATCATCGCGGCGCAGTCCATCGGCGAGCCGGGTACGCAGCTCACCATGCGCACGTTCCACACGGGCGGCGTGGCGGGTGACGATATCACGCAAGGTCTGCCGCGCGTACAGGAGCTCTTCGAGGCCCGCAACCCCAAGGGCCAGGCCGTGATCGCGGAGTTCGACGGCGTGATCACCGACATCCGTGAGGGCAAGGACAAGCGCGAAATTGAGCTCACTGGCGAGAGCGAGACGAAGACGTACCAGATTCCATACGGATCGCGCATTCGGGTCAGTGTCGGCCAGCAGTTGGAGGCTGGCGAAGAGCTCACGGAGGGCTCGGTGGACCCGAAGGAAATGCTTCGCGTGAAGGGCCTGCAGGGCGTGCAGAACTATCTGCTGCGCGAGGTGCAGCGCGTCTACCGGCTGCAGGGCGTGGACATCAACGACAAGCACATCGAGGTCATGATCCGGCAGATGCTGCGCAAGGTTCGCATTCTCGACGCAGGCGATACGGACCTGTTGCCGGGGACGTACGTGGATTTGTTCGAGTACGAGGCGGCCAACCGGGAGGCGCTGCTGTCCGGCAAAGAGCCTGCCGTGGCGCGTCCGGCGTTGCTCGGCATTACCAAGGCGTCGCTTGAGACGGACTCGTTCCTCTCGGCCGCGTCCTTCCAGGAGACGACGCGCGTGCTCACCGAGGCGGCCATTAAGGGCAAGGTCGATCGCCTGCTCGGCCTGAAGGAGAATGTGATCATCGGCAAGCTGATCCCGGCGGGCACGGGCATGGTGAGATATCGCAATGTCGAGCCCGAGGTGGTCCGTCCGGGCGACGCAGAAGCGGCTGCGACGGGCGAAGAGGGCGCCGAAACCGAGGCTGTCTCGAGCGCCGAATGACGAGGGCCCAGTCGCTGGGAAATTCGGGCTGTCGACCGGCGTTTGGTTGACAGCCCGGAAATCGCGATGATAGAATTCCCTAGTGTGCGTCAGCACGATGTTTTCCATTGAGGAGGATCGTGCGGTGTCCCTTGACGACATACGCCAAGCGAAGAAGAAGACCGTCGGCACCAACCAGACGCTCAAGGCGCTGAGGCAACCGTCTGGTCGCGTGGTGTGCGTGTATGTCGCGAAGGATGCCGAGCCGAGAGTGACGGAACCTGTGGTGCAGTTGGCGTCGAAGCTCGGGGTTCCGATTGAATGGGTCGACACCATGAGGCAACTCGGGAAGGCTTGCGGCATTGAGGTCGGCGCGGCGTCCGCCTGCATCCTGGCAGAGTAGCGGGGCTTCGCTGTGGCGTGTTTTTGTTTGCGGACCGATGAACCACCAGGGTCTGTGGTCTTGCGAGAGGGTCAACCGCGAGGATTGGAACACTTGAGAGGAGGTGCACGGGTGCCGACCATTAACCAATTGGTGCGCAAAGGCCGGAAGGCCGTCGTGAAGAAGTCCAAGGCGCCTGCGCTGCAATTCGGCTACAACAGCCAGACCAAGAAGCTGACGAACCTGCCGTCTCCGCAGAAGCGCGGCGTGTGCACGCGTGTGGGCACCATGACGCCGAAGAAGCCAAACTCGGCGTTGCGGAAGTATGCGCGTGTCCGCCTGACCAACACCATTGAGGTCACGGCGTACATCCCCGGTATCGGGCACAATTTGCAGGAGCACTCCGTCGTGCTGGTCCGCGGCGGGCGTGTCAAGGACCTGCCTGGTGTGCGCTACCACATCGTCCGCGGTGCGTTGGACGCGGCTGGCGTGAAGGATCGCATGCAGGGTCGCTCCAAGTACGGGGCGAAGCGGCCGAAGAAGTAAAGGTCTCACGGCTGCTTGAGGATTCTCGAACATCGCTTCGATGTTGATGATGTGCATGGAGACGTTGATGATGTCCTTGGAAAGGAGGGGGCAGTGTGCCGAGAAAGGGGCCCGTCCCAAAGCGTGACGTGTTGCCGGATCCCGTGTACAACAACAAGTTGGTGGCTCGCCTGATTAACAAGGTGATGGTCGACGGGAAGAAGGGCATCGCTGAGCGCATTGTGTACAAGGCGTTTGATATCATTCGTGAGCGCACCGGCAAGGATCCGATGGAGGTCTTTGAGGCGGCGCTGCGAAATGTGATGCCGGTGCTGGAGGTCAAGGCTCGCCGCGTGGGCGGTTCGAACTATCAGGTGCCTGTGGAGGTTCGGCCGGAGCGCCGCGTTTCGCTGGGTCTTCGCTGGCTGGTCCAGTACGCCCGTCTGCGGAACGAGAAAGGCATGGAATACCGTTTGGCCGCAGAGCTGATGGATGCTGCGAACAACACGGGCGGCGCGGTTCGCAAGCGCGAGGACACGCACCGCATGGCGGAAGCCAACAAGGCGTTTGCGCATTATCGCTGGTAATCTGACGGTTAGAAGGGAGGCGGCGCGATGGCACGCGCATTCCCGCTCGAGAAGACGCGGAATATCGGCATTATCGCTCACATCGATGCCGGTAAGACGACCACGACCGAGCGTATCCTGTTTTACACGGGCCGCGTCCACAAGATCGGCGAAGTGCACGAAGGTGCCGCGACGATGGACTGGATGGTCCAGGAGCAGGAGCGCGGAATCACCATCACGTCCGCCGCTACGACCTGTCAATGGAAGGGGCACCGCATTAACATCATCGACACGCCAGGCCACGTGGACTTTACAGTCGAAGTGGAGCGTTCGCTGCGCGTGCTCGACGGCGCGGTAGCGGTCTTCGACGCCAAAATGGGCGTCGAGCCCCAGTCCGAGACGGTGTGGCGGCAGGCTGACAAGTACCACGTTCCTCGTATCGCCTACGTCAACAAGATGGACATCGTGGGCGCTGACTTCCTTGGGTGCGTGGAGCAGATGAAGAAGCGCCTCGGTGCCAAGGCGGTCCCGATTCAGCTGCCCATCGGCGCGGAGGATACCTTCAAGGGGATGGTCGATCTCATCGAGATGAAGGCCATCATCTATACGGACGATCTCGGCACACGCGCCGAGAACACGGACATTCCGCCTGAGTTGCAGGCGCTTGCTGAAGAGAAGCGCGCCGAGATGATTGAGGCCGTCGCCGAAGTCAACGAGGAACTCATGATGAAGTACCTCGAGGGCGAGGAGTTGACGGTCGAAGAGATCAAGGCCGGGCTGCGCGAGGGTACGTGTAAAGGGCTTCTGTTCCCGGTCTTGTGCGGTTCGTCGTACCGCAATAAAGGCGTTCAGCCCATGTTGGATGCGGTCGTGGAGTATCTCCCGGCGCCAAACGACATCCCGGCCATCAAGGGGTTCACGCCCGACGGCCAAGAAGTGGAGCGCCACTCGTCCGACGACGAGCCGTTTGCGGCACTCGCGTTCAAGATCATGAGCGATCCGTTCGTCGGGAAGCTCGCTTTCTTCCGAGTGTACTCCGGGACGCTGCAGTCGGGTTCGTACGTCCTGAATTCGACGAAGGGCAAGCGGGAGCGCATTGGGCGTATTTTGCAGATGCACGCGAATCACCGTGAGGAGATCGATGAGGTCTACGCGGGTGACATCGCGGCTGCCGTGGGTCTCAAGGATACGACCACCGGCGACACGCTCTGCGATGAGAAGAACGTGGTGATTCTGGAGTCGATGGACTTCCCGGATCCGGTCATCTCGGTGTCTATCGAGCCGAAGACGAAGGCGGACCAGGACAAGATGGCCATCGCGCTTCAGAAGCTGGCGGAGGAAGACCCGACATTCCGGACCTACACGGATCAGGAGACGGGGCAGACCATCATCCAGGGGATGGGCGAGCTGCACCTGGAGATCATCGTCGACCGCATGCAGCGCGAATTCAAGGTCGAATGCAATGTGGGCAAGCCCCAGGTGGCATACCGCGAAACGATTACGAAGCGCGTGGATCAAGAGGGGCGTTTCGTCCGGCAGTCGGGCGGACGCGGTCAGTACGGCCACGTCAAGCTCATCTTGGAGCCGCTCGAGCGCGGGCAGGGCTTCGTGTTCGAGAACAAGATCGTCGGCGGTGTGGTGCCGAAGGAATACATCCCCGCTGTCGAAGAAGGTATCCAGGAAGCCATGCGCAACGGTGTGCTGGCGGGCTACCCGCTCGTGGATATCAAGGCCACGCTGTACGATGGTTCGTACCACGAGGTCGACTCGAGCGAGATGGCGTTCAAAATCGCTGGCTCCATGGCCCTTAAGGCTGGCGCCGAGAAGGCGGACCCCATCCTGCTTGAGCCTGTCATGCGCGTCGAGGTGACGGTGCCTGAGGAGTACATGGGCGACATCCTCGGAGACATCAACGCCCGCCGCGGCCGCGTGGAAGGCATGGAGACGCGCGGCAACGCCAGCGTCATCAAGGCATACGTGCCTCTGGCTGAGATGTTTGGTTATTCGACCTCCCTGCGATCGCGCACGCAAGGGCGCGGCACGTATTCGATGGAACTCGCCTACTACGACGAGGTTCCGCGGAACGTCGCAGAGGGGATTATTAAGAAGAACAAAGGTGAATAAGGAGTGAGTTCTGGTGGCTAAGGAAAAATTTGAGCGCACGAAACCCCACGTCAACATTGGGACCATCGGCCACGTCGACCACGGTAAGACGACGTTGACCGCTGCCATCACGACGGTGTTGGCCGCGAAGGGTAAGGCGAAGGCGCAGCGCTACGAGGACATCGATAAGGCTCCCGAGGAGCGCGAGCGCGGAATCACCATTAACACGGCGCACGTCGAGTACGAGACGGACAAGCGTCACTATGCGCACGTCGACTGCCCTGGTCACGCGGACTACGTGAAAAACATGATCACGGGTGCTGCGCAGATGGACGGCGCCATCCTCGTGGTCTCGGCCGCGGACGGCCCGATGCCGCAGACCCGCGAGCACATCCTCCTGTCCCGTCAGGTCGGTGTTCCGTACATCGTCGTCTTCCTGAACAAGTGCGACATGGTGGACGACGAAGAGCTGCTCGATCTCGTCGAGATGGAGGTTCGCGAGCTTCTCAACGAGTATGAGTTCCCCGGCGACGAAGTCCCGGTCATCCGCGGCTCTGCGCTGAAGGCTCTCGAGGGCGACCCGCAGTGGGTGGCGAAGATCGAAGAGCTGATGAATGCGGTGGACGAGTACATCCCGACGCCGGAGCGCGACACGTCGAAGCCGTTCTTGATGCCCATTGAGGACGTGTTCACCATTACGGGTCGCGGTACGGTGGCAACCGGGCGCGTCGAGCGCGGCACCCTGAAGGTCGGCGATGAGGTCGAGATCGTCGGTCTGCGCGAGGAGCGCCGCAAGACGGTTGCAACGGGTATCGAGATGTTCCGCAAGCTGCTCGATGAGGCGCAGGCGGGTGACAACATCGGTGCGCTGCTCCGCGGCGTGGAGCGCAAGGACGTCGAGCGCGGTCAGGTGCTGTGCAAGCCGGGCAGCATCAATCCCCACACGAAGTTCGAGGCTGAGGTGTACGTCCTGACGAAGGAGGAAGGTGGCCGTCACACTCCGTTCTTCAACGGCTACCGGCCGCAGTTCTATTTCCGCACCACGGACGTCACGGGCGTGGTTCAGCTGCCGGAAGGCACCGAGATGGTGATGCCTGGTGACAACGTCTCCATGACGGTGGAGCTCATTGCTCCCATCGCTGTCGAGGAGGGTACCCGCTTCTCGATCCGCGAAGGCGGGCGCACCGTTGGTGCTGGTGTCGTGACCAAGATCCTCCAATAACGTTCAGGTGCAGCAATTCCATCAGGGTGAGCGCGCGAGAAGGCGGTCAGTAGGCCGCCTTCTCGCTTGTGGAAGAGCGCCCATGTGCGCTCGTTGGAGCCTTTCGCATGGGTCACAACTCTTGTCAGGGCACAGGGCCTCTAGTATAATATCGAGCGTTGGTCTCTGAAGGCGATGAGGCGGAAGGTTGCCCATGTGTCCAGCGCCATATGGGATACCGCTGGGGGAATTTCCGCTGAGTATGTCCAACGAATTGGGCGACAAAGGAGGGAAAACATATGGCGAAGCAAAAGATCCGAATCCGCTTAAAGGCTTATGATCACACGGTGTTGGATCAGTCGGCGGAGCGCATCGTCGAAACGGCGAAACGTTCGGGTGCGAAGGTGTCCGGGCCTGTTCCGCTTCCGACGGATCGCGAGCTGTATACGATTCTTCGCGCTCCTCACAAGTACAAGGACTCGCGAGAGCAGTTTGAGATTCGCACGCACAAGCGGTTGATCGACATTCACAATCCGACGCCGCAGACGGTGGATGCGCTCATGCGCCTCGATCTGCCTTCGGGTGTGGACATCGAGATCAAGCTTTGATCATAGGGTGAAACGCGTGGATGCGTTGTAACGTGTGACGAGGAGGTGCACGCTTTGAAAGGGATTCTCGGGCGCAAACTCGGCATGACGCAGGTCTTCACTGAGGACGGAGACGTCGTGCCGGTGACGGTGATCGAGGCGGGCCCGTGCGTCGTGCTTCAGAAGCGCGTCCTGGACAAGGACGGCTATGAGGCGATTCAGTTGGGCTTTGCGGATAAGAAAGCGAGCCGGGCGACGAAGCCGGAAGTGGGTCACGCTGCGAAGGCTGGCACGGCTCCCAAGCGGTACATCCGCGAAATCCGGGGCGTGAACGTGGAGGAGTACGAGGTCGGCCAACAGGTGAAGGCGGACATTTTCGCGCCTGGCGATATCGTCGATGTGACGGGTGTATCGAAAGGTAAAGGCTTTGCAGGCCCCATTAAGCGCCACAACCAGCATCGCGGACCGATGGCGCACGGCTCGAAGTACCATCGCGGCGTGGGTTCTCTCGGCTCCATCGCGCCGAACCGCACGTTCAAGGGTCAGACCATGGCGGGTCGTATGGGCGGCGAGCGCGTGACCGTGCAAAATCTCGAGGTTGTGAAGGTTGATGCAGAGAAGAACGTGATTCTGATCAAGGGTTCTGTTCCTGGGCCCCGGAATTCGTTCGTGACGATTCGGTCTGCTGTGAAGCAACCCGTCAAGAAGTAAAGCCTGACCGAAGGGAGGAAGACGACATGCCGACAGTGGCTGTATTGAACACGGCCGGCCAGCAGGTGGGCGAGATTGAGCTGAACGAGAAGATCTTCGGCGCGCCGATCCGGCCGGATTTGATGCATATCGTGGTCCTGCAGTATCTCGCCGCTCGGCGCCGCGGGACGCACAAGACAAAGACGCGCGCGGAAGTCTCCGGTGGCGGGCGCAAGCCTTGGCGCCAAAAGGGGACAGGTCGGGCGCGGCAGGGCAGCATTCGCGCTCCGCAGTGGCGGGGTGGCGGTGTCGTGCACGGTCCGGTGCCGCGTTCGTATGCCTTTAAGGTCCCTAAGAAGGTGCGGCGCGCTGCGCTGTATAGCGCTCTGTCTTCCAAGGTGCAAGAGGGCAAGATTGTCGTGGTGGAAGGCTTGGAGTTTGAACGGCCGAAGACGAAGGACATGGTGGGCGTCCTGCGCAACCTGAACGTGGAGAAGGCGCTCATCGTCGACGGCGAGAAGAAGCAGCCGGTCTATCTATCGGCGCGCAACATTCCCAACGTGAAGTACATGGAGGCCGCGGGTCTCAACGTGTATGAACTCCTCCGTCACGACCATCTCGTGCTGACCAAGGACGCCGTTCAGAAGGTGGAGGAGGTGTTCGCCTGATGGATCCGCGCGATTTGATCAAGCGCCCGATTATCACGGAGCGCTCGACGGAATTGATGGAAGAAAACAAGTATGTGTTTGAGGTCGATCGCCGCGCGAACAAGGTCGAGATCCGTAAGGCGATTGAGAAGTTGTTCGACGTTCAGGTGGAATCCGTCCACACGATGAACGTGCGCGGCAAGAAGAAGCGGGTCGGGAAATTCGTCGGCCGTACGCCGGACTGGAAGAAGGCTATCGTGAAGCTGAAGCCCGGCTCGAAGACGATCGACTTCTTCGGCGAGTCGTGATCGCAGTCCACTGACAAGGAGGTCGTCTCGATGGGGATCAAAAAGTATCGCCCGACTTCTCCTGGCCGCCGCTTCATGTCGGTCTCGACGTTCGAAGAGATCACGACGGATAAGCCGGAGAAGTCGCTGCTCGTCCCGCTGAAGAAGAAGGCGGGGCGGAATAACCAGGGCCGCATTACCGTGCGCCATCGCGGGGGCGGTCACAAGCGGATGTACCGCATCATTGACTTCAAGCGCAACAAGGACGGCGTGCCGGCAAAGGTCGCTACCATCGAATACGATCCGAACCGGTCTGCACGCATCGCTCTGCTTCACTACCTGGATGGCGAGAAGCGCTATATCATCGCGCCGCACGGCCTCAAGGTTGGCGACGTGGTGGTCAGCGGAGAAAACGTCGATATCCGCGTCGGCAACGCGCTGCCGCTTCGGTCCATCCCGGTGGGTACCATCATCCACAACATTGAGCTCCACCCGGGACACGGCGGGCAACTGGCGCGTGCGGCAGGTGCGAGCGCCCAGCTGATGGCGAAGGAGGGCGACTACGCGCAGGTCCGGCTCGCGTCGGGCGAGGTGCGGAAGATTCATCTTTCGTGCCGTGCGACCATCGGCCAGGTGGGGAACTTGGACCACGAAAACATCACACTCGGCAAGGCTGGTCGCAGCCGCTGGCTGGGGCGCAGGCCGACGGTTCGCGGTTCTGCGATGAACCCGGTGGATCACCCGCACGGCGGTGGCGAAGGCAAGGCGCCGATTGGCCGCAAGTCGCCGATGTCACCTTGGGGTAAGCCGACGCTGGGCAAGAAGACGCGCAAGAAGAACCATCCGACGGATAAGTACATCGTGCGTCGCCGCACGAAGTAATTCGAAAGTCACGTTGACTTGGAAGGGAGGTCGTTCGCAGTGGGTCGTTCTCTGAAGAAGGGTCCGTTCTGTGACGCCCATCTCATGAAGAAGGTCGAGGCGCTGAACGCCTCGGGCGAGAAGAAGGTCATCAAGACGTGGTCGCGCCGCTCGACCATCTTCCCGCAATTCGTGGGGCACACGTTTGCAGTGCATGACGGTCGGAAGCATGTGCCAGTGTACGTCACCGAGGATATGGTCGGACACAAGCTCGGCGAATTCGTCCCGACGCGCACATTCCGCGGACACGCCGGGGATGAGAAGTCGTCGCGCTCGCGCTGACGTGATAGGAGCATACTGGGGCGGCTGGTAGAGCCCAGCCCCAAACGAAGGAGGTCGTGTCATGGCATCGACGCAGTCGGAAACGCGGACGGCTCGGGCGGTTGCGCGCTATCTTCGCATCGCTCCGCGGAAGGCTCGCCTTGTCGTCGATCTGGTGCGCGGGAAGAACGTGCAAGAGGCGCTCGCCATCCTCAAGTTCACGCCGCGAGCAGCGTCCCCGCTGGTGGAAAAGGTGCTTCGATCCGCGATGGCCAACGCGGAAAACAATCACAATATGGACGTCGATAAGCTCTACATCAAGGAGATCTACGTCGACGAGGGGCCGACGCTGAAGCGCTGGCATCCCCGCGCTCAGGGCCGTGCCTTTAGCATCTTTAAGCGCACGAGCCATATCACCGTCGTCCTGGCGGAACGGTAAGGAGGGATTGCCTGCATGGGGCAAAAAGTCAACCCAATCGGCCTTCGGATTGGGATCATCCGGGACTGGGAAGCGAAATGGTACGCCAATAAGAAGGATTATCAGGAGCTCCTCCACGAGGACCTGAAGATCCGGAACTATGTCATGCAGCGCCTCAAAGATGCGGCGATTGGTTCGGTCGAGATTGAGCGCGCGGCGAATCGGATCAACGTGACGATTCACACAGCGAAGCCCGGTATGGTCATTGGCAAGGGCGGTCAGGAGGTCGACGCGCTGCGCAACGAATTGAACAAGCTGACCGGCAAGCGCGTCCACATCTCGATTTCGGAGATCAAGCAGCCGGATCTGTGCGCGAAACTGGTGGCGGAGAGCATTGCGCAGCAGCTTGAGCGTCGTGTGGCGTTTCGCCGTGCGATGAAGCAGGCGATCCAGCGGTCGATGCGCGCAGGTGCGAAGGGCGTCCGCGTCCAGGTTTCTGGCCGGTTGGGTGGCGCTGAGATTGCTCGCACGGAAGGCTACGTGGAGGGGACGGTTCCTCTGCAGACCCTGCGGGCGGACATCGACTACGCGCTGGCGGAGGCGCATACCACGTACGGCCGCATCGGCGTGAAAGTCTGGATTTACCGGGGAGAAGTGTTGCCGAAGCGGAAGAACGCCCAGGCGGAGGCGGCTTCTGAAGCGGTTCAAGGAGGTTGATGGACCATGTTGATGCCAAAGCGCGTGAAGTACCGCAAGGAGCATCGCGGTCGCCTGAAGGGACGCGCGAAGGGCGGACGGACAGTCGCGTTTGGCGATTATGGGCTGGTAGCGCTCGAGCCCGCCTGGGTGACGAACCGGCAGATCGAGGCCGCCCGTATCGCGATGACGCGCTACATGCGCCGCGGTGGCAAGGTGTGGATCAAGATCTTTCCGTCCAAGCCCGTGACGAAAAAGCCGGCTGAGACCCGTATGGGTAGCGGTAAGGGGTCGCCGGAGATGTGGGTTGCTGTTGTGAAGCCGGGCCGCGTGTTGTTCGAAGTGGCCGGGGTGAGTGAAGAAGTGGCGCGCGAAGCAATGCGCCTTGCCGCGCACAAGCTGCCGATCAAGTGCAAGTTCGTGACTCGTGAAGAAGTGGGTGGTGACGCGAATGAAAGCAACTGAGCTTCGGAGTCTGAGTGACGAGGAGCTGAAGGCCCGCATCGACGGGCTGAAGGACGAGTTGTTTAACCTCCGCTTCCAACTCGCTACGGGTCAATTGGAGAACCCCATGCGCATTCGGCAGGTTCGCAAGGATATCGCGCGCGCAAAGACGATCCTGCGCCAACGCGAGTTGGGCATCGGCTGAGAAGGGAGGTTCTTTGTGATGGCGGAGAATGAGCGCAAACAGCGCAAGGTGCGCGTCGGCAAGGTTGTAAGCGACAAGATGGACAAGACCATCGTGGTAGCCGTCGAAGAGCGCGTGATGCACCCGCTCTACGGCAAAACGGTTCGGCGTACGAAGAAGTTTAAGGCGCACGACGAGAACAACGAGGCGAAGATCGGCGACGTCGTTCGGATTATGGAGACGCGGCCGCTCAGCAAGGAGAAGCGTTGGCGCTTGGTCGAGATTGTGGAACGCGCGGAGATTGTCTGATCGAGGCGCCTGCTGAAGGGAGGATATGGCGATGATTCAACCGCAAACGCGGCTTGTGGTTGCTGACAACTCGGGCGCAAAGGAGATCATGTGCTTCCGCGTGCTCGGCGGTTCCAATCGCAAATACGCGAACATCGGCGACGTGATCGTGGCGTCCGTCAAGAGTGCAACACCCGGGGGCGTTGTCAAGAAGGGCGACGTCGTGAAGGCGGTCATCGTGCGGAGTAAGCGTGGGATTCGCCGGAGCGACGGCTCGTATATCCGGTTTGACGAGAACGCTGCTGTGATCATCCGCGATGACAAGAGCCCGCGCGGGACGCGTATCTTTGGTCCGGTCGCGCGCGAGTTGCGCGATCGCGACTTCATGAAGATCATCTCGTTGGCACCCGAGGTGCTGTGACCGGAAGGCCGGAAGGAGGGGGTGTGACCGTGCCAAAGCTGCGTGTGAAGACCGGCGATAAAGTGGTCGTGATCGCAGGCAAGGACAAGTCGAAGCAGGGGCGAATCCTGAAGGTGTATCCGAAGGAGGGCCGTGTGGTCGTCGAAGGCGTGAACATCGTGAAGCGCCACACGAAGCCGAATCCACAGCATCCCGAGGGTGGGATTGTGGAGAAAGAGGCCCCCATTCACGTGTCGAACGTGATGATTGTGGATCCGAAGACGGGCGAGCCCACGCGCGTGGGATATAAATTCCTCGAGGACGGGCGTAAGGTCCGGTACGCGAAAAAGTCTGGCGAAATCCTTGACTGAGTAGCCAGGTGAAAGGAGGGAACAGCGTTGGCTCGTTTGTTGGAGAAATACCGGACCCAAGTGGTTCCGGCACTGATGAAGCAGTTCAACTACAAAAATCCGCTGCAGGTTCCGCGGCTTGAGAAGATTGTGATCAACATGGGGCTCGGCGAGGCGACGCAAAACCCGAAGGTGATCGACGCGGCGGTGGAAGACCTGCGCGCCATCTCGGGACAGCAGCCGGTCGTCACGCGGGCGAAGAAGTCGATTGCAGGTTTCCGCCTGCGTCAGGGCATGCCCATCGGCGTGAAGGTCACGCTGCGTGGGGAGCGGATGTATCACTTCCTGGATAAGCTGATGAATCTCGCGCTTCCGCGCGTTCGCGACTTCCGCGGCGTGTCGCCGCGTTCGTTCGACGGCCGAGGGAACTACACGCTAGGCCTGCGCGAGCAGTTGATCTTCCCGGAAATCGACTACGACAAGATCGATAAGGTCCGCGGTCTGGAAGTCGTGATGGTCACGACTGCGAAGACGGACGAAGAAGCGCGCGCGCTTTTGACCGAACTGGGAATGCCGTTTCGCCAGTAATGAAGAGGGAGGTCCTACGGTGGCCAAGAAGTCGATGATTATCAAGGCGCAGCGGAAGCCGAAGTTCAGCACCCGCGCGTACACCCGGTGCCGCATCTGCGGTCGGCCGCACTCGGTGTATCGCAAGTTTGGCGTGTGCCGCATCTGCTTCCGCGAGCTGGCATACAAGGGACAGTTGCCTGGCGTCAAGAAGGCCAGTTGGTAATCGGGAAGTGGAAGGAGGCGAGCTCGCATGATGACGGATCCGATTGCAGATATGCTCACGCGTATTCGCAACGCGAACCTCGTTCGCCACGAGAAGGTAGAGGTTCCGGCTTCGAAGGTGAAGCGTGCGATCGCGGAGATCTTGAAAAACGAGGGCTACATCCGGGACGCCGAGTACATCCAGGACGGCCCGCAAGGCACCATCCGGCTGTTCCTGAAGTACGGAAAGAACAATGAGCGCGTGATCACCGGTCTGAAGCGAATTTCGAAGCCGGGTCGCCGCGTGTACGTGGGTCATGAGGACCTGCCGCGCGTTCTGGGCGGACTTGGAATCGCGATTATCTCGACGTCGAAGGGGATCATGACGGACCGCGAAGCGCGCAAGCTTGGCATCGGCGGCGAGGTCATCTGTTACGTGTGGTAAGTCGGGACGACGGGAGGTGCAGGAAATGTCTCGTATTGGTCGCAAGCCCATTCCGATCCCGGCAGGGGTCGAAGTGTCGGTCAACGGCACGGAAGTGACGGTGAAAGGGCCCAAGGGCCAGCTCACGCGCCGCGTGCACCCAGAGATGAGGGTCATCGTGCAGGACAATCAGGTCATCGTGGAGCGCCCGTCCGATGAGAAGCTGCATCGCGCACTGCACGGCACGACGCGCAGCGTGATCGCCAATATGGTGGAAGGCGTGACGAACGGGTACACGAAGAGCCTGGAGCTGGTGGGCGTCGGGTATCGCGCGGCGAAGCAGGGCAACAAGGTGACGCTGTCCGTTGGGTTTTCTCACCCGGTGGACCTCCCGCAGGTGGAGGGCATCGAGGTGGAGGTGCCGGCGCAGAACAAGATCGTCGTCCGGGGCATCGACAAGGAGCTCGTCGGCATTTACGCGGCAAAAGTCAGGTCCATCCGGCCGCCCGAGCCATACAAGGGCAAAGGCATTCGTTACGAAGGGGAAAACGTGCGGCGCAAGGTCGGTAAGACCGGTAAGAAGTGATGCCGGCGGCTGCGCCGCGTGAGCAAAGGAGTGAACAGCGTGATTACGAAGCCAAACCGCAACGAAACGCGCAAGCGGCGTCACGTGCGGGTTCGGGCCAAGGTGTTCGGAACGCCCGAACGGCCGCGGCTGAACGTGTTCCGGTCGAATAAGCACATTTACGCGCAGCTGATCGACGACACCGTTGGGCACACCATCGCGGCTGCATCGAGCCTGGAGAAGGGCTTCGAGGGCAACGGCGGCAACGTGGAAGGTGCGCGCAAGGTCGGACGCATGATCGCGGAGCGCGCGCTTGCGAAAGGCTACAAGAAGGTCGTGTTCGACCGCGGCGGATACCTGTACCACGGGCGCGTGCGGGCGCTTGCAGACGCTGCACGTGAAGCGGGGCTTGACTTCTAAACAAGAGGGAGGAAGGTGTACACGTGCGCATTGACCCGAATCAATTGGAGCTGACGGAGCGGGTTGTCCATGTGAACCGCGTGGCCAAGGTCGTCAAAGGCGGACGGCGCTTTTCGTTCTCGGCACTCGTGGTGGTGGGCGACGGCCAAGGGCATGTGGGCGCGGGCCTCGGCAAGGCGCAAGAGGTTCCGGATGCCATTCGCAAGGGCATTGAGGATGCGAAAAAGCATCTCATCGAGGTGCCCATCCGGAAGACCACCATTCCGCACGAGGCGCTCGGCCACTTTGGCGCAGGGAAGGTCCTCATCAAGCCGGCCCCCCCGGGCAGCGGCGTGATCGCAGGTGGACCGGTGCGCGCCGTCCTCGAGTTGGCTGGTATCAAGGATATCGTCACCAAGTCGCTTGGGTCGAACAACCCCATCAACATGGTGCATGCGACCATCGACGCGCTGAAGCAGCTGAAGCGGCCGGAGGAAGTCGCGCGGCTTCGCGGAAAGTCGCTTGAAGAGATTCTGTAAAGAGGAGGCGTACACGGTGGCGAAGAAGCTTGCAATTCGGCTCGTTCACAGCCCCAACGGACGCCAACCCGTGCAGCGCAAGACGGCCGCGGCACTTGGGTTCCGCAAGTTGTACCAGACAGTCGTGCGGGAGGACACGCCGGTCATTCGCGGCATGGTGAACCGCATTCGTCATTTGGTTGAAGTGACTGAGGTCGACGAGTAAGAGGGGGGTGTGACGGATGAAACTGCATGAGCTGAAGCCCGCTGAAGGTTCCAAGCACCGCAAAAAGCGCGTGGGCCGCGGCACGAGCTCCGGGCACGGGAAGACGTCCACGCGCGGCACGAAGGGCCAGTGGGCGCGATCCGGCGGTGGCGTTCGCCCGGGATTCGAAGGTGGTCAGACGCCGCTGTTCCGGCGCCTGCCGAAGCGCGGGTTCACCAATGCCCGCTTCAAGAAGGTGTATGCGACGGTCAACGTGGATCGCCTGAACGTCTTCCCCGCCGGGACGGTGGTGACGCCGGAGCTGTTGCTCGAGCGCCGGATCATTCGCGAACCGCTAGACGGTCTCAAGATTCTCGGCAAGGGCGAGTTGCAGGTGAGCCTGACGGTGAAAGCCCACGCGTTCTCATCCTCGGCGCAGGCGAAGATTGAGGCCGCGGGTGGCACCGTCGAGGTGATCTGACGTGTGGCAGGCCATCGCCAACCTATGGCGTCTGAAGCACCTGCGCAAACGGATCCTGTTCACGCTGATGGTTCTTGCCGTGTACCGGATTGGGACCTACATTCCGGTGCCCGGCATGAACGTGAGCGCCTTGAATGCGGGAGCCGGAAACAACGCGCTGTTCAGCTTGTTGAACATGTTTTCCGGCGGCGCATTCTATCGCTTTTCGATCTTCGCGATGAGTGTCACGCCGTACATCACCGCGTCGATCATCGTCCAGTTGTTGCAGTCGGGCGTGATCCCGCGGTTTGAGGAGTGGCAGAAAGAGGGCGAGTCAGGGCGGCAGAAGCTGACCCAGGTCACCCGCTATCTGACCGTGGCTCTCGGTCTGCTGCAGGCCGCGGGCTTCACGTATATGTTTGCGCGATCAGGGCTTTTGCTGCCGGGGGCCAACAACTGGTGGTCGTACGTCGTGATTGTCGTCACGCTGACGGCCGGTGACACGCTTCTCATGTGGTTCGGCGAGATGATCACGGAGAAGGGCGTCGGCAACGGCATCTCGCTTCTCATTTTCACGAGCATCCTGTCTCGCTTCTCGACTCTCGGGCAAGAGGTTTACGCCAACTGGTTCATGAATCAGTCTGGCCACCTCTTTCTCGGGATCTTGAAGACGCTGATCCTCATCGCGGGGATCGTCGTCATCTTCGCGCTGATCGTATTTGTCCAGCAGGCGGAACGAAAGATTCCGGTGCAGTACGCGAAGCGCGTGGTGGGGCGGACGGTGTATTCGGGCCAGCAGTCGTACATCCCCATCAAGTTGCTCGCGGCTGGCGTGATCCCGGTGATTTTCGCCATTTCGCTTCTGTTTCTGCCGTATACGATCGCGTCGTACTTTCAATCGCATCACTGGGCCGAGTTCATTCTGCGCTATCTGAGCCCGCAGACCGGGTGGTTCATGGGCGCGGAAGTGATTCTCATCATCTTGTTCACGTTCTTCTACACGCACGTTCAGATCAACCCGCAACAGCTGGCGGAGCAACTGCAGAAGCATGCGGGCTTCATTCCTGGCGTGCGGCCAGGCCATGAGACCGAGATGTACATCGTGAAGGTGATCAACCGGGTCACCGTGTTCGGTTCCGTGTTCCTGGGCGTGATTTCCGTATTGCCGTTCATTCTTCTGGGCGCCATGAACCTCACCGACTACAACATTCAAGGCACGTCGCTCATTATTCTTGTCGGCGTTGCGCTGCAGACGATGCAGCAGATGGAAGGCCAACTGCTCCAGCGCCAGTACCGGGGATTCATCCGCGAGTGACAGTGCATGCGCACGTCGTTCGTGCAAGGAGGGGGATGTCCGTGCAGGTCATTTTGATTGGATTGCCGGGCGCCGGAAAGGGAACGCAGGCCGCGAAGATTCAAGCGGAGTTCGGCATTCCCCACGTCTCGACGGGAGACATGTTTCGGCAAGCTATCGCGTCAGGGACCGATCTCGGCCGACAAGTGAAGGCGTATCTCGACGCCGGGCGCTTGGTGCCTGATGAGACCACTGTCGCGGTGGTGCGCGACAGGCTGCAGAAGCCGGACGCGGAGAAAGGGTTTCTGCTCGATGGCTTCCCGCGGACGGTTCCGCAGGCGCGGGCACTCGATGACCTGCTTCAGGAGCTGGGAAAGCCGCTCGACTGCGTCCTGTACATCCACGTCGACCCTTCGGTGCTCAAGGAACGCTTGACGGGGCGCCGCATATGTCGGTCCTGTGGGGCGACGTACCACGTGAAGTTCCAGCCGCCGAAGGTAGAGGGGATCTGCGACGTGTGCGGCGGCGAGCTGTACCAACGCCCCGACGATACCGAGGAGGCGGTCGCGACTCGCCTTGAGCAGTTCAAGCAGACGGAACCCCTCATTGCGTACTATGAGGAGCGGGGACTGCTCAAGCGGATCGACGGGGAGCAGCCGATCGAGAAGGTACACGAGGACGTCGTCGCGGCCCTGGCCCCGTTTAAGAGGTGAAGCAGAGCGCGATGGGTGCACCTCGGGAACTCCCTCCGATCGGTTCGTACGTCGAGGTGATCCAAGGGCGGGACGCAGGTCTCGTCGCGGTGGTCCTCGCCCACGAGGGCGACCGATTCGTGCGCATTGCCGACGGTGACGTGCGCCGCGTCGAGAAGCCCAAGAAGAAGAATGTCGCCCATGTTCGGAGAATTCATCGGATGGCTGAAGGCATTGCCCAGAAGCTCATGGAAGGCGGCCGCGTGACGAATGCGGAGCTCCGCCACGCGGTGAGAATGTTGTTGGAGGCGCAAACGGCAAACGGACAAGAACGTGAACAAGGGGGGACATGAGATGGCAAAGGACGATGTGATTGAAGTCGAAGGCACGGTTATCGAACCGCTGCCGAACGCGATGTTCCGCGTGGAGCTGGAGAACGGGCACAAGGTGCTGGCGCACGTGTCGGGGAAGATCAGGATGCACTACATTAAGATCCTCCCCGGCGATCGCGTCACAGTTGAGTTGTCGCCGTATGATCTGACCCGTGGCAGGATTACGTACCGCTACAAGTAATGGAGTGCTGGCATTCGCGGAGTCGTTGCGGTATGATACCGCAAGTGGAGGAGGGGTAAGAGTGAAAGTCCGTCCTTCCGTCAAGCCCATGTGCGAGAAATGCAAAGTGATTCGCCGCAAGGGCAACGTGATGGTGATCTGCGAGAACCCAAAACACAAGCAGCGCCAGGGCTGACCATAGGAACCGCCACGGCGGGTTCGTTCGGGGCTTCCACGAAGACAGCGCGGCTGGTCCTTCCACGCGACCTGCGGCTGCATCGCACATGCGCCCGCGGGTGAGCGTGAAGGGACTGTCTTCGTGTTTGCATACAAATCACTGATGGAGTCGCTGGACTGGGCAGAACACGCGAGGCGCGGTCCTGTACAAGCCCAGCGCGGACGAAGCACATTGGAGGTGCAGTCTGTACATGGCACGTATTGCCGGCGTCGACTTGCCGCGCGATAAGCGCGTCGAGATCGGACTGACGTACATCTACGGCATCGGCCGCACGACGTCCAACAAGATCCTCGCGGCCACGGGCATTGATCCGAACAAGCGTGTCCGGGATCTCACCGAGGACGAAGTGGTTCGGTTGCGCGAAGAGATCGAGCGCAACTACAAGGTCGAGGGCGATCTTCGCCGAGAAGTGGCGATGAACATCAAGCGGCTGATTGATATCGGCTGCTATCGGGGTATCCGTCACCGCCGCGGGCTGCCAGTGCGCGGGCAGCGCACGAAGACGAATGCGCGCACGCGGAAAGGTCCGCGTCGCACGGTCGCAGGCAAGAAGAAGTAATCTCTGGAGGTGTCATCGTTGGCAAACAAGGTCACCAAGCGCCGTGGCTCGTCGACGAGTGCTCGCCCGCGCCGCCGCGATCGGAAGAACATCGAGGTGGGCGTGGCCCACATCAAGTCGACGTTCAACAATACCATCGTGAGCATCACGGACCCGGCTGGCAACGTGATCTCGTGGGCATCTGCCGGCACGGTGGGCTTCAAGGGATCGCGCAAGAGTACGCCGTATGCTGCGCAGCTCGCAGCTGAGGCGGCGGCGCGTTCCGCCATGGAGCACGGGATGAAGTCTGTCGAGGTGTTGGTGAAGGGCCCGGGTGCCGGCCGTGAGGCTGCGATTCGCTCGCTTCAGGCAGCAGGGCTTGAGATCACCGGAATTCGAGACGTCACGCCCATCCCGCACAATGGGTGCCGTCCGCCGAAGCGCCGCCGCGTCTGACGAGGCGTTGGGATTCAGGGGTTGACCAGGTATAACAACTATTGGAGGTGTCCATCCTAGAATGGCAAGGTATACAGGGCCCGTGTGCCGTCTGTGCCGCCGCGAGGGCATCAAGCTCTACCTGAAAGGTGAGCGATGCTTCAGCGAGAAGTGCGCTGTCGACAAGCGGCCGTACGCACCGGGACAACATGGACAAGGTCGCAAGCGCACCACGGAATACGGCATGCAGCTGCGGGAGAAGCAAAAGGCTCGCCGTTACTACGGGGTGCTGGAGAACCAATTTGAACGTTATTACGAGGAAGCCGCTCGCCGTCGCGGGGTGACAGGTGAGACGTTGCTCCAGCTGCTCGAGAGCCGCCTGGATAATGTCGTGTACCGGCTTGGCTTTGCGGCGTCCCGCGCGGAGGCTCGCCAGTTGGTGCGCCATGGTCACATTCAGGTGAACGGCCGGCGTGTAGACATTCCTTCGTTCCTGGTGAAGGAGGGCGACGTCGTGTCGGTTCGCGAGAAGAGCCGCGACAACGCCCGCCTGAAGGAACTCGCCGAACTCATTCCGAGCCGCACCATCCCGGCTTGGCTCGAGCTCGACGCCGAAAACTGGACGGCGAAGGTTTTGCGCCGCCCTGCGCGCGACGAGATCGACGCCCCGGTGCAGGAGCAGCAGATCGTCGAGTTCTACTCTCGTTAATGCGGGGTGAACGCTGGATCGTCTAGCCAGCTCCGAGCGTCGACGAGTACCACTCCCAAGGAGGATTAGGAATGATCGAGATAGAGAAGCCGCGGATCGAGATTGTGGAGCAAACCGGCGACTACGGGAAGTTCGTGTGCGAACCGCTGGAGCGCGGCTACGGGACGACGCTCGGCAACTCACTGCGCCGCATCCTGTTGTCTTCTATCCCGGGGGCAGCGGTGCGGTCGGTGAAAATTGAGGGCGTGCTGCACGAGTTCTCCACGATTCCTGGAGTCGTCGAGGATGTCACCGAGATCATTCTCAATCTCAAACGGCTCTCGTTGAAAATTCATTCCGACGAAGAGAAGACGCTGATCATCGACGCCGTGGGCCCGGGAGTGGTGACGGCTGGCGACATCCGCGCGGATTCGGACGTCGACATCATGAATCCTGACCTGCACATCGCGACGCTGACCGAGGGCGCGCGCATCTACATGGAGATGCGCGCCGGCCGGGGGCGCGGATACGTGCCGGCACACCGCAACAAGCCGGAGGAGCAGGAGATTGGGCTCATTCCCATCGACTCGCTGTACTCGCCCATCTCGCGCGTGAACTTCTCTGTGGAGAACACGCGCGTGGGTCAGATCACGGACTACGACAAACTCACGCTCGAGGTGTGGACGGACGGAAGCGTGGCGCCGGACGAGGCGGTCTCGATCGGAGCAAAGATCCTGACGGAACACTTGATGCTGTTTGTCGGTCTGACGGATCGGGCGCGGGACACGGATCTCATGGTCGAAAAGGAGAACGCGCACAACGACAAGATCCTCGACATGCCGATTGAGGAGCTAGATCTGTCGGTGCGCTCGTACAACTGCCTGAAGCGCGCGGGCATCAACACGGTGGCGGAGCTCTGCGCGAAGTCGGAAGAAGAGATGATGAAGGTCCGCAACCTCGGCCGGAAATCGCTCGAGGAAGTGGTCGAGAAGTTGCATGCCCTTGGGCTTAGCTTGCGCAAGGACGACTGAGCGATTCGCAGCAAGGGAGGGAGACGCATGGCATATCGCAAGTTGAATCGGACCTCTTCGAGCCGCAAGGCGCTGTTTCGCAGCCTTGTGACGGATCTGTTCCTCTACGAGCGCATTCAGACCACCGAAGCCAAGGCCAAGGAACTGCGCTCCATCGCGGAGAAAATGATCACGCTGGCGAAGCGCGGGGACCTGCATTCGCGCCGCTTGGTGGCCCGCTACGTGCGGCGTGAAAAGCTGTCGCCGCTCGGCGAGGGACCGGACGCCATTCAGAAGCTGTTTGGAGACATCGCGCTGCGTTACAAGGACCGCAACGGCGGGTACACGCGCATCGTGAAGGTGGGCCCGCGCCGCGGTGACGCTGCGCCGATGGTCGTGATCGAACTCGTGTGAGGGTGGGGCGTGTGAGCCGTGGGCGCCGCATACGACTCGTGTTGGGCTATGACGGGTCGGGCTTCCACGGCTTTGCCCGTCAAGAAGGGCTTCGCACGGTGCAAGGCGTGCTGGAAGACGAGCTGCGCCGCATGCTTGGCGTGGAGATCCCGGTCGAAGGCTCGGGCCGGACGGACAGGGGCGTGCACGCGCGCGCTCAGGTTGTCCACTTTGACCTGCCCTATGGCCCGCCTGCGGACCGCATGGTGCACGTCCTGCGCCGGCGCCTGCCTGCGGATTTGCTGCCCCGAGATGCCGACGAGGTGGACGAGGGGTTCCACGCCCGCTTTTCCGTCGTCCGAAAGACCTACCGGTACACGCTGGATTTGGCCCGTCTGCCGAGCCTCTACTGGTACCGATTCAGCTGGCATCATCCAGAACCGCTCGATCTCGCCGCGATGCAAGAGGCGGCGTGTTATCTCCTGGGTGAGCACGACTTCACCTCGTTCTGTGCGGCCGAGGCGCCCCAGCGGGATAAGGTGCGCCGGATTGATCGCATCGAGTTCCTGCGGGACGGACCGCGCCTCCACATCGAATTCGAGGGGAACGGATTCTTGCAATACATGGTGCGGATCTTGGTCGGAACCCTGGTCAAGGTCGGCCGTGGCAAGGAGAGGCCGGATCGCATTCCCGTCATCTTAGAGGCCCGGGACAGGCGGCTGGCCGGCGAGACGGCGCCGCCGCACGGTTTGTGTCTGTGGAACGTGGAGTATCCGCCTGAGTACGGCGGGAAAGTCATTGATCTGGATGCCGATTTATAATAAAATTGTGCAGGTATTTGACCCACTCGATTCCCCCGTTCCATCGGTAGGTCAAATTGCATCGTTCGGAGGGAACGTTGATGCGTACGACATACATGGCGAAGCCCGGCTCGGTCGAGCGCAAGTGGTACGTCATTGATGCCACGGGCTGGCGTGTGGGCCGCTTGGCGACGCAGATTGCAATGATTTTGCGAGGCAAGCATAAGCCGGAGTTCACGCCTCATGTTGACACGGGCGATTTTGTCATCGTCGTGAATGCAGACAAGGTTGTGTTCACGGGCCGCAAGCTGGATCAAAAGAAGTATTATCGCCACTCCGGTTACCCGGGCGGTCTCAAGGTTACGACGGCGCGAACCCTGTTGAACACGCATCCGGAGCGCGTGCTGTACTACGCTGTCCGCGGCATGTTGCCGCACAACTCGCTCGGCCGTCGTCAATTGAAAAAGCTGCACATCTATGCGGGACCTGAGCATCCGCATGCGGCGCAAAAACCGATTCCGTTCGTACCCGGCGAGACGCGGGAGTAAAGGAGGGGCTGCAACTTGGCAAGCGTTCAATACTGGGCTGTGGGCCGTCGCAAGACCTCCGTCGCTCGCGTGCGCCTTCTTCCGGGCGACGGCAAGATTGTGGTGAACAAGCGACCGATGGACGAGTACTTCGGGCTCGAGTCGCTCAAGCTGATTGTCAAGCAACCGCTGTTGCTCACGGATACAATGGGCCAGTACGACGTGTACGTGAACGTGCGCGGTGGCGGCATCTCCGGTCAGGCGGGTGCCATCCGTCACGGCATCGCTCGCGCGCTCCTGAAAGTGGATCCGAATCTGCGCCCGACGCTCAAGCGTGCAGGACTCCTGACTCGCGATGCGCGTATGAAGGAGCGCAAGAAATACGGGCTCAAGGCTGCCCGTCGTGCACCGCAGTTCTCGAAGCGCTGAATTGCGACACGCGGCGGCGCGTTGTGTTGGAAAGGCTGTTCCTGTCCCGGTGTCACGGGGATGGGGACAGCCTTTTGCGGTTTGACGGCGTCGCGCGTCCCAGGTCGCCACTGCGCTTGCGCATCGCGGTAGCTAGCCCACCCTTCCACGAGGGCCGCGTCTCATGATCTGGCGCCTTGCTGCGCACACTGAGGGCAGCATGTTGCGCCGGAGGGGGGCATGATCATGCACGGGAAGCACAGGCACGTGCCGCTCGCGTTCGCCGCGATGGCGATGCTCGTGGGGGCGACCTCTCTCGCGGTACCTGTACAGGATGCGCGGGCGGCATGGTTTCGTCCGCTTCAGCATACGGTGAAACCAGGGATACAAGCGACCGGCATCCAGGGCAAAGTCATTGTCGTGGATCCTGGCCATGGCGGCCGCGACTCCGGGGCGCGAGGTGTCGGCGGCATTGAGGAGAAGGACATCACCCTCTCGGTGGCACTTAAGCTCGCGCGCTACCTGCAACAGGGCGGCGCCATGGTCGTCATGACGAGGAGTACGGATACGGATCTCGCCACAGAGCGCGATCGCGCCATGAGACAGCGCCATCTGGGCGATCTGCGCGGCCGATTGAATGTGGTTCGCCGCCAGCGCGTCGACGCCTTTGTTTCGATTCACTGCAACAGCGCACCATCTCCCGACTGGCGCGGCGCTCAGGTCCTGTACCTGAAGACCAATCCACACGCCAAGCAGCTCGCGACCGTCATGCAGGAGACGTTCAGATCGGAGTTGCTGCCAACGCACCGCGACGTGCAGTCGAATCGGACCCTGTTTTTGCTCAAGCGAATTGAAGGGCCGACCGTCCTGGCGGAAATCGGATTTGTGTCAAATCCAGAGGAGGCGCGTGCGCTCACCACGGAGGCCTATCAGGAGCGCGTGGCCTTCGCCATGTACCAAGCCTTGGTCCGCTACTTCAGCGATCCGGCCGCTCAGCAGGTGCCGGAAGACGGCGGCTGAACGCAGCGCACGGGAGGGGTAAGCTTGCGGCGGCGAAGATGGGTAGGGCTCGTGGCCATAGCCATCGGGGGACTCGGTCTCATGGCTTGGTCGCCCTTGGTCGCCGACTTCGTCGGGCGCCCAGCCTCCGCCGCTCGCGCGGAGACATCGTCGGGCCATGCGCTTCCGCTCGTCCTCAAACGGGCGCCCTTCGACTGGGAAGGGCGCCCTGTCTACATCCTGACCAATCGATCCGCCATCGTCCTCCAGCACCTCGTCATCCGGAGCTGGGAGGGGGATCTCTTGCCTCTTCTCTACATCGGCGTGCAGCCCCCGTCTTCCGTGCCGATCCGCCCGCTTGCCCATCCGCCTTACGCGCTCGATCCCGGCTGGTCTGCATGGTTCGTGGGACAGGAACAGCCGCGGCCCCGCTACGTCATCAACTGGCTGGACCAAGGCGTGAACGCTTACCAGGTCGTCTCCGCGCGTTTGGTTTCCCCCGCCTGATGATGTACACTAAACGCAGCGTCGCGTGTGTTTTTCGAGGTGTGTACGGACAAGGAGGTTTTTCGATAGATGGTGACTCGCGAGCAGGTCATCGAAGCGCTCCGGGACGTGAAGGATCCGGAGGTCGGCCGCAGTATCGTGGAGTTGGATATGGTGCCGTCGGTCGAGATCGAAGGCGGCAAGGTCACCGTGGACGTGCTGCTTACCATCCGCGGTTGCCCGCTATCGAACGTCATTGAACGGGAGATCCGGGAGCGTCTGTCACAACTCGACGGTGTGACCGAGATTGAGGTACGCGTGGGTCACATGACGGACGAACAGCGCGCACAGTTCGCCGCCAAGGTGCGCGGCATGGGACGTGCGAACGCCGAAGCGCAGCAGGCGGAGCTGCCACCCATCTTGCGCCAGCAGGGGCGCCAGTTCCTCGCCATCGCCTCTGGCAAGGGAGGCGTCGGCAAGTCCACCGTGACCGCCAACCTGGCCGTAGCTCTTGCGCGAAAGGGCCATCGGGTGGCGCTCATCGACGCGGACATCTACGGCTTCAGCATTCCGGTGATCTTCGGCATTGAGGGCGTGAAGCCAGCGACCATCGAGGATCTCATCATGCCCGTACAGGCTGAGGGCGTGAAGATCATGTCCATGCAGTTCTTCGTGCCTGAGAACACGCCCGTCGTGTGGCGCGGCCCCATGTTGGGCAAGACCTTGCGCAGCTTCTTCGGGCAAGTTCACTGGGGCGAGGTGGACATCGTGCTGCTGGACCTGCCCCCCGGCACAGGGGATGTGGCGCTGGATGTGCACACGCTTCTGCCGCAGAGCAAGCAGCTCATCGTCACCACTCCGCAGGCTGCCGCGGCGGAGGTGGCGGTGCGCGCAGGCCTGATGGGCGTGCGCACGAACCACCAGGTCATCGGCGTGGTCGAAAACATGGCCTACTTCGTGTGCGACTCGTGCGGGGAGACTGCGTACCTGTTTGGACGGGGCGGTGGCGAACGCGTGGCTGCGGCGCTCAACACCACCCTCCTCGCTGAGATTCCGATTGCCAATCAGGAGAAGGAGCGCGCGGGGATCTTCTCCGCCGACTCTTTGCACGGCCAGGTCTTCGCCAAGTTGGCCGATCGCGTCGCGGAGGCCATGGGCCTCGCTCAAGATCGCGAGCTGCGGGCGTGACGACCCGCACGCGCGCGGCGTCCATGCGAAGCCGGGTATCCATGTGAAACGGCACACACGCGCCAAGCCGGGACATGGCTCGACGCCTTTGTGCCGTTTTCCTTTGTCCCCTGTTCAACCTTCATCACGAGGACGATCCCGACTCCTCCGACGAATTGTTCGACTTCTCCTGCGATCCGCCCTTTTCGCCCTGGCCTTGTCCCCCTGCCGTGGCCTGTCCGGCCTGCATCGCCTTCTGCACAGCGTCCTGCACGGTCTGCTGGAACTGGACCTGGAACGTCGGCGAGGCGAGGGTCTGGAGGATCACCTTCTGCAGTTCGGATCGGAACTCAGGCCCCTGCATCATCGTCTGCAGGGACTTCATGAACTCGTTCGACTGCAGGAGCACCAGCATGTCCTGCTGGAAGTTCGGGTCTTTCATCAGGCTCTCGACGGTATCCTTGAGTTCGGGCTGCGCGGCCTTGGCGAGCGCCGCCGCGAACTGCGGGTCCTTGGCGGCCTCGGTCAGAAAGGTCTGGGTCTGTTTCGACTGAATGAAGTCCGTGAGCGCCTGTTTTACCTCGTCAGGGGAAGCGATTAGCTGGTTCTTGAACTCCGGATTTTTCAGGGTGTCCAAGAGCGCCTGTTGGCCTTCCTTGGAATTCAGGATGTCCACGACCATCTGTTTCGTCTGTGTGTAGTTCCCGCCCCCGCCCTCTCCGCTTGCGCTCACGTCAGCCCCGGCGTTCATGCCACAGCCAGTGACGGCGAGAGCCGCGAGCCCGATTGCCACGAGGCGCGCAAGCCTGCTGTTCACGCCAAGCCCCTCCTCAACACCCGGTTTACCGTCAGTATGCGACTCGGACCGACGACCTATCCCAGGCGGCCGCGATGGCCCCCAACCGGTCACTGCACCTTGGACTGCACGTTGGCGCCCGCGAGGAGCTCGGACACCGTCACGAACCGATACCCCTGCTGGCGCAGGTTTTCCACGATCCGCGGCAGCGCCTCCACAATCTGCTTCGACGAGTCACTCGCGTGCATCAGCACAATATCGCCCGGCACCACCCGCTTCGTCACGCGGTTGACAATCGCGTCCACGCCTGGGTTCTTCCAGTCGAGCGAGTCGGTGTTCCACTGCACCACCGTGTAGCCCATGCTCGTGAGGCAGCGAATGACTCGCGGATTGAGGTCTCCGTTCGGCGTCCGGAACAGTTTCGGTTTGACGCCCGTGACCTGCTGAATGGCCTTGTCTGCGAGCATGGCCTGTTCTCGGATCCAGGAATCCGGGTAATTCGAATAGTCCTTGTGCAGGTAGCCGTGGCTCCCGATTTCATACCCCATGGCCTTGATCTTCTTGGCGATCTCGGGATGGTGCATCGTCCACGGCCCGCTCAGAAAGAACGTCGCCTTCGTCACGCCGCATTTCTTCAGCGTCTCCAAGACCGGCTCGGGCGTGCGATGCCCCCAGGAGATGTCAAAGGTCAGGGCCACCACTTTTTCGTTCGTGTCCACCTTATACACGGCCTTCGGGGCCTGAGCCTTCGTGTCGGCGGCGCGTACCGACTCGGCTTGGAGACTCATGCAGGAGAGCGCACACACGCATGCCGCCGTCATCGCAGCCACGCCCATCCGAAGTCGATGCCAGAAGCTCCGCATTGGCCAACCTCCCTTTGGATTCTGCCTGCAGTGTTTGCAGCAGCCACACCTCCTATGCGATCTCGCCATTGGCACCTGGGCGCCTCTTGTGACCAATCGCGGGGTAAGCCCATAGCTTACGATCAGCGACTCACCCAGGAGGCGATGACCATGCTGATGCTCGCGCTCGGCGACTCCATTACATATGGCTACGGGGCGAGTGCGCCAGAGAAAAGGTTTGCGGAGCGCCTGCGCGCCCGCTTTGCCCGCCAGGTTCGCACAACGCTACACATTCAGGCGAAGCCCGGCTGGACCGCGAGGCAGCTGTTCAAATCGCTTCAGGACCTTCCGCCCTGCATCGTGGAGGAAGCCGAAATTGTCACGCTCATGATTGGCGGGAACGATCTCCTTCGAAGCGCGCCCGCCATTCTCACGCGGCGCGCCGACCTGATCCAGGACGTCATGCGTCGCTCTGAGGAGGACGTCGAACGCCTCGTGGAGTGGTGCAAACGTCCGCACAGCACGTTCGGCATAGCAACGCTCTACAATCCCTTTCCGAATTTTGCCCTGGCGGAGGAGGTGACGCAGGAGTATAACGATCGCGTCCGCCGGATCGCGCTCAGACACGGGCTCGTGGTGGTGGAGACGTACAAGGTGTTTCGAGGGCACGAACCGGACTACGTCGAGCACTACCGGAGCGGGCAGTTCCGGGATCTGCGGCTGTTCCGCAATCCGATTCATCCCACAGATGAGGGGCATGAGGCCCTCGCGAAGGCGTTTTTTCGCGCGCTGCAGCGGGCGAGATCGAAGGAACGCGCGAGGGCCACGCGCAGGCGGGCTGCGTGGCGAGCGTGAATGAGCGGTTGGTAGAGGCTGTCTTGACTCGGGGCCGCGGGTAGGAAACAATGGGAACGAGACTCCCCGACGGGCAGGGGGCTTTGTATGGATGCGTGGTTCGCGGCAATCCGGGACTTTGGCTTCAAGGACGTCATTGACATCCTGTTCGTGGCCTTTATGATTTACTACCTGTTGCTCCTCATTCGGGGCACTCGAGCCGTACAGCTCCTGAAAGGTGTCATTGTCGTCGTGGTCGTGACCATGGTCTCGAGTTTGCTGAACCTGTCCGCCTCGAACTGGCTTCTGAATCGCATCATCGAAATTGGGTTGTTTGCGATTCCCGTCGTCTTTCAGCCGGAACTGCGGCGCGCGCTCGAGCAACTCGGGCGCGGAAGCCTGTGGAATTTCAATCTCCTCCTGCATGAGGAGCCGAACATGGTGCATACGGTGAACGAAATCGTCAAGGCCTGTCAGGTGCTCGCGAAGACGAAAACGGGGGCGCTCATCGTCATCGAGCGCCAGACGGGCCTGAACGAATACATTGAGACGGGAACGCGCCTGGAGGCGCGCGTCAGCACGGAGTTGTTCATCAACTTGTTTATCCCCAACACGCCGCTGCACGACGGGGCCGTCATTGTGCGGGGTACGCAGATCATGGCTGCGGGATGCGTGCTGCCGCTGACAGAGAACCGCAACCTGGACAAGCAACTCGGCACGAGGCACCGCGCGGGGCTCGGCATCACCGAACAGTCTGACGGGGTGAGCGTCATTGTGTCGGAGGAGACGGGGCAGGTCTCCGTCTGCGTGGATGGCGTGATGCACGGCCATCTCGACGAGGAAGCGCTCAACGAACTTTTAATGAAGCTGCTCGTCCCGCAGAAGACGAGTGCGCTTTCTTTCTGGAATCGAAAGGCGGAGTCGCGATGATGGACCGGCTGCTCAATAACAACGTGGCGCTTCGGATCATCGCACTCGTGCTCGCGTGCATCTTATGGCTGGCGGTTCATGCCGAGCAGAGCGGTAACCAGCCGGCCTCGACGGGCGTCACGGAGTCGTTCGAACTGCCTGTACGCGTGGAGACCTCGGCGGATGAGGTGCTGGTGTCCCAGGTGCCGACGGTCACGGCTCGGGTGACCACCACGCTCCTGCGCCTGCCGACGCTCGCGAGCGATATGATGAAGGCCGAGATCGTCGCGAATGCGCAGGATCTGGGCCCTGGCACGTACACGCTGCATGTGGCAGCCCTCAACATGCCGGCCAGCGTGCGCAGTTACACGCTCACGCCAGCCACCATCACGGTCACCCTCGAGCCCAAGGTCACTGTGGAGCGGCCCATTCGGCTGAGCGTCGTGGGAGTGCCCAGCCAGGGCTACGTGCTCGGCAAGCCACAGCTCGGCTCGGGCGTGGTCGAGATCTCGGGTGCCGCATCGAGCGTGCAGTCGGTCGCGGAAGTGGCGGGCGTGGTGGACGCGAGCGGACTTTCGCAGACGGAGACGAAACTCGTGGATCTTCTGCCGTTAGATGGTGCGGGCAAGGCGGTGCCGGGCGTGACCGTGACGCCGTCTGCCATTGCGGTGACGCTGCCGGTGACCTCGGCCAGCCAGACCGTGACCCTGGCACCTGCGGTGACGGGAAATCCGGCGGCGGGCTACGCCATCGCGTCGGTACGCCTGGAACCGTCGAGCGCCGTGGAACAGGGGCTGCCGGCGGGTCAGCTTCCGCGAGGCGGACTGCGCGTGCCCGTTGATGTGACAGGCCTCGCCAAGTCGACGACGGTGTCGGTTCCCATTCCGCTCCTCCCGGGGATGACGAGCGTGTCGCCCGCGGCGGTGACGGCCGTGATCGACGTGGAGCCCTCGGCGATGGCGACGCTGTCGAACATCCCGGTGACCATCACGGGAGCGACGGGCGTCCGCCTGATTGGGCCTCGGACGGTGACGGTCACGGTGACGGGCGCGCAGTCGGCCGTCCAGGCCGTCGAGAAGGACGCGAGCGAGGTTCAGGCGTACGTAGACGCGTCTGGCATGAGCCGCGGCACGGCCGCGTTGCCCATCCAGGTTCACCTGCCCGCAGGGCTGTCTGCGGTGAGCATCTCTGCGCGCACCGCTACGGTGCAGGCGATGCCGTGACCCGCCAAAGACTTCATCTTTGCACGGACCGCCTTCTGTGGCACAATGTTTGCGTTGTGAGAGAGGAGCGTGCATCGATGGGCAGGTGGTTTGGCACCGACGGCGTGCGCGGCGTAGCGAATCAGGAGCTCACGCCGGAGCTCGCGTTCCGGCTGGGGCGAGTCGGCGCCTATGTGCTGACGGCGCGCCGGCCGGGATCGCGCATCGTCGTCGGCAAGGACACCCGGATTTCCGGTGATATGTTGGAAACCGCACTGGTGAGCGGGATTTTATCGATGGGCGTGGATGCGCTCCGCCTCGGCGTCATCTCCACGCCTGGTGTGGCGTATCTCACGCGGCTTCTTCGGGCGGATGCAGGCGTGATGATCTCGGCGTCGCACAATCCCGTGGCCGACAACGGCATCAAGTTTTTTGGCGGCGACGGATTTAAGCTCCTGGACGAGATGGAGGAGCGAATGGAGGCCCTGTTGGCCGAAGAAACCGATACGCTGCCGCGCCCCATTGGCGACGGCGTGGGCCGGATGTACGACGAGCCTGCGACGGAGGCGTACATCCGCTTTCTGGTGCAGGCCGCCCGCGTGCGGTTTGACGGGCTCAAGGTGGTGCTCGACTGCGCGAATGGTGCGGCATCGTTCATCGCGCCCGAGGTGTTCCGGCGGCTCGGCGCGGACGTCATGGTCATCCACGCGAACCCGGACGGCGTGAACATCAACGTGGACTGCGGTTCGACGCATCCGCATATCGTGCAGCGCGCGGTGCTGCAGCACGGCGCGGACGTGGGGCTCGCGTTCGACGGGGATGCGGATCGGTGCATCGCGGTGGACGAGAACGGCGAGGTGGCGGACGGCGACTTCATTATGGCCATTCTCGCGCGCGCCATGAAGGAAAAGGGAGAGTTGCGCGGAGATAAGGTCGTCGCTACCGTCATGTCCAATCTCGGCTTTGTCAAAGCCATGAGCGATCTCGGCATCACCGTGCTGCGCACGGCCGTGGGAGATCGGTACGTCATGGAGCGGATGCGGGAGGAGGGCGCGTCGCTCGGCGGCGAGCAGAGCGGGCACATCATCCTGCTCGATCACACCACCACGGGCGACGGCATGCTGACAGCCGTCAAGCTGGTGGAGACCATGGTGGAGAGCGGCAAGCGGCTGTCCGAACTGTCCCGCGTCATGACTCGCTACCCGCAGATCCTGGAGAACGTGCGCGTGCGCGACAAGCGCGCATGGCGTGAGAACGCGGCCATCCAGGACGCGCTGCGCAGGGCAGAGGCCGAACTCGGTGAGAGCGGGCGCGTGCTCGTGCGCGAGTCGGGGACCGAGAATCTCGTGCGCGTCATGGTGGAGGGGCTCGACGAGAAGCTCTTGCGCCGCGTGGTGGGCGAGATTGTGCAGGTCATCCAGGCCGAACTCGGCGCGTGACCCTAAGTGAGGTCCGCTGAAGGGAGGGATGCCAGGCGAGGAACCCGATGGGCGTTTTCTCGTAGAATGTCACATGCGGCTGTGAATCTGATACGCAGCGCATGTCAAGCGCCTGGACTCGGCTGTGGCCGAGTTGACGCGGAGGAGGTCGGCGAAAGATTCGGCGGATGCCTCCCGGCGCCAATCCGATCGCGCCGCAAGCGAAGCCTGAAATCCACCGGGCGACCGGTGGGACAGAGGCGAGCAGATCGGATGAAGGAGGATACCTGCTTCATGTGTGGAATCGTCGGCTATATCGGCCCAAGGAATGTCAAAGACGTCGTCGTCGGCGGCTTGGCGAAGCTCGAATATCGAGGCTATGATTCGGCCGGCGTGGCTGCGCTGGCGGACGGGAACATCCGGATTGTGAAGGCGGTGGGCCGCCTGTCGAATCTGGAAGAAAAGCTCGCTCAGATGCCCATCTCGGGCCACATCGCCATCGGCCACACGCGGTGGGCGACGCACGGCAAGCCGTCGGACGAGAACGCGCATCCGCATCAGGACTGCAGCGGCCGATTCGCCATCGTGCACAACGGCATTGTGGAGAATTACCTCTCGCTGCGCGAAGAGCTCGTGGCGCTCGGGCACGAGTTCCGGTCCGAGACCGACACGGAGGTCGTGGCGCACCTCATTGAAGAGATGTATAACGGCGATCTGTTCGAGACCATGATCGCGGTCGGCAAGCGGATCCGCGGCGCGTATGCGCTTGTCGTCATGGCGAAGGACCATCCCGACGAGATCGTCGCGATTCGCCGAGCAAGCCCGATGATCATCGGCCTCGGCGAGAAGGAGAACTTTGTGGCGTCGGACATCCCGGCCATTCTCGAATATACGCGCGACATCTACGTGATGGAGGACGGTGAAATGGCCGTCCTGCGGCGCGACGGCGTCGAGTGCTTCACGATGGATGGCGAGCCTGTGAAGAAAGAGGTGTATCACGTCACCTGGGACGCCGTCAGCGCGGAGCGCGGGGGCTATCCCCACTTCATGCTGAAGGAGATCCACGAGCAGCCGCGCGCGGTTCGGGATACGCTTCGCGGCCGGGTGTCGGAGGATCTCAGCCGCGTGGAGCTTCCAGAACTCGGCCTTGAGGATGAGGACATCCGGGCCATCGACCGGATTCACATCGTCGCATGCGGCACGTCGTGGCACGCGGGCCTCGTGGGTAAGGCCGCCATCGAGGCGTTCGCGCGCATTCCCGTCAACGTGGAGATTGCGTCCGAATACCGGTATTCCGATCCCATCGTGACGGATCACACGCTGGTCATCGCCATCACGCAGTCGGGTGAGACGGCGGACACGCTGGCGGCCATGCGGGAGATGAAGAAGCGCGGCGTGCGCGTGGTGGCCATCACTAACGTGGTCGGCAGCTCGGCCGCGCGCGAGGCGGACAGCACCATCATCACGTGGGCGGGGCCGGAGATCGCCGTGGCTTCGACGAAGGCGTATACCACACAGCTCGTGGCGCTCTATCTGTTGGCCGTGCGGTTCGGATTGAGCCGCGGCACGCTCGCGGAGGAGAAGGCGCGCGAGGTGCTGGCGGCGCTCGACAATCTGCCCCAGGTCGTGGAGCAGGTGCTGGACACGGCGCCGCAAATTGAGTCGTTTGCGAAGCGCTACAAGGATGCGCACGACACGTTCTTCATCGGGCGAGGCATTGACTACGCGGTGTCGCTCGAAGGCGCGCTGAAGCTCAAGGAAATCTCCTACATTCACGCAGAGGCGTACGCGGCGGGCGAACTGAAGCACGGGACGCTGGCGCTCATCACGGATGGCGTGCCGGTCATTGCGCTCGCGATGCAGCCGGAACTGTATGAGAAGACGCTGTCGAACATCGTCGAGGTGAAGGCGCGCGGCGCGTTCGTCCTCGGGCTCACGTGGGTGGGCAACGAGGACCTCGAGAAGACGGTGGACGAAGTGATCTATTTGCCCAAGACGATGCCGCTCCTCGCGCCCGTGGCGGCGGTGATTCCGCTGCAACTGCTGGCGTACTACGCCGCGGTGGCGCGGGGCAACGACGTCGACAAGCCGCGGAACCTGGCGAAGAGCGTGACGGTGGAATGAAGACGAGAGGCGGACCGGGAGAGCCCCGGTTCGCCTTTTGCTTTTTGGCTTGGCCCGCCCATGCGGGTTACCGCGCCGCTGCCGCGCAAGGAATCGCGCCATCGCCTGAGGAAAAGAGGTGACGACATGCTTTCGTGCAGCTCGGGTCATTTGGGCCATCCAGAAAGGCTGAGGCTTGCAGCCTTGTATGGCTGGCATCAGGACGACACGGACTTTCAGTTGCTTCATCAGGGGGAGAACGATACGTTTCTCGTTCGAACCCGAGGGATGCGATACATTCTGAGGCGCTATCGACGGGAAAGGTACCGTGAACAGGAGATACTGGCCGAACTTGCGTGGATGTGTGCGCTGCGCAATGACATCAACGTGCCCAACGTGATTGCGAATACAGCAGGAGACTTCGCCACACGGCTCGTCGGTTCAGACGGTGAACGCTTGTACGCGGTCTTTGAGTTCATCGAAGGGGAATCGCCCGAGAGACCCTCCAGCGAAGACTATCGCCGTCTTGGGGAATTGATGAAAGCGCTCCACATCGGCGCGGACGCCATCATGCAATCGAAGCCCGAGGATTGGGCTTTGAATCGGCCCGTGTACGATATTCAACGCGCGGTGCGAGAGCCGCTTCGCCATTTGCTTCAGTTCGAGTCATTGAGCGCGGTGAACAAAAGGCGTTGTGTCTCCGTGGCGGAGGAAATCGAGAAGAGGTTCCGCGCTCTCGAGCCGGATCGACGCTTCATCCACGCGGATCTTCATTTCGGAAACATTGTGGTGCGGGAACCAAGCTGGTATTGTCTTGATTTCGACGAATGCGGATACGGACACAGGGCCCTCGATCACGGCGTGGTCAAACTGCACCTCAAAAATCGGCCCGACGCCTTGGAATGCTGGGCGCATTTTGAACACGGCTACGGCGATATGCCGTCGCAGGACGCTTTGGCAGTCGGGACCGCAGCCCGCATCTTCTATATGGCAGGCAAGATTCCCGTGCGGCAGGACATCGAGTCCTTGCGCCACAACCCGGATGCCCGCATTGGCAAGTACCTGACTTGGATCGAGGACGAACTGGCGTGACCGGCGAGCGACTGCGTCAGCCGGGTGATTCAGCTTTCCCATCAAGTCAAGACGCGCATCCGCTCCGTACCGCGCCGCAGGGTCATCACGTGGCGATAAGGCCGCGCATGGAATGGCCAGTTCAAGAGAATCAGCAGGCTGGGACCCGCGGCATCACACAGCGTCTGAAGGCCCTGCGCCAGCCCGTGGGCATCATGCGCCTGCACAAGCTCCTTGACGCCCAAGGCTGCTATACCTGCGGCACAGGCCGTGAGGAACATCACTGCGGCCACCCAGTCGCTCGAGCTGCTCGACTTGCCCAATACCGTCCAAGTCCCCTGATGGGAACCTCCCGCGATCTCGCAGGTAGGCGAACCTTCTTGCCAACGGATCGCGATTTCTTCGCCATCGCCTCGCCACATGGCATACGCGGCCGCGACCCAAGCCAGCAGTGCGAAACCAGGAAGGTCTAACCAGTACCATTCTGGAGAACGAGCCGGTAGGTTGCGGATGAGTGTTCCGACGGCCACATAGGCGGCGCAGATCAGGCCGAGCGTAGAGCACATCACGATGGCCTGAAGCCGCGTCACGCGGGAGTGCACCACCCCGCGGCGCATGTCATGCGTTTCCATGGGTTCACCTCACCATCCTCTTACATTGTACGCCTCATGGTCAACCCCGACCATTGCGAGTTCCGAAAGGTAACTTCCGAACTCGGTGGATCTCACAAAAGTGCAGCTGACCTTTTTGTTAAGAATTACGACGTATAGTGATTGAAATGTCGACGGTTCACGCGTAAAATGACGCGAAAGCGTCGCCTTCATGTTAGATTTCATACCTTCAGGGTGAGTGCGATGTATGTGCCTCGCTTTCTCTCCAGTCTGCACGCTGAATCGAACTGGGCTGTCGCGAGCCTCGTGCACGTCGCCGGATCGTCCTACTTGCCTTCCGGTGCGCTGATGGCCTTTCATCCCAACGGCCGCAGCTTAGGCGTCATCTCGGGAGGATGCCTTGAGGCGGATCTGCGCGCACGAGTGGAGTCCGATGGTGTCCGCGACACCGCCCAACTTCTTGTCTACGACCTCCGCCGGACGGACGATCTCGGCTTTGGACCGGGCGCCGGTTGCGACGGCGTTCTGACCGTCCTATTGGAGCCGTGGACCGATAATCTCGAGCACATGTTTGCAGGCATCCTGGCAGCATGGGCCCTACCAAGCGCGGATGCGGGATGGCCATCTCCGTCGTCCATTCCTCTTGCGCGCGTCCGCCGCGTGTGGCATCAAGGGCTCGGATGCGTGACTGTCATGTGCGACGTCGGCGGTCGCCTCGTGGCTCGCTACAGCGTTCCCGTCAAACCTGCGGTAGGCGTGCCTGCCGAAACCGAATGGGACGTGTACTATGAGCCCCGTCCTCGCCTGGTGATCTTCGGAGCCGGCCCGGATGTGCCGCCGATTGTGTCTCTCGCGCACCGCGCGGGCTTCGACGTGGTGGTGTGGGATTGGCGGGAGGAACTCCTGCGCCGTGCGCGCTTTCCGCACGCAAAGCTCCTTCTGACCGGCACAGAGGAAGCGGTCGCGGCCGCCAGGGTGTCGTCCTACGATCACGTCCTCGTGATCACGCATCAGTATGAGCGCGATCTGACGATTTTGCGCCACCTCGCCCGCGTTTCACCGTTCTACACGGGGCTCCTCGCGTCGCGCAAGCGCGCAGCGCGAATACGCTCTAATCTACCGGCCGGGTACCGCGTTCACGCGCCGGTGGGACTGCCCATCGGTGCAGAAGGGCCCGACGAGATCGCCGTGAGCATCGTGGCAGAACTCATTCGCACCCAAAGTAGGCGCAGGCAGGCTCACGCCCGCGGCGTTTTGATGGACACGGCAGAGGCGGGATGGACATGAAGGTCGTCGGCGTGTATCTCGCAGCAGGTCGAAGCACACGAATGGGCTGTGACAAACTGTCGCTGCCGCTCGGGGATGCCCCACTCGGCGAGTGGGGGCTGCGGTCGCTCCTGCAGAGCGAGGTCAACGAGGTCGTCTGGGTTCAAACCCGGAGCGCTTCACTGACGCTACCCTTCAGTCGCAAGCCGGTGCATGTTCGCACCATGCCCGTCGGTCTGCCCTTGTCGGCATCCGTGCGCTGTGGAGTCGAAGCCGCGCGCGATGTAGGCGCAGATGCGATCCTCTTCGCCCTTGCCGATCAGCCTTTCGTGACGTCCGCCCTGTTGGACGATCTCGTCCACACGCTCTCGCGACATGCCGAAGCGGCGTATGTCTCGTTTGGCCATGGCCCGCCCATGCCGCCCCTCATCGTGCGAACGGAGCTTGTTTGGGAGCTTCGCGCCGAGCTCGCGGGCGATCGCGGCTTAGGTCCGCTGCTCGCTCAGAGCCCTGTGTCCAACGCGCGCAGGGCGTTGTGGGACGATTACCTGATTTTCGACGTCGACACGCCGGCGGATTACGCCCGTGCGACGTCACTTTGGATGTCGCTGGGAGGTGATGGGCGTGACAGAGCCACGTGTATGGCTGCCGACCTCGTTCGCCGAGGCGTGGGCATGCAAACAAGCATTCGGGGATAGCGCATGCTACGTGGCCGGTTCAACGTGGTTACAGCTGCGCGCTGCTTCTGGAGATGCCGTGCCGAGCGAATGGATCTGCGTCGATGACATTGCCAACGAGGACCGCGCGCCTGTCGAAGATGACGACGGGCTCCAGGTAGGACTGCGGGTGACGCTGGCGGAGGCGATACGAAGTTCCGCCGTCCGCAGACGTTGGCCTCATCTGCACCAGGTGTGTCGCTTTGTCGGTGCTCCAGCTCTGCGCGAACAGGCAACCTTGATTGGAAACCTCGCGGCACAGGGCGACTTGGTGCCCTACCTGCTCGTCTCCCAAGCAAGTTTACTTACTTGGAATGAAGGCGAGATGGAGGAGAAGTCAGTTTCCGAATGGTTGAACTCTCGCGACACAGCTTCCAATGTGTTGATCACAAGGTTGAACATTCCGAAGGAATCGGAGCGCGCTCGGTACTTTATGCGGAAGGTCGGCCGGAGGGCCGGTTTTCAACCCGCGCTCGTGACCATTGCCGCCTCCCTTGAAGTCGACGATGCTTGCACAGTCGGTGCCCTGCGTGTAGCTGTGGGCGGGGGCGCACACTGGCCGCACCGGCTCCCGAAGGTCGAAGCTCTGGCTCGCGGAGAGCGACTGCGGCCGTCTCTCTTGCGCGAACTTCACCACATGATTCAGTCGGAAATGTGGACCTATGACGACGCGTTCGCCACTGCGGAATATCGGCGAGTCGTAGTGGCGAATCTGGTGACCGCGTTTGTGGCAAGTGCGCTGGAGGAGGGGTGAGCGGTGGATCGCGACCAACTTCGGAGCTTACCAACATGGATTCCGCGCCCGGACGGCTGGGAAAAGGCCCGCGGACGTACGCGGTATCTGACGGATCTGCATCATCCCGGCATGCTGATTGGCGGCGTGCTGCGAAGTGACTATCCCCATGCGCGCATCCGCCATATCGATACATCTCGTGCGCAGCAGATCCCAGGAGTTCGCGCTGTGCTCACATGGCGTGACGTCCCAGGGCTGAATCGATACGGAATCGTGATCCAGGATCAACCTGTGTTCTGTGAAGACCGCGTTCGGTACGTGGGCGACGTTCTCGCCGCGGTTGCGGCGGATTCCCGTGCTTCGCTCGAACAAGCGCTCGCGGCCATCCAAGTGGAATACGAGCCTCTTCCGGTGGTCGCCCAGCCAGAGCAAGCGCTGAGGCGAACGTCCGTCAAACTCCATCCGACAGGCAACCTGCTGCATCGCAGGACATTTTCGCGAGGCGACGTGACGCAAGGGTTTGCCGCGTCGGCCGTGATCGTCGAAGCGGTGTACGAGACGCCCCGCCAAATGCACACCTATATGGAGACCGAGGGCGGCCTGTGTATACCCGAGCCGGATGGGTCACTCACGTTGTACGCCCCAACGCAGCACGGCTATGGCGATCGCGCCCAGTTGGCCCGCATCCTTGGCTGGCCTGAGGAACGCATTCGCATCGTGTCAAGCCCCATTGGAGGTTCGTTTGGGGGCAAAGATGAGTTGAACGTCCAGCCGTATCTGGCACTGCTCGCGCTCGCAACCGGGAAGCCCGTGAAAATTCACCAATCCCGGGCGGAGTCCGTTCGCTCGGGGCTGAAGCGCCATCCCATGCGAATCTGGATGCGTACGGGAGCCGCTCGGGACGGCCGCATCCTCGCGCACGACGTGCGCATCGTGGCTGACACGGGCGCGTATTCGACGCTGGGCCCGGCGGTGCTTGATTTCGCGGTGGAGCATGCCACCGGTCCTTACGTCATCGATCACGTCCGCGTGCGCGGTTACTCGGTGCATACCAATTGCGGCGTGGCAGGGGAGTTTCGCGGCTTCGGCGGGAACCAGGTGACGTTTGCACTTGAAGGACAGATGGACCGTTTGGCGGCCGCGCTGGGGATGGATCCGCTCGAGGTGCGCAGGCGCAACTTTCGCGCCCATTCGGATCGCGGGCCACTTGGTCAAACCATCGCGCCGACGGAAGGTGCGGACGAAGTCCTCGCCTTTGTGGAGCGGAAGCGCGCGGAGGTTCAGTCGCGGCATGCCAGGACCCGTGCGTCCGCTTACCATCGCCGAGGGATAGGCATCGCTGTCACGATGCACGGCGGGGGGCTCGGGCTGCGGCGGCCGGATCACACCGGGGGCCGGGTGCGTTTGACGCGTCATGGGAAGATTGAGCTCGCGTTTGGGTTTGAGGAGTGCGGTCAAGGCATCGTGGCTGCTATTCCGCTCCTGGCCGCGGAGTTGCTCGATTGTGCGGTTGAAGACGTGGAGGTGGTGCTCGGCGACACGTCTCGGGTGCCGCGATCAGGTTCATCCACGGCCTCTCGAGCGACGGGCATGGTGTGGCACACGCTCAAGCGCATTCGACCCGGCTGGGAGTCGAAGATGTTGTCCCTCGCGGCTCGTGTTGCCGAACGCCGCGAGTCGGAGCTCCGCCTAGGACCCGGCGGGGTGCACGAGCGCAACGCCGGGCGCCTCGTGGCGTCGTACGCGGATCTCGCGGCCGCTGCAGGAGACGACTTGCCGGAGGTCGAGATTGCATCCCATTTTCCCGTGACGCCGGACACGTGGGCTCAGGACGGCGCTCACTACCTCTACTCCTTCGCCGGCGTGGTGGCCGAGGTCGACTTGGATCTGCTGACCGCAGAGGTGCGTGTGACTGGCCTGCACCAAGGCGTGTGGGCTGGCGGCGTGGTGAACCCAATGGGGTACGTGGGGCAGATTGAAGGCGGTGGCGTCATGGGGATGGGATTCGCGCTCATGGAAGATGCGCTGATGGACGAAGGGCGTTACGTCACGCGCAATCTGGACACGTACCTCATTCCCACGGCGTTGGATGCGCCGGAGATGGAACTGGAGGCTATCATCCCAAAGGTGGAGGACGATCACGGACCGCGTGGCGTGGGGGAGATCGGCACGGTGGCCGTCGCACCGGCCATTGCGGCAGCCATTCACGACGCGATAGGCGTGTGGATTACGGCGCTACCGGTTCGTCAGGATGTACTGCTTGACGAGATGGCGAAGAGGGGGGAGACCTTGTGGCGCTGGATGCCAAGCGATGCCTCCAAGGAATGGACGTCCTCGGGCCGGGAGCGGATTGCGTCGAGTTCGTCCTGAATGGAAAGCCGGTGATGGTGAAGACGCCACCCTGTACGCCGCTCGTGCGCGTGTTGCGGGACGAACTTGGGATGATGGGCACCAAGATTTCGTGCGGGATCGGAAGATGTGGAGCTTGCACTGTCGAGGTGGATGGACGCCCCGCACTCGCCTGCATGACACCGGCGTTTCGGCTGCGCGGGAGGTCTGTGGTCACCATCGAAGGCGCGGACGATCTCGAAACTGACCGCATTGTGCGCGCGTTTGTGGAGGAAGGGGCGCTTCAGTGTGGCTACTGCACGCCAGGAATGGTGATGGCGGTCCGGGCTCTGCTTCACGCCCTGCCGTCGCCCAGCGAAGGGGATATCCGCGCTTGGCTGTCCGGAAACCTGTGCCGATGCACCGGATATCTATCGATTCTGCGCGCGGTGCGACGTGTGATGGAGGAAACGGACCACAGGGACGAAGGATAGCGCCCGGAAACACGACAGGGGGCTGCCGCCCTACGGCGGTGGCCTCCTGTCGCTGACAAGGACACGCAGGTTTAGGTTAAGGGAGATACGACTCGTACGCCAGCGCGTAGAGCACGCGGATGAGGACGTCGATTCCGCGCCCGAGTGCGTCGCCCGATGTGAATTCATCCGGCGCATGGCTGACGCCGCCTCGACTCGGGACAAAAATCATCCCGCACGGCACGCTGCCCGCAAACGTCTGCGCGTCGTGGCCTGCTCCACTGAGAAGGGGCATGGAACTCCATCCCGCATCGTTGCTGACGCTTGAGATCAGTGAGACGATGGATGGATCCATCGGCACGGGGGACTGCTTCATCCACGAGGTCAAGTGCACGGAGGCGCGGCGGTCGGCGGCGATGCTTGAGCACACGCTTTCTATCTCGCGAACAAACAGGTCAAGCTGCCGCTCGGAGGGATGGCGCACGTCTAAGGAAAATGTCACCCGTCCAGGGATGACGTTGACGGCGTTAGGTTCGATAAGCCACTGTCCCGCCGTCAGCGTAAGGTCTGGAATGACCGCGGCCCGTTCAAGAAGTTCGTTCAGCAGACTGCAAGCGCATGCCATGGCATCGACTCGCGCTTGCATCGATACCGTTCCCGCGTGCCCCGCGCGGCCCACGACTTCGATCCAATAACGCCGTTGACCGACAATCGCGGTGACGACACCAATATCCACGCCGGCCTCCTCGAGCTTCGAGCCCTGCTCCACGTGAAGTTCCACGTAGGCGCCGACCGGTTGTCGGGATCGCCAGGATGCGGGAGGTAGATTCGCGTCCCGGATGGCGCGTTCGATGTCGATCCCGTCCTCATCGAGCACGCGAGGCAGGGGAGTTGGTTCGCGGCCTTCTGCCGCCGCTAAGGCGTTCGACGATCCCCAGAAGGCGACCGGGAAGCGCACCCCCTCTTCTTCTGCAAACGACACGACGTCTAGCGGCAAGTTGGGCGGGCCGTACGTGGCTCGCAGCCAACTGACGGCGATGAGGCTGGCCACGATGCCGGCAGCGCCGTCAAAGCGTCCGCCTTGGCGGACTGTATCCACGTGAGAGCCTGTGAGGATGCGGCGTCCACCGGGAGGGGCCGCTTCGGAACGGCCGTAGAGGTTGCCCACGTCGTCCCAGAACGTCAGGAGTCCTCTGGACGTCATCTCTCGTTCCAGCCACGCTTGTGCCTCCCGCCACGCGGGGGTATAGACGAGGCGCGTGATACCCCCCTCCGGCACGCTGCCGAATTGGGCCAACGATTGCAGCAGATGCACTGCTTCGTGACCCAAGGATTGAGCGCTCGGCCGCAAGTTCGGCGTGTGAGAAATGGACATGCTTTCACGCCCCTTCCGCATGAGACGAGTGCGTAGGCCGAATCCATTGGCCAATGCCTGCGGTTGGAAATGTGGGCTCTCCGTGTGCCTGATACACTAAATGGCCACGGCACCACGTTTGCACTACGCGCGAAGAGAACGTCCTGCCGATATACGGGCTGTGGCGATGGCGTTGAAACAGATGTTCGGGTCTCAGCGTATAGCGCTCGGCCGGGTTGACGATGGCGAGATCGGCATCGGATCCAATTTGAATCACGCCTTTTCGGGGATATACGCCCAGCCGCTTGGCGGGATGCGTCGCGGTGAGGCGGGCCACGTCTACAAGTCGCAGTCCTTGGCGCAGGCCTTCGTCGAGCATGACCTCCAGGGTCGACTGTCCTCCGGCGATTCCACCCCAAACCTCGAAGTAATTGCTGGATGCGGGCCGTTTCATGTCCATTGGACACGGCGAGTGATCCGACGCCACGTCGTCGATGAGTCCTCGACGAAGGCGATCCCAAAGTGCGAGGCGCGTCTGTTCATCGCGGAGGGGTGGTGCACACTTGGCCACGGGTCCAAGCCGTTCAAAGTCGTCGACAGTCAGCGCAAGGTAGTGAGGGCATGTTTCTAGTGTCACGTCCAAGCCCTTTCGCTTGGCCGCTTGAATTCGATCTACAGACTCCGGGGTGCTGATATGTACGAAATGCAGTCGGCAGCCCGTCGCCTCGGCAAGTGTGAGCGCTCGTTGCACCGCTTCCCACTCCACTTCGGGGGGCCGCGAGGCTGCGTAGTCGCGGGCCGTCAGGCGCCCCTCCCGTTCCAACTGACTCCGGATTGCGTCGGCAATGGCCCCGTTCTCCGCGTGCAAGAGCAAGGGGAGGCCTAATCGCGCCAGAATGCGCATCCCTTCATACAACGTTGCGTCATCGACTTGCACATAACCGTGGTCTGCGCTGGGACCACCGGGCGCGGAGAGGAACGCCTTGAACCCGAGAACGCCTGCCTCGGCGAGCGGCTCGAGCTCATCCAAGCGATGAGGCACCAGCCCACCCCAGAACGCGAAGTCGATGACGGACTTACCTGTTGCGCAGGCTTTCTTCTCCATGAGCGCCGCGGGGTTGATCGTCGGAGGGACGCCATTCAACGGCATGTCCACGAACAGCGTGCATCCTCCTGCGGCCAGCGCGCGGGAGCCTGTCTCAAATCCCTCCCAGTCGGTGCCCGGTTCGTTGAGGTGTACATGTGCGTCGATGACGCCAGGCATCACCCAGTGCCCCGATACATCCACCTGCACCGCCGCGCGGCCCTCAATGGAGCCCATCGCCGCAATCCGCCCATTGGTAATGGCTAAATCCATCATCAGCGCAGTGGATTCCGTCACGACGAGCCCGTTGCGCAGAACGACGTCGTACACTGGCATCGTCCTTTCATGGAGATGTAAATGATCATGACAAAGTTTGAGTTCAGCCTCATTGTAATCGGATGAATGTGAGAAAATCGATAGATCTGATACTCAAATTCCGCGAAAATCATCGTATAATTCGCATATAGCCGTGAGTTTCCGGACTCTAACGTTATGTTTTATAACCCGAGGGGGCAGGGCCATGCGTGTGTCAGACTTGTTCGCGCTTCCGGTTTTTGAAGGCGCTCGTTGGCTTGCTGGACAAGAGGGAGCTTGGCGTACGGTCGAGTCCGTCAACATGATGGACGCGCCGGATATTCTCGACTTCCTAAAGCCTCACGAACTTCTCGTTACAACGGCTTACGCTCTCCAAGGAGATACCGAGAAGCTGGTCGAACTGGTTCGCCAGATGACGAAGAAGGGGTGTGCAGGACTTGCATTAAAAACCCAGCGCTTTTGGTTCTCGATCCCTGAAGAAGTTGTGGACGCAGCACGTGAAGCGGCGTTTCCGCTGATCGAATTGCCGAACACATACGCTTTGGGGGAGATTGTGTCGGCTTGTATTGCCCATCTGATGGACCGGCGGGCAGCTGAATGGTTGGAATCGATGCGAGCGCAAAGGGAGTTTGCCAGATGGATGATGGAGGGCAGGAGCTTGGACGATCTCCTCAACTCGTTGGAAAGGGCTATCGGCCGCCCGTTCGCCTTGTTGGAATGGACGGGAGAACAGTTGGCGGCGAGTGACGGCGTGGGAGAGACGGAGGTGTTGCCCGGTCGCTGGACAGCTGTGTCGGCCGAACCGGGAAAGAGCCTTTGGATGTGCGTGCGATCCGGCAGTCGAGGAACCGAGGTCGAGGCTTTTCCTGTGTGGCTCGATCACCCGTGTGCGTATCTGGTCGCGGTCGGAGGACGCGTGAGTCATCTGCCGGGTTTTCAACGCATGATGGCTGAGGTCATGCCCGTTCTCTCTGTGGAAATGGGGAAGCGGCTTGCGGTGCGCGATGGCGCGTGCCGTGCGTCGGAATCGTACTTTGAGGCGGTGGTCTCCGGAGAACTTGCGACCGAGGCCGAGATCGTCACGGCCGGCAAGCCTTACGGTATTCACCGCGCCGCGCTGCACCAATGTGTCTTGCTTAGACCGTTTGTGATATCTCGCGACACGCAGATCCGGCCGGCCATCCCTCGGTCGCGCGAAATGGAGCGGCTCGCGGAGTGGAGCAAACGATGGCTCCGGGAAGCGGGGGAAGATGTGGCTGTTTTCCTGTGGAATCGACATGTGGCCGTCGTCCGCCATCTTCCCAGTCAGGACCAGGTGGGAACGGAGGAGACGTTTCGCGCCCTCCAAACCCAGGCTTGGATAGCCATGGGATACCCCGTGTCGATTGGGGTTGGCAATCCAGTGGGCAGCGCGGAGGGTTTGGCGCGATCGCTGAAGGACGCATGGAGCGCGTTGGAAGACGAGCAGCGCCGAGCGGGGGACTGTCCCGTCATTGCAATGGCCTGTGTGCGAAATCTCTCAGATCTCGTGCATCTTCTTCCTCGTGAAAAACTGTGCGAATTCCTCAAATCCGTCCTCGGGCCCATTCTCGCGCTGCCGACGGATGAGCGAGATGTCTTACTGCATACGTTGGCCACGTTTCTCGATTTGCACGGAAACGTGGCGGAGACAGGCAAGCAACTGTACTTGCATCGAAACACTGTTTTGTACCGTCTCAGCAAATGCGAGCAGTTGTGCAAGATGTCGCTGAAAGACCCTGATGCGACGCTGCAGATCCGGCTGGCGCTGCACATTCATCGGCTGATGACTCGCGCGGATCCGCAGACTTATCGGGTGTGCGGCGTATGGGGCTAACTGCCCCGATACGCCGTGAAGCTGGACGGGGTGATGAGGACGGGGACGTGGTAGTGCTGTGAAGGTGCGCTGATGTGGAATCGAACACGTACGACAGGAAATAGGGTTTCTTCGCTCGCTAACCTGCCTTTTGCAGCGTAGTACGCCCCTGTGTGAAGAACGATTTCGTACTCCCCTGTTTCGATGGCGTGATCTTCTGACAAGGGCCGGGGCGGACGGCCATCGGGTCCGGTCCTGCACTTGCTCACGCGATAAGGTTGCCTTTGTGGAACAAGACGCCAGAGTTCCACCTCAATCCCGCTAGCAGGAGCTCCCAGGGCGAGATCGAGAATGTGCGTCGTGATACACCCGCGAATCATGTTGCGGTCTCCCATTCCGCCTCGAAGTGTGGCCATTGTTCCGCCAGGTCGTCCCGCGTCATGGTGATTCCCTGAAAGCCGAAAGGCGGGCGGGGCTCGGTGTAGACTTGTCCGCGTCCGTCTGCTGTTTCGACAATGCGCTCCCACGTCCGGTTCTGCGATTGGAACGTGATGGACTCGAGCTGCGGGAAACGGACCAGCGCTAGCGCGCAGATCCGGTGGATCAGGTGTTGGATGGACCGCGTATTCAGGGCGTGGAAGACCGCTCCTGCGAGATCGCGGATTTGCTCCGCAAGGACGTACCCTGTCGCTTGATCCGAAAGCGCGCTCTGGAAATCGACGTATGTCCACCGAGCGCTGAGAAACACGTACAGGGGCCGGTTGGCGTCTTCCGGCAAAGTGGTGTATTCGTCGCGGATGTAGCCGACGAACGAATTGCCGCGGATCTTGATCAGGTGCAGACCGTCCAGGCCGGATCGATGCCATACCACGCAAGGGGTTCCGTCCGGACGGCGTTCCATGCGGAGTTCGGCGGTGGACCATTCGTTGCGGCTGTGGAGAAAGACGAGGGTGCTGTCCTCGAATCCTTCCGCTCCAGGCACGGGGACCGGACGAAACACTTGTTCGTCTGCGTAGAGCTCTACGGCGCGCACGTGAGGATACGTTTCGAGGAAGCGGCGCCCTGCAAACGCAAGATAACCATCAAGTGAAGGGCCTTCGTACAGTGCGGCGTGCCGAAGCAGAAAATTTTTCATCGAGTCCGTGGCGATCACGTCCCGATTGTCTCCATCGCGAAACGACGGCAGGAACGCGTCGCCTTCGACGGCCATTCGGACCCGAGCGCCAAAGACGGTCTGATTGCGAAATTCGACAGGCGATTCGTGAATCCGCGTCCAGGCGCGAAGGGGTGTGTGGCACGTGCGATACACGTAGACATCGTCTTTTCCGTAGTAGATGCCGAGCGGGGAGCGGCTCTCCATCCTCACGACCTCCTTCATCATCGCGTCACAGCGCCTCGAGCCTTCAGGCGCTGAAGTGCGATACGACAGATTTCTTCCAGGGCTCGCTGAAATTCGGCCTCCTGAGTCTGGTTCAAGCGCTCGCGGACGGATGCGAGGACGTCCTCGGCATGCTTTCCATGTACGCAGAGAATGAAGGGGAATCCGAACTTCTCCTCGTATGTTCGCGTCAGCTGTTGAAGTTCGGCTGCTCGCTCGGGGTCAAGGCTCGCGAGTCCCGATTGACGCTGTTCTTGTGAGGACAACGCGCTCATGGGACTTTGTTGGCCGAGGCGAGGATGCGCCTGAATGAGCGCCTCCTGCTCAGGCAGCGGGGCCTGGAATACGACGGAACGCACGGCGCGCTCAACCTCCGCCCAATCGGAGAATGGGCCGAGGTCATAGAGGCGGGCGGCGAAGTGCGGGGAGTGTTCGAAGGAGTCTCCGTAGATCTCCAAGAAGGCGGCTTTCGTCAGTTCTCGCCATGCACTCGGTGCCATACTCGTTGTCCTCACCTCGCCACGCAACTTGGTGCGATTGTACAGAGCGCCGGTCGTTTGCGTCAATACATCTTACGCAATGGGGATTCCAAAAACGAAGAGCTTCATTTTGGTCAATATATCTCACACAAGATGCTCACCATCTGCTATCCTCGACGAAAATCGGTTTGCGCCACCGGCGCGCAGGAGGTCGGCCATGCGGATTTGGATTCACGACGCGCAGATCATCACGATGAATGCTCGCGACGAGATCGTCCAAGGAGACTTGCTCATCGATGGCTCGCGAATCGCTGCTGTGGGCGATGTGGGACACCCGGGCGATGTCGATCGCGTCATCTCGGCGAAGGGGCTCGTCGCGATGCCGGGATTTGTGCAGACGCACGTTCACCTTTGTCAGACCTTGTTCCGCGGCATGGCGGATGACCTGGAACTCTTGGATTGGCTCAGAACGAGAATCTGGCCGCTCGAAGCGGCGCACGACGAGGAGTCGGTCTATGACTCCGCCATGCTCGGAATTGGCGAATTGATTCGGAGCGGGACCACGACCATCGTGGATATGGAGACGGTGCACCACACGGAGGCTGCTTTTCACGCCATTCGAGAGACGGGCATCCGTGCCGTCTCTGGCAAGGCCATGATGGATGACGGAAAAGCCGTGCCACCCGGGCTGCAGGAGACGACGGAGGCTTCGCTGGAGGAGAGCGTGCGCCTGCTTGAGGCGTGGCACGGCCGAGACGAGTCGCGCATTCGGTACGCGTTCTGCCCGCGCTTCGTGTTGTCGTGCTCAGAGCCATTGCTCACGGCGGTCCGCGATTTGTCTCTCAAGTACCAGGTCGACGTTCACACGCACGCGGCTGAAAATCGGGACGAGATCGCGCTCGTGGAGGCCAGCCGAGGCATGCGCAACGTGGTCTATCTGGACCACCTGGGTTTGGCGAACGAACGGCTCATCTTGGCTCACTGCGTCTGGCTGGATGAGCATGAGCGCCAAATCCTGGCGCGCCGCGGCGTGCGCGTCGCTCATTGCCCCGGTTCCAATTGCAAATTGGCTTCTGGGATCGCCGATGTTCCCGCGCTCTTGTCGTCGGGCTGCCAAACGGGCCTGGGTGCCGATGGAGCGCCCTGCAACAACAATCTCGACATGTTCCACGAGATGCGGTATGCCGCGATGTTGCAGAAGGTGACGCGCGGTGCGCTGGCGCTGTCGGCGCGCGACGTTTTGCGCATGGCAACCGTGGGAGGCGCGCACGTGGCCGGTCTCGCGAGCGAAATGGGGAGCCTCGAACCCGGCAAGCTCGCGGACATCATTCTGTTGGATCTCCGAGACTTTCACACCTATCCCTCCGTCGGCGTGGATCCCGTGAGCCGCGTGGTCTACTCGGCGACGCGCGACAACGTGGTCATGAGCATCATTCACGGGCGGATCGTGATGGAGGGCGGCGTGGTTCTGACGCTCGATCGCGGCGACGTTCTGAAGCGAGCCGACCGATCCGCCAAACGGGTGATGCGGCGGGCCTTCGGGGAAACGGGGGTGCCGAGCCATGCCGTGCAAGCCTGATCTGTGGCGGCTGGTCGACGACGCGATAAGCGAGGAGGTGGCGTTTCTTCAGTCCCTGGTGCAAACGCCGACGGACAATCCGCCTGGCGACGCGCGATCCATGCTGGAGAAGTTGAAGGTGTCCTTGGAGCGGCTCGGCATCGAATCCGTAGAGGCCGATCTCGTCGAGGGAGAAGAGGCTGCTCGTTATGGGCAGGTGGCCGCCGGCAGTGTCATCGCCAGGCTGTCGTTCGGGGACGGAGGGCCTGAAGTGGTCCTGAACGCGCATGGCGACGTGGTGCCTCCGGGCCTTGGCTGGACGTACCCGCCCTATGGAGGCGTGATCGACGGCGGCTATCTCTACGGGCGGGGGGCGGCCGTATCCAAATCCGACATCGCCGTCTACACGTTTGCGGCGCTGGCGGTGAAACGCCTCGGCGCGGCGGGGCGCGGGCGAGTCGCGCTGGTCTTCAACATGGACGAGGAGACTGGCGGTCACCTCGGCCCGCGCCGGCTGTTGGAGCGGGGCGCGATTGCGCCCGATTACGCCCTGTGCGCGGGTTCGACGTACACCCTGGGCGTGGCACACAACGGCTGTTTGCACCTGGAAGTCCGGCTCACGGGGCGATCCGCCCATGCGGCCATGCCCCATCTCGGCGCGGATGCGCTGGAGGCGGGGAACGCCTTGTTGACTCGCCTGTATCGGTATCGGGACGAGATCGGCACCCTTCGTTCGCGGGTGCCGGGCATTGAACGGCCCACGCTAGTGGTGGGCACCTGCCACGCCGGCATCCACACCAACGTCGTGCCAGACGCATGTGTGATCCGGCTGGATCGCCGTGTCATTCCCGAAGAGGATCTGGATCTCGTCGAGGCAGAGCTGCGAGCTGTCATCGCGGAGAGCGTTCGTCCGTTCCCGGACGTGCGCTGTGAGGTGACGCAACTGTTGCGCGCCGAAAGCTTGCGCCCCCTTGCTCTTGGTACGCCACTTCACGAAGCGCTTGAACGGAATGCGCTCGCTGTCATCGGCGAACACCTTCCGGCAGAGGGGGTGCCGCTGTACACGGACGCGCGGCATTTCGCATCCTTCGGCATTCCGGTCATCATGTACGGCGCAGGGCCGCGCCACCTCGCGGATGCGCGCGGACATCGTGCGGACGAGCGCGTGAGCCTGCGCGATCTCGCCCTCGCCACGCGTGTTGTGGCAGGAACGCTGGCGGACCTCCTGGGCATTGCATATGGATGATAGATATCATGACATATAGGTTGTGAATGGCGCACAAAGGTCGACGGGTCACTTCGGAGACATCGCACGAAAACGCGGTTTAAGTAAGATAACATTACATATCTGGTTGCTGGTGTTCGGTTCTCTCTCTAAGATCCGAAGCAAGATCACATTCTCGATTTCGAAAGGGGAGAGAATCCGTGGCGCAACCGGTCGAAAGCGTGACGTCGTTCACACAGCCGTATGATCCGTCGCTATACAACGAGGACTTGGCCCCCGTTTCCCCCGAAAAAAAGACGTGGAGTTGGGTCAACTTCACCACCGTGTGGATGGGCATGGTGCACAACATCGTCTCGTACGAGACGGCTGCAAGCCTCTTGGGGCTTGGCATGAGCGTTTCGCAAGCCATCTTCACCGTGGTGGTGGCCAACGCCATCCTCATCCTCGCGATGTGCCTGAACAGTGTCGCGGGAGCCAAATATGGGTTGCCTTTTCCCGTGCTCGCTCGGGCCGCGTTCGGTCACCGAGGTGCTCAAATCCCAGTCTTTTTCCGGGCGTTCGTGGCCATCTTTTGGTTCTCGATTCAGGCGTACTCGGGCAGCGAGGCGCTGTCCACCGTGCTCGGCGCGCTCATTCCTGGTTGGAACCATCTCGGCGCTCATCACGTCATCGGCATGGGCTTGAACATGCTGATTGCTGTGCTCGCATTTTGGCTGTTACACGCGTGGATTGTGTCGCACGGCATTGAACGGGTTCGCCACTTCGAACTCTGGGCCGGGCCACTCGTCATTGTCTTGGGGCTCGGACTCGTAGGCTGGGCGCTATCCGTCGCGCACGGGTTCGGACCGGCGTTCGCAGAGCCGTCTCGACTGCACGGCGCGAAATTCTGGAGCGTGTTCGGCCTCACCGTGACGGGGCTCATCGGCTCATGGAGCACGCTCGTGCTGAATATCCCGGATTTCACGCGCTTTGCGCGTTCGCAAAAAGACCAAGTGGTGGGGCAAGCCATTGGGCTTCCGGGCACAGCCATCCTGTTCTCGTTCATGAGCATTGTCATTACTTCGGGTACCTTGATCGCGTTCGGCAAAGCCGTGATTGACCCGGTTCAACTCATCGGGCACTTTCACAATCCGGTGGTGCAGGTGCTCGGTTGTCTCGCACTGGTTGTCGCCACGTTGTCGGTCAATGTCGCCGCCAATCTCGTCTCACCCGCCTACGATCTCGTCAACATGTTCCCCAAGCGGCTCAACTTCGTGCGAGCCGGGCTCATTGCGATTGTCGTGGGCTTTTTGTTCGCCCCTTGGGCGTGGTACGACAACGGCGGCGTGATTTTCAGCGTGCTCAATGCGATAGGAGGTGGGCTGGGACCTGTTGCAGGCATCATGATGGCGGACTTCTACTTGGTGCGAAAGCGGCAGTACGAAGTCGACGCCTTTTACACGGCGGACGGCGGGTTCCGCTACCGCGCCGGATGGAATCCAAAGGCCTTGGTTGCGCTGGGCGCAGGGCTTTTGGCCTCGTTCATCGGGCTGCTGGTGCCTTCTCTGTCGGAATTGTACAACTACTCTTGGTTCTTGGGGCTTTTCGTGGGAGGTCTCTGTTACGCGATGCTCATGACATTGGGTGAAGATCCGGTGCGCCACGAGGACGACTGGCTCGTCGGGGACATCGAGTAGGCAGGAGGCGAGCGACGTGACGGCAGTTTGGGTTCGCGGCGGGATGATTGTGACGGCGTCGGACGTGTTTGTGGGAGATGTGTGGATTGAGGACGGCGTCATCCGCCAGGTGGGTCTTGTAAGGCCTTCGGGCGAAGCTCACATCATCGATGCGCCGGGCATGTACGTCATGCCCGGCGCCATCGACGAGCACACGCACATGGGAATGCCGTTTAACGGCACAGTGAGCGCGGATTGGGACACGGAAACGATTGCGGCTGCTATCGGAGGAACTACAACGATTGTGGACTTCGCCATTCAGCGGCGTGGGGGCACGCTAGTGGAGGCCATTGAAACATGGCGAAACAAGGCCGATGGCCGCACCGCGATTGACTATGGCCTTCACGTTGCCATCACGGACCCTCGGCCGGAGGTGATTGCGGAAATCCCCGAGGCAGTGAAACGCGGCGTCACAACCGTCAAGGTGTTCATGGCGTACAAGGGCGAGATGATGGTGGACGATACGGCGCTATTCCAGACGCTCTTGGCCGCGCGCGAGGTCGGTGCGCTCGTCATGGTGCACGCAGAAAACGGAGATGCGGTCGTGCTGCTGCAAGATCGGCTGTATGAAGCCAACAAACGAGCGCCTCGATATCACGCAGAAAGTCGTCCGCTGGAAGTGGAGGCCGAGGCGACGCGGCGAGCCATTGCGCTTGCGAAACTTGCCGACGCACCGCTCTTCATTGTACACGTGACTGGGCGCGAGCCAATGGAAGAGATTCGGCGCGCGCGTCACCGTGGACAGCGCGTGTACGGAGAGACCTGCCCACAGTATCTGCTGCTCGACGAATCTTATCTGGCGCTGCCTGGATTTGAGGGTGCCAAGTACGTGTGTTCTCCTCCTCTCCGCCATGCGTCGCATCAGGAGGCGCTCTGGACGGCCTTGGCCGAAGGCGTTCTGCAGACCATCGGGACGGATCACTGCTCGTTCAATTTCCGTGAGCAGAAGCACATGGGCAGGGACGACTTCCGCAAGATCCCGAACGGACTGAATGGCATTGAAAACTGGGTGCAGCTCATCTACACCTACGGCGTGAGCCAAGGAAGAATCTCGTTGTCTCGCATGGTGGATCTCATCTCCACCCAACCCGCAAAACTGATGGGCCTGTACCCGCGGAAAGGGACGCTCGCCGTGGGCGCAGACGCGGATCTTCTCATCTACGATCCGTCCGGCAGCACCACGATCACGGCACAAACGCAGCATCAAAACAGCGACTACAACGCGTACGAAGGGTTTGTCGTGCAGGGAAAGCCGCAGTGGGTCCTGCTTCGAGGAAACGTGATCGTCCAAGAGGGGAAGTACGTGGGTACCTTGCAGGACGGGCGATTTGTACCATGCAGCCCGTATTCCGCCGCGTACGGAGAGAAAGTGCCTTTCGACGACTCGCGCCAGCTTCAGGCGGAACTCGTCGACGCATGAACGGGCGAATGGAGGTGGCGCAGAGGATGGGTGCAGAGGTCGTTCAAGGACCTTGGTCTTCGACGATGAGCGACGTGGAAGCGATGGCGGAGGCCGCGCGGTGCCTGTTCTGCGAGGATCCGCCCTGTGTTCGGGCCTGCCCGACCGGGATCGACATTCCGCTGTTCATTCGCAAAATTGCGTCGGGCAACCGAGTGGGCGCGGCCAAGACCATTTTTGACGCGAACCCGCTTGGTTCGAGTTGCGCGCGGGTGTGTCCGACGGACGAACTGTGCGAAGGCGCTTGTGTTTGGGGGAAATCCTCGCGACCTGTGGAAATCGGCCGTCTGCAACAGTACGCGACGGATGCGGTACTCGAGCGTGGTGTGGTGCTGTATGATCCGCCGTCTCAGCCCATTCCGTATCGATTTGCCATTATTGGCGCGGGGCCGGCGGGACTGGCTGCCGCGAAGGAACTCGCGCTCGCCGGTGCGCAGGTCACTGTCTACGAGCGCGAACAATCTCCGGGAGGTCTTAACACGTACGGCATTCCGTCGTTTCGGCTGTCGGCGGACGTGGCAGTTGCCGAAGCGGAGACGATTTTCTCGCTGGGTGTTCGTTTCGAAAGAGGGGTGGAAGTCGGGACGCATGTGCGGCCCCATGAGCTTTTGGATTCGTACGACGGAGTTCTGCTCGCGTGCGGGCTTGGCGCAGGTAAGCGGTTGGGCATTGAGGGCGAGGACCTCGATGGCGTCATCGACGCCCTCACGTTTTTGCGGATGGCCAAGGAGGGGCGCGCGCGTGCGGGTCGCGAGGTGGTGGTGATTGGGGCCGGAAACACCGCGATGGATGCTGCGACCACGGCGCGCCGCCTGGGTGCGGAACGCGTGACCATCGTGTACCGGCGTTCCGAGAAGGAAATGACGGCATATCGCTTCGAGTATGCGTTTGCGAAATCGGAAGGTGTGCAATTTCGTTGGCGGCTTATGCCGGTAGGATTCGTGGGCGATGGCGCGGTCCAGGAAGTCAGATGCCGTCAGACTGAGCTCGATCCGTCCGGTGCATGGCGGCTTGCGGAACGTGAGGAGCGATTGTCGGCAGACCAGGTCATTGTCGCCATCGGGCAAACGCGTCGACGGGATCTGCTCGACGCCTTCCAAGTCCCGCACCGCGACGGCGTCGTCACAGTGGATGAACAAGGGCGCACGCGTCGCCCCAAAGTGTATGCCGCTGGGGATTGCGTGTGGAGCGGGAAAGGGGCAGACGCGACGGTGGTTGTTGCCGTTGAACAAGGGAAACGGGCTGCGCGCGCGATGCTGACAGACGTCCTGTCACGGCGTGTTGAAAATGGGCTAGCGACGGAGGGGTTCGCATGGCCGACTTGACAGTCGAAATGGCAGGCATCCGCTCGCCCAATCCCTTTTGGCTCGCATCCGCTCCTCCCACCAATACGGGCTTTCAGGTGGAGCGCGCGTTTGAAGCGGGATGGGGAGGGGCGGTATGGAAGACGTTCACCGATCGGCCGGTGCGCAATGTGTCTTCGCGCTTCGGCGCGCTTCACCTTGCAGATAAGCGGATGGTCGGTTTTAACAATATCGAACTCATCTCAGACCGGCCTTTTGAAGACAATCTGGCGGAAATTCGGCAAGTCAAGCGCCGATTCCCCGATAGAGCTGTCGTGGCGTCCCTGATGATTGAACCGGACAAAAAGCAGTGGCAAGAAGCGGTGCGCAAGGTGGAGGATGCGGGCGTCGACGGGATCGAGCTGAACTTCGGCTGTCCACACGGCATGGTGGAGCGCGGGATGGGCGCGGCCGTCGGGCAACACCCGGATCTCATTGAGCGCCAGACAGCGTGGGTCAAGTCCGCTGCGACGGTGCCTGTCATCGCCAAGCTGACCCCGAATGTGACCGACATTCGCGCATCTGCAAGGGCCGCAGTGGCAGGCGGAGCGGACGCCATTAGTCTGATCAACACCGTCAACTCCATTATCGGTGTGGATCTGAAGTCATGGGTGCCCCGGCCAACGGTTGCGGGGCTCGGGACGCACGGTGGGTACTGTGGACCCGCCGTCAAGCCCATTGCGCTGTACATGGTGGCTGAATGTGCCAAGGACGACGCCGTCTGCGTACCCATTTCGGGCATCGGCGGAATTTCTACCTGGCAGGACGCGGTGGAGTTCCTGCTGTTGGGAGCCTCGGCCGTGCAGGTGTGTACGGCGGTGATGCAACACGGGTTTCGCATCATCGAAGATCTGGTCGACGGCCTGAACCGCTTTCTGGACGAGAATGGGATTGGTGGCGTGCGCGATATTGTGGGGAAGGCGCTGCCGAACTACGTGCCGTTTGGGTCGCTCGATCTCGACCACCGTGTGGTGGCTTCCATCGACGCTGACCGATGCATCGGCTGCTACAAGTGTTACATCGCGTGCCTGGATGCCGCTCATCAAGCCATCGCACCGGGAGATACCGAAGCCCGCGTGCCGAGTGTGTTCGTGGAGAAGTGCGTGGGTTGTAATCTTTGCGAAGCGGTGTGTCCGGTCGCATGCATCGAAATGGTGCCATGGCTGAACTCGCCGGCGCGCATCCAGTGACAAACGTCAGCGCACACCCGTGACAGCGAGGAGGGGCATAGGTGTCGAGGTACGTCCGAATTGCGCTCATTCAAGCGAAGCACGAGCTTCCAGGCGATCGAAGCGTGGAGGAGCACAAAAAGGCGGCTATTGAAAAGCACGTGGCGATGATCGAGGAGGCTGCCGCGGAGGGAGCCGAGATCGCGTGTCTGCAGGAGTTGTTTTTTGCTCCGTACTTCTGCGCGGAACAGTCGCCGAAGTGGTATCGGGCTGCCGAACCTGTGCCAGGCGGACCCACGGTTCAATGGATGCAGGAGGTGGCCAAGCGGCACGAGATGGTGCTCGTGGTTCCGCTATACGAGGAAGCGATGCCTGGGGTCTACTACAATACAGCGGCCGTGATCGACGCAGATGGGACTTATTTGGGGAAATACAGGAAGCACCACATTCCACACGTGCAGGCTGGCGAACGTCCGGAAACGGGGTTTTGGGAAAAGTATTACTTCAAGCCTGGCACTGGAGGCTATCCTGTTTTCGACACGCGGTACGGGAAGGTGGGCGTGTACATCTGCTATGACCGTCATTTCCCGGAAGGGGCCCGCATTCTCGGCCTCAACGGTGCCGAAATTGTGTTCAACCCGTCCGCAACGGTCGCAGGGCTGTCGGAATACCTTTGGAAGTTGGAGCAGTCTGCGCACGCGGTGGCAAACGGCTACTATGTGGGTGCCATCAATCGCGTAGGCTGGGAAGCGCCGTGGAACATGGGGGAGTTTTACGGGCAGTCGTATCTCGTCGATCCCCGGGGAAATTTCGTGAAGGTGGCTGCTCGAGATCGGGATGAGGTGGTCATTGCGGATATGGACCGAGAAGTCATTCGCGAGGTCCGCGAGACTTGGCAATTCTACCGGGATCGCAGGCCAGAGACGTATGGTACACTGGTCTCAACCTGATTCACCCACGGACGCGAAAGAGGGATGCCCATGGCGGTCGACAAGGAGTTGGTTGGCGCGGGTGCGTCGGCGTGGCTTGAGAAGGACAGGCGCTACGTGTGGCACGGAATGGTGACGCACGAGGCGGCGAGGCATCCGATGGCGGTGGTGGGCGGCGAGGGCGCGTACGTTCTCGACGCCGAGGGGCGCCGCTATCTGGACGCGATGTCAGGGCTATGGTGTGTCAATCTGGGCTATTCGCGAAAAGAACTCGCAGAAGCGGCCTACCGTCAGATGACGGAGATGCCGTATTATCCGCTGACCCACACGCACATGCCCGCCATCGAGTTGGCGGAGCGGCTTTCCACGTGGCTTGGGGCCGAGTACCGCATCTTCTTCTCCAACAGCGGCTCCGAGGCCAACGAGGTGGCTTTCAAAATTGCGCGGCAGTACCATGCCCAACGAGGCGAGCCTCACCGATGGAAGGTGGTCTCCCGGTACCGCGCGTACCACGGGAACACGATGGGGGCACTCGCCGCTTCGGGGCAGTTTGACCGCAAGTTTCGCTACGAGCCACTCGCGCCTGGCTTCGTCCACGTTCCGCCGCCGGATTGCTACCGCTGCCCGTTTGGGAAGGAGCCGTCGACGTGTGCGATGGAGTGCGCGCAATACGTGGACGACGTGATGCGATGGGAAGTGGACGAGACGGTCGCGGCCGTGATCGCCGAGCCCGTCATCACGGGCGGCGGTGTCCTGGTGCCGCCCGACGGGTACTTGCCCAAACTGCGCGAGACCTGCGATCGGCACGGCGCGCTACTCATCGTGGACGAGGTGATCTGCGGCTTTGGGCGGACGGGCGCGCCGTTTGGGCATCAGCGCTATGGCGTGCGCCCCGACATTGTCACCATGGCCAAGGGGATCACGAGCGGTTATCTCCCGCTCGCGGCGACGGCGGTTCGGGCGGAATTATTCGAGGAGGCGTTCGCGAGGGACGAGGCGTACACGCATCTTCGCCACGTGAACACCTTTGGCGGCCATCCGGCCTCCTGTGCGGTGGGCCTCGCGACGCTCGATATCATGGAGCGAGAGAACATGGTCGATCGCGCTCGAATCCTCGGAGATCTGCTCGCGGCAGAACTGAAACGCCTGCAGGGCCTGCCTCACGTGGGCGACATCCGGACGTTTGGCCTGTTGGCGGGGGTGGAGTTGGTGGAAGATGCCGCGACGCGTGCGCCGCTTGCGCCAGAACTCGTCGGGCGCGTGGTCGCGGCGTGTCGGCAGCGCGGCGTGATCGTCGGGAAAAACGGGGACACCACGCCGGGCGGCAACAACGTCGTCACGCTGTGTCCGCCCTTCGTGGTCTCCGAGGCCGAGGTGCAGCGCATCGTCGACGTACTGGGCGAAGCCATCCTGGCCCTTTCGTGATCTGCGGGCATCGCCGATGCTCCCTCTCCGACGCTCGACGCCCGAGGAGGGGGAGCGCCTTCTGCCATCACGCGCCGGCCTCGAGCTGGGCGAGCGAGGTGGGCGAGTTCTCGCCCGCGCGCACGGGTTGCCGCAGCGACGGCAGCTGTGCGTAAACCGCTTCGAGCATGCGCCCCACCCGATCCGCCATCACCTTGGGCGAGTAGGGCATCCCCTGCTGTAACCACCACTCCACCGTTCCCACGTAGGCGTGCACCACGAACTGAAGGATGGCATCCTCTTCGGGCAGGGGATGGCGCCCTACGACTTTGCGAATCTCCTCTCGGAATGAGGTCATACAGGATTCCACATATCGCCGGCGAAAGTACGGAGCGCCAGCCTGTGTGAGCATGGTGCCAAAGAAGTCGTACCGATCCGCTAGGTACTGAAAGCACTGCTCAGTGGCGGGTACCCAGTCGAGATCGCACACGCATTGGCCAAACTCGTCCATCTCGCGGATGGCGTCTTCGATGACGCGATCCAACAGGTCGTATTTATCGAGAAAGTGCAGATAGAAGGTTTTTCGGCTCACATTGGCGCGGTCGGTGATGTCCTGAACCGTGATGTGATCGAAATCCTTCTCCTTCATGAGCGCCACGAACGCATCGCGAATGGCCTGGCGCGATTTCACCACACGGCGGTCCATCGGGTAACTCGATGCCTCCTCATTGCATGCATGATGGGCATTCGCAAAACACAGCGTCGGATTCGAAACAACGTTGTCGCGAGTGTGTACTAATGCGCAGCGCGACTCGATGTGTCCATCGCGCAAAGCCCGGCTTGCGCTACAATGGTACACGATTGCAGCTTACTACATCCATGTGTAATAGGGAAGCGAGGAGGTCTTCACATGAAGGCACAAGCTCGCGGTGTGTTGAGCAAGGAAAGCCCATTTCACGCCATCGAGATTGAGCGTCGCGAACTTCAGCCCGACGACGTGCTGATTGAAATTCACTACTGCGGCATTTGCCACTCGGACATTCACTCGGCCCGCGGTGAGTGGGGCGAGGTGCGCTATCCATTCGTCCCCGGACACGAGATTACCGGCGTCGTGTCGCGAGTCGGCAGCCAGGTGACCAAGTTCAAGCCGGGCGATCGCGTCGGCGTCGGCTGCATGGTCGACTCGTGCGGCGAATGCGAGAACTGCAAGCGCGGCGATGAGCAGTACTGCGTGAAAGGCAACATCCAGACGTACGGCAGCGTCGACCGCTACGGGCAGTACACCATGGGCGGGTACTCCACGCACATCGTCGTGAAGGAGGACTTCGTCCTTCGTATCCCGGACGCCCTTCCTCTCGACAAGGCCGCTCCGCTTTTGTGCGCGGGCATCACGACGTACTCGCCGCTGCGCCACTGGCAGGCGGGGCCCGGCAAAGAAGTCGCCGTCGTCGGCCTCGGTGGGCTGGGGCACATGGCCGTGAAGCTCGCGAAGGCCATGGGAGCCGAAGTCACGGTACTGTCCCAGTCGCTGCGCAAGAAGGAAGATGGGCTGCGCCTCGGGGCGAAGGCGTACTACGCGACGAGCGATCCCGAGACGTTCCGCCAACTCGCCGGCCGGTTTGATCTCATCATCAACACGGTCTCGGCGAAGATCCCCATCACGGCGTATCTGGGCCTTCTGAAGACAGACGGTGCGCTGGTCAATGTCGGTGCGCCGCCGGAGCCGCTGGAGGTGAACGCGTTTGCGCTCATCACGCAGCGCCGGACGTTTGCGGGCTCCTGCATCGGGGGCATCCGCGAGACGCAGGAGATGCTCGACTTCTGCGCGGAACGCGGGGTGACGCCCGAGATTGAAATCATCTCGGCCGACGAGATCGACGCGGCCTGGGAGCGCGTGCTGAAATCGGACGTACGGTATCGATTCGTGATCGATATCAGCACGATGCGCAAGTGATGTCACTCGCCGACTGGCCCATCCGCCGGTCGCGCGATACAATGGACGCGGAAGATGAGAGAACGGAGGCTGTACTGGGCCTCCGTTTTCTCTCGTTTCTCGAGGGAGTGACGAGATTGACCCGTCAGGAAAGCCCATATCGATGGGTGGTGTTCTTCACCGCGCTCGCGGCGTATTACCTCATCGTTAGCCAGCGCACGGCCCCGGGACTGGTGACCAACCAGTGGATGAACCAGTTTCACATTTCGGCGGGCGCGCTTGGCCTGCTGGACAGCATGCAATTTCTGGCGTACGCCATCCTCCAGGTGCCAGTCGGCATCTTGGCGGATCGGTTTGGGCCGAATCGCTTTTTGATCTTCGGGGCCCTGACAAACGCCTTCGGCACGCTGCTCACGGGCGTCGCCACGCACGCCTGGGTGCTCTTGGTGGCCCGCTTCCTTGTGGGCGTGGGAGATGCCACCATCTTCGTCAACCTGGTCGCCGTCATCAACGAGTGGTTCCGAGCCCAAGAGTTCGTCGCGCTGCTCGGCGTCATCGGCGTCGCGGCTGGCTTCGGTTCTTTGACCGCGACCGTGCCGTACGCGCTCTGGATCCGCGCGTGGGGGTGGCGCAGCCTGTTTGTGGGCGTGAGCCTGGTTCTCTTTGGGCTCTGTGCGGCGCTGTATGAGGTCCTCGTGCGGCGGCCGAGGCGGATGTTTGCCGGGGAGATTCAACGGGCGGGCGAGCCGGTGCGGCCCGCGAGCGTCCGCGAGGCCATCCGCCAGACGTTCACCTCGCGGCAGGCCTATGCGCTCGCCATGTGTCACTTTGGCCTCGTCGGCACGTACGTGGGCTTCATGGGATCGTGGGGCGTGGCCTACTTCATGCAGGTGTTTCACATGGCGAGATCGGCGGCGAGCGCCATCCTCATGGTGGGACTTGTGGGCGCCATGGTCGGTGGGCCGCTCACCAGTTGGCTCGCCAGCCGATTTGGCCAGGTGAAGCGGCTCTACGCGCTCGTCCACGCCGTCACGTTCCTGAGCTGGCTCGCATGGTTTGCCATGGGCGTGCGCCCGTGGTTTGTCCTCGTGCCTCTCCTCTTTGCCCTCATTGGCTTTGGCAACGGCGGCAGCTCGCTGACGTTCGCCATCGTTCGACAGACGTTTCCCGTCGACCGCGTCGGCGTGGTGTCTGGCTTTGCCAACATGGGCGGATTTCTGAGCGCCGTTCTCCTGCCCTCGCTGTTCGGCGCGGCCCTCGACCAGTTTCCGGACGATCGCGCCTTCGGATTTCACGTGGGCCTGCTCATCCCTGTGCTATTCACAGCCATCGGCCTGACCGGAGCCCTCCTTGCACGCGACGCGAAGCGCGCCGCGGCGGTGACGGTGCAGGAGACAGTGTGAGAGAGCGCTGGCCTGGCGCAGGTTGCGCCCGCGGAGGACAGATGCACAGCGCGCTTTTCGGTTGAACTGTGCGCTTCATCAGCGCCCGCGCCGCGTTCTACCGCACCGGGTGATACGCGAGGTTTTGCACAAACGCGCGCATTCGCCGGAGTGCCTCTTCAATCAGCTCCACGGAGGTGGCGTAGGAACAGCGGACAAACCCCTCGCCGGGATCGCCAAAGACATTCCCGGGGACCACGGCCACGCCCTGTTCCAGAAGCAGGCGCTCAGCAAACTGCTCCGAGCTGAGCCCGGTGGGGCGGATGTCGGGGAACGCGTAGAACGCGCCGCGCGGCTCGTGGCACGGAAGCCCAATCTCGTTCAGACCCGCCACAATGAGTTTTCTCCGCCTGTCATAGCTCTCCACCATGCGATCCCGCTCGTCGTCTCCGTTTCGCAGCGCCTCGAGCGCGGCCCGCTGCGCCATGTGGGGCGCGCACATGATGGTGTACTGGTGAATCTTGAGCATGGCCGAGATGATGGGCTCTGGTCCGGCCGCGTAGCCGATGCGCCAGCCCGTCATGGCGTACGCCTTGGACATGCCGCTCACCACCACGGTCCGCTCGCGCATCCCGGGGATGGCGGCGATGCTCACGTGCTGGCTGCCATACGTTAGCGCCGCGTAGATCTCGTCGGACACCACAAACAGGTCGTGGCGCAGGACCACGTCCGCGATGGCCTGGAGGTCCTCCTTGTCCATCACGGCGCCGGTCGGATTGTTCGGGAAGCACAGGACGAGCACCTTGCTGCGCGGGGTGATGGCTCGTTCCAACGCGTCCGCGGTGAGGCGAAATCCGTGCTCCGCGTAGGTGGGCAGTTCCACCACATCCGCGCCCGCGAGCAGCGCGCACGGCTTGTAGCTCACATACGTTGGCACGGGGATGAGGACTTCGTCGCCCGGACACACCAGCGCGCGAAGGGCAAGATCAATGGCCTCGCTGCCCCCAACGGTGACGAGAATTTCGTGAGACGGATCGTACGTCAGGCCAAACTTGGTGAGGTATTTCGCGATCTCCACGCACAGTTCAGGGAGCCCCCGGTTGGGCGTGTACGTGGTGTACCCCTGCTCCAGCGAATACATGCACGCCTCGCGGACGTGCCAAGGCGTCACAAAGTCGGGCTCGCCAACGCCGAGCGAAATGACGTCCTGCATCTGGCTGGCGAGATCGAAGAAGCGGCGGATGCCGGACGGGGGGAGGTTGCGAACGACGGGCGACAAACGGTCATACAGCGTGTTCATGGCGTGATCATCAGTCGCCTTTCTCCATCTGTATCGTCGTAGATGACGCCATCCGATTTATACGTCTTGAGCAGAAAGTGCGTCGCCGTGGACGTCACGTTTTCGAGCGTCGCCAGTTTCTCGGAAACGAACCGGGACACCTCCCGGAGGTCTCTCCCGACGACCGTCACCTGAAGGTCGTAACCCCCTGACATGAGGGAGACGGATTTCACCTCGTCGAACCGGTAGATCTTGCGCGCGATGGCGTCAAAGCCTACCTCCCGCTGCGGGAGCACCTTGACGTCGATCACGGCCGTCACCTGATTGACAGGGAGCTTATCCCAGTTGACGACAGCCGAGTAGCGCAGGATGACCTTTTCCTGCTCCAACTCTCGGATGGTGTTTTCGATCACGTCCGGCGTCTCGCCGAGCATGCGCGCGATGGTTTCAGGGCTGAGTTTCGCGTTTTCGTGAAGGAGATCGCAAATCTTCAAGCGCAGCGCGTCGTTCATGAAAATCCCCTCTGAGGCCGCGATATGGCCGACATTCGCATGTGGCTCTCATTGTAACACAGTTTCGCCACATGTGCCGGAAGATTTCGATGAACGAGCGCTGGATTGAAATCGATGAAAAATCCTTTGCGACATGCCAAAATACATGGTACAATAGAGGAAAGTTATGAATCCTGTAGGAGTGATAGGATGCCGAAGACGGTGGAGACCAGCCTGGGTAAGGTGCAGATTGCGGAAGAAGTCGTCGCGAAGATCGCCGGCATGGCCGCGCTGGAGTGTCCCGGGTTGGCCGGCATGGCCCCGCGCCGCCAGGTGATGGATCGGCTGAACGAGGTGCTGAGGCGCGAGAATCTGGAGCGCGGTGTCGATGTCCAAATTGGTCCGAATGGCGATGACGTCAAGGTTGGCCTGTACATCATTGTGCAGTACGGCGTGAACATCTATGACACGGCGGTGAACGTGCAGGAGCGAGTGGCGGACGCGCTCAATCGGTACATTGGCATGGACAACACGCAGATCCATGTATACGTTCAAGGCGTCGACTTCGGCGAGGCCAACCGTTGATAGAAGCACGAAGACACGAAGACGAAAGACGCCGCCGAGCCTGTGCTCGGCGGCTTTATTTGATCACATGCCGTCGCGGGGGCGCCTGCGACTGGCCAATTGAGCTAGCAGCCGCTCCGCAATCCCGGCGATGGATCCTTCTTGCTCCCAGAGGCGCCCGAACCAGTAGAACAGGGCTGCCAACACGGCGAGCAACACCATCCGCCAGAATCCGACAATCATCCAGACCACCCACACGGCGACGCCCAATATGAGGCCATGATAGCGATGTGGCAGGTTCACGAACCATTCCCAAGCGCCTCGCAGGGTCTCACGCACCGGTACCACTCCAAACGCGCATGGCTCGGTTGCTGTCGCCGAGTTCTGTGACCTGGACGAGGACGCGCTCGACAGGGACGTGCGTCGTCTCTTCCAGGTACGACTTGACTGCGTTCTGCGCTTCCTTGGCGAGCGCGGCGATGTCGATGTCGGGCAACACGCGCATGCGCAGCGTCAGAATCAGTCCTCCCTGGCCCTGGCGCACGACCGTCTCGAAAGAGGCCACGCCTCTGAGCTGCGATCCGCGCCGGTTGGCCAATTGCACGATGGTGTCATAGGTAATGCGGATGGGGCCGTGATCGCCCGAAACCATCACAGCGTCCAGTTTCGGATCCCGCCGCCGCCGGAAGAACAGGAACCGGATGGCGATGAGGGCGGTCACGCCGCCCACGACCATCGTCACGATGTTGTACGGCTGTCGAGTAAGCTCCATTTGAGCCCAGCCAATGGGGACGGCCGCGCCAACGAGCACCACGGCGACGCCGAGGACCAGGGCTACGACGGACAGGACGAACAAGAGCAAGCGGTCAAACAGATTCACCTTCATTCCCCCCAAGCGCTATTTCGCGCGCTACTCGTGCAACTGATCCTTCGCTTTGTCGGCTGCTCGATCCGCCGCGTCCTTCGCCGCGTCGGCGCCGCGCTCCACGGCTTCCTTGGCTTGCTCCAACCCGCGCTGGACGGCGTCCTTCGCCGATTCCACGCCTTCCTTCACCGTCTGCTTCGCGTCCTCCACGCGCGCCTCCGAAGGGGTCACTTCCGCGTTCGAAGTCACTTTGTCTTTCACCTGTTCGACCGTGTTCTTCGTCGGTTCGGCGGCCTTCTGTGCCGCGTCCTTGGTGGCTTCCGCCGCCCGATTTGCCGCGTCCTTCACCGTTTCGGCGCCTTGTTGCGCCGCGTCTTTAGACGCTTGGTAAGCGGACTGCGCCGCGTCCTTCACGGCCTCCACGCCCTGCTGCGCCTTTTCGGCTGCGGCGTCCACGACCTGCTGGGTCTTTTCCTTCGCCGTTCCGATGGCCTCCGCGGCCGCGTCCTTCGTCGCCTGTGCGGCGGACTGAACCTTGTTTTTCGCCGTGTCGTAGCCCTGCTTCACCAGATCCGTTCCTTGTTGAATCAGATTGGAAACTTTGCCCGGCAAGCCAAACCCCTCGCTTTCATCGTCTTCCTCACGAAGCGACAATCCCACGACGTGCACGTGAACTGCGGATACGCGGAGACCGGTATACTGCTCGACCGACGCCTGCACGTGCTCCTGAATTTGCGCCGCGACGTCGGGAATGCGGACGCCGTAGCGCAGCACGACTTGCACGGTGAGGGTGCACGCCTGTGATTCGTTCGAAAACTCGACCTTCACCCCGCGCGTGAGGTTGCGACGGCCCGTGATCTGCTCAGCGAGGCCGCTGACGGCCGAGCCGCCCATTTTGGCCACGCCGTCAATCTCCGAGAGCGCAACGCCTGCAATGGTCTGAATCACGTCCTCTGCAATGTGAATCGTGCCGCTTTCCGCCAGCGTGTACTCCAAGTTGGCCATGCGCCTCTTCCCCTTTCACGAATGAGAATCTCATGACATCCGTCAGACCGGACATGGGTCAGGCTGTCCGCAGGGAAGTCGACCCACCTTCCTTTCGTGAACATTTCGTTTGTGTGTGATTGTATCAAAGAATAGATAAAAAGGAAAGCAACTAATCAAAACTATTGATTTTGTATATCTATACATGTTGTGTAAATGCATCTTTTTGTTCCCTTGCCTCGATGTTGGATGACTGGCTATGTGTCGCATGCAGCCGGAAGCGGGTCAAAACCTGGAGAGTCTTCACCTTTGAGCACGCGCTCGGGGCAAATCTGTGATGTCGTAGCAGAGGGTGTCCATGGGCCCCACCTCGCACGGTCGAAACGTGCGAGGGCACCATGTTCGGATGCCGTACTGGCTTCGGTATGCTGACACCAGCATAACCCATGCAGCGAGGAAGGACAACCTGTTCTTGTCGATGAGGCGCGAAGTTCGTCGAGCGGGCAGGACTGTTCGGCCCCGCGCCATGGGGCGCCGCACACTGGATACCTTACAGGGGTTTCGTATACAATTGCCTTGGAACCGCTCGAATCCTGAAGGCGGCTTGATTCGACATCGGAGGGTGAAACGTGGAAGAATCACACACACATTCGCACAGCTACGAGCCAATCAAGGCCGATCTCGTCCGCCGTCTGCGGCGTATCGAAGGCCAGGTGCGTGGGCTTCAGAAAATGGTGGAAGACGGGCGCTATTGCGTAGACATCCTCGTTCAGATTGCTGCGGTCAAAAGCGCGCTCCACCAGGTGGGGCTCTCCGTCTTGGAGTCCCATACGCGCGGGTGCGTGGCTGACGCGCTGCGGGAGCGGGATCGCGAAGAAGAAAAGGTCGATGAACTGATTCAAGTGCTCCGACAGTTCACGAAACTGTGAGCGGAGGGGGTCTCTTTCACAGGGAGAGGAGGTGACATCGTGGCGACGACTATCTTGCGCGTGAAAGGTATGACCTGCGACGGCTGCGTGCGCGCTGTGACACGTGCGCTCACGGCTGTCGAGGGTGTGTCCAACGTGGACGTTAGCCTCGAGAAGGGAGAGGCTGTGGTTCAGCACGCCGACTCGACGCCCGTTTCCGCCATTCGGAATGCCATCGAGGAAGCGGGGTACGACGTGGAGTGAGGCCCTTCATCTCGGCCGAGATCCACTCCTTGTACGAGATCGATCTTGGTTTCCTCTTGCGGTAGACAGCGGATCTCACTCCGTTTAGAATTGGGGAAGAGACGAGCCGCCTGGTGCGGCCGCGAGGGGAGGCGGCGAGCATGAAGCCTTTTCTCAAGTGGGCAGGGGGCAAATATCGCCTTCTGCCCCACATTCAGCGCGTGCTGCCGCCTGGTCGGCGGTTGATTGAGCCGTTTGTGGGCTCGGGAGCGGTGTTTCTGAATACCCGCTACGACGCCTACGTGCTGTCGGATATCAACGCGGACGTGATCGCCTTATATCGCGTGCTCAGCCTGCACGGCGAGGCGTTCATCGAAGACTGCAGGCGGCTTTTTGTCCCCGAAAACAACTGCCCGGAGGCCTACTATGCGCTCAGGGAGGAATTCAACGCCTCGCGCGATCCGGTCAGGCGCGCCGCTCTATTTGTCTACCTGAACCGGCATGGGTACAACGGGCTCTGCAGGTATAACGCGGAAGGGCGGTTCAACGTGCCGTTTGGCCGATACAAGCGACCCTATTTTCCCGAGCGGGAAATGCGATATTTCTGCGAAAAAGCCCGGCGCGCCCAGTTTTTATGCGTTGATTTCCGTGAAGTGATGCGCATGGCCGAGCCTGGCGATGTGGTGTACTGTGACCCGCCGTATGTCCCCCTCTCGAAAACCGCAAACTTCCGCCAGTACGCCGCACAGGGCTTCGGGGATGCGGAACAACGGGATCTTGCTTGCATCGCGGAGGAGCTCGCTGACCGCGGGATTCCGGTGCTCATCTCCAACCACCTGACACCTTTCACCGAGCGCGCGTATCGCCGCGCGGAGTGTCGATCCCTGCAGGTTCGTCGGCCCATCAGTTGCCAGGGCGCTCGGCGGGGATACGCGCCGGAAGTTCTCGCGCTGTTCGCGCCGAGATCGCGTTGAACCTGTTTCGCCGCCGCGTCGTCCATCACCGTGGGTAACGGATGGCGCGCATTCGGCGCACACAGGAGGGATGGGCATGTCCACGGCGCGCGTGAGTACGCGGCGCATACGGCCTTTCGTCAGCAAAGTGCCGGAAATCACCGTGTGGTTTTGGGTGGTCAAGCTCCTCACGACGGCAATGGGAGAAGCGACCTCGGACTTTTTGGTCTTGCACTTCAATAAATACTTGGCAGTGGTGGTCGGCGCCATGGCGTTCGGGATTGCGTTTTGGCTTCAGTATCGCGCCAAGCGGTATATCCCGTACATCTACTGGGCCTTCGTCACCATGGTGGCCGTGTTTGGCACCATGGTGGCCGACGCCATTCACATCGTGCTCGGCGTGCCCTACTGGGCGTCGACGACGGCGTTTGCGATGATGTTGGCCGCAGTGTTCATCACCTGGTATCGCGTGGAGCGCACGCTCGACATTCACAGCATCGTGACCAAGCGGCGCGAACTCTTTTACTGGGCAGCGGTCCTCGCGACCTTTGCCATGGGCACGGCTTGCGGCGACATGACGGCCACTACGCTTCATCTCGGCTACTTCGCGTCCGGTATCCTGTTCGTGGTGCTGTTCGGCGGGCCTTTCGTGCTCAAGCGCTGGGCAGGCATGAATGAGGTCTTCGCGTTTTGGTTCTCCTATGTCATGACGAGGCCCCTTGGGGCGTCTTTTGCGGACTGGCTGGGCGTCGAGAAAGCGTACGGCGGACTGGGCTTGGGGCGAGGGGCCGTGGCACTCGCCACAACGGTCTGTATCATCGTCGCTGTCAGTTACTTGACGATCACGTCGAAAGACCAGCCCAACGAACCTCTCGTGTCGAATTTGTAACAACTGCACAAACATGACCGTTTCGACGCCTGCGTGAGATATCTTCCATTGATTCGCGTGTCCGCACTCGATACACTAGGCGTGTGATCCAAAAGGCCTCGTATAATGCTGGGAATATGGCTCGGCAGTCTCTACCAAGCGACCGAGAATCGCTTGCGCTACGAGGCCGTTGTCATAGAGCGGTGCCGCGATTGGCTGCTCCCGTGAGCTGGGGACCATGGCTCGCGCGTGGGCGCGTCGTGCCCGATCTCTCCGTCAACGGCCTCATGGCGAGACGAACCACCGGGTTCGGTCGCCCGAGGTCTTTTCTGTTTATCACCAAACCAGAGGGGGAGTTCGGCCATGGCCACCGCGGACGAGCTTCGTCAAACGGCGCAGGTCGACGAGGCGTTTCGCCTCGAAACAGAGGGCAACGGCATCATCGCGGAACATCATCGGCACGGGATGCCGCGCGAATTGTTCTACGTATGGTTTGCCGCAGTCCTGACGTTCACCGGCGTCGTGACTGGCCAACTTTTCACAGGCGTCTTCGGCTTGAACGTCTGGGAGAGCCTTCTCATCGTTCTTTTGTGTTCCATCTCGTTTGCGGCGCTCGGTCTCTATGTGGCGACCGGTCCGCGCGCGGGCACGGTGACGCTCACCATCTCTCGGGCCGCGTTCGGCGTGCACGGCGGCAAAATCCCGGCGTTTTTCAGCTGGTTCACAGCCGTCGGGTGGGAGAGCGTGACCATGGTGCTGACCGTGTGGGCGATGCTCAGCCTCGCGCAGTACGTTGGCCTGCCGTCGACAGGCGTTGGACCGACGCTCGTGGCGCTCGTCATCACGCTCTTTCTCACGTATCTGGTGCCCATCCTGGGCCACGCGACGCTCGTCGTCATGCAGCGCGTGCTGGCCGTTATCCTCGCGGCCTGCACGGTGCTTGTGCTCTTCGCTGTGCTGCCTGACGTTAAATGGAATTTCAATCCGCCCGCAAGCGCGTTGGCTGCACACGGCGTGTTTCCGACGTTCCTGCTCGCGCTCTCGGTCGGACTCGCGAGCACGTTCTACGGTTGGGCGAACTTCGCGGCGGACTATTCCCGTTATCTACCGAAGGATACCAAGACGAGCCGGATGGTATGGGCGACTTTCCTTGGCGGTGGCCTTGCCAACTTTATCATGATGGGGCTTGGCGTGGTGCTCGGCACCATGATTAACGCCAAAGCCTTCTCTGAGAATCCCGTCATGGCCATCGCGAAAGCCATTCCGGAATGGGCCGCCATTCCATTTCTCATTGTAGTGGTGCTCGGCGACATTTGCGCCAACTACCTGAACGCCTACAGCTCCGGCATGAGCTTCTTGTCCATGGGAATTCGGCTCAAGCGTCACTACGCAGTCGCGCTCGACGGCGCCATCTGCACGGCGATTGGCATCTACGCCCTGTTCTTCTCCAACAACTTCGTCGATTTCTTCGAGAATTTCCTGGACCTCATGATCACGGTCATGGGTCCGTGGGCGGCGATTTACATGGTGCACCACTACGTGGTCCGCGGGCGGTATGCCGCAGACGATCTCGTCGACACGTCTCCAAGCTCCGTGTACTGGTACAACGGCGGCTTCAACTGGCGCGCCATCTTCGCGTTTGTCATCGGCGCGGTAGCGACGTTCCTGTCTGTCAATAGCGCTTTGTGGCAGAGCCCGCTGACGAACGCGTGGTTCGGAGGAGCAGATGTGTCGGCGTACGCAGCGCCCATCGTGACAGGCATCGTCTATCTCCTCATTTCGCCGAGGCGCGAACGTGCGAACACGCAAAAGGTGGAGGCGAAAGCCTCCTAAATCCTCAAAACGGCTAGGAGAACGGCTTGGCCGCGCGGATGTTGCGCGGCCTTTTGTGCGTTTGGATGGTCCGAGATTTCAGAAAGAAACTTGCCTCGCTCGCATATCCGTCCTATGATGAGAGTACACGCTACACACACGGGAGCTCGGTGTCACCGGGCTGAGAGGGCGGCTATGGAGCTGCCGACCGTTGAACCTGATCTGGGTAATGCCAGCGTAGGGACTTCTGATGGCGTGCAGATCATGACAACCGAGCGCTTGTGCGGTAGGTGGTTTCGTGCGCTTGGAGCGGGGACCTGTCCGGCCGTGCAATGCGCGAGATCCCCTGCGAATCCCCAAAGGTCAGGGCTATTGGTCGCCCCATCCGCCCTCCCGTACGAGGAGGGTCAATCGTGATGAGCACAGGTTTTGCCCCGTATTTCCCTTCAAGTCGAAAGGTGTACATCGTGGGTTCGCGGCCTGATGTGCGCGTTCCCATGCGACAAGTCGAATTGGAGCCCACGCGCAGCGCTTCAGGACTTCGAGAAAATCCTCCGCTTCGTGTATACGACACAAGTGGGCCGTACACGGATCCGGGTGTCAAGCTGGATCCACGCCGAGGTCTTCCGGCACTTCGCGCGACTTGGATCGACGAGCGCGGAGACACAGAGTGGAAGGAACCAACTCGGCCGGCCGAGGTGGATCCGACGCTTGTCCCTTTCCGCCGTCAAGCTCGGCGCGCAAAACCCGGCCGGATCGTCACGCAAATGCATTATGCGAAGCGCGGCATTGTCACGCCAGAAATGGAGTTCGTGGCTATCCGCGAGGGGATGGACCCTGAGTTTGTTCGCCAGGAGGTGGCGAGCGGACGGGCCATCATTCCGGCAAACGTCAATCATCCGGAATTGGAGCCCATGATCATCGGGCGCAAATTTCACGTGAAGGTGAATGCGAATATTGGGAATTCCATCGTGTCTTCTTCACTTGAAGAAGAGGTTGAGAAAATGCGTTGGGCCATCCTGTGGGGTGCCGACACGGTGATGGACCTGTCAACAGGCAAGCACATCCACGAGACGCGCGAGTGGATCGTGCGCAATTCCCCCGTGCCCATCGGCACGGTGCCCATCTACCAGGCGCTGGAGAAGGTGGGCGGGAGCATTCCGGATCTGTCGTGGGAAGTGTACCGTGACACGCTCATCGAGCAGGCGGAGCAAGGCGTCGATTATTTCACTATCCACGCGGGTGTGTTGCTTCGCTACATCCCGCTCACGGTCAACCGCGTGACGGGCATCGTCTCGCGCGGTGGATCGATCATGGCTGCGTGGTGCCTTGCCCATCACAAAGAAAACTTTCTCTATACGCACTTCGACGAAATCTGCGAGATTCTGGCCGCATACGATGTTTCGATTTCGCTCGGCGACGGCCTGAGGCCGGGATCGATAGCGGATGCGAACGACGAAGCCCAGTTCGCGGAACTCGAGACGCTCGGGGAGCTGACGAAGCGGGCGTGGGACCACGATGTCCAGGTGATGATTGAAGGGCCTGGGCACATTCCCATGCATCTGATTAAGGAGAACGTCGTGCGCGAGCGCGAGACCTGTCATGACGCACCGTTTTACACGTTGGGGCCCATTGTGACGGACATCGCCCCGGGCTACGATCACATCACATCGGCCATTGGCGCGGCGATGATCGCTTGGCACGGCACGGCGATGCTGTGTTATGTGACACCGAAGGAACACCTCGGGCTGCCCAACCGGGACGATGTGAAGGAGGGCGTGATCGCTTACAAAATCGCTGCGCACGCCGCCGACGTGGCGAAGGGCCATCCACGAGCGCAGCAGTGGGACGATGCGCTGTCGAAGGCGCGATTTGAGTTTCGTTGGCGCGACCAATTCCACCTGGCGCTCGATCCTGTCCGGGCCGAGAGCTTTCACGACGAGACGCTGCCGGCGGAGCCCGCGAAAACCGCGCACTTCTGCTCGATGTGCGGGCCGAAGTTCTGCAGCATGCGGATTACGCAGGACATACGCGCATACGCACAAGAGCGGGGGCTCGAGCCCGAGGAGGCGATTGCCGAAGGCATGCGCGAGAAGGCAGAGGCGTTTCGGGCCGGTGGGGGAGACGTCTATCGGTGAAATGGGTTTGCACAGAAAGGCCGTTCCGATGCGGAGCGGCCTTTCGTCATGGAGACGCGATGGCGACGGTTGGGCTTCCTTCAGCGGGGCCGCCGACGATCTCGGCGGATCAACCATCGCCGCTCGATGCGCTTTAAGGCCATTGGCGAGCGCTTCAATGGGGCCGCCGACGATCTCGGCGGATCAACAAAAATGGAGAGAAGGCGATCGATCGTATCGTATCGCTTCAATGGGGCCGCCGACGATCTCGGCGGATCAACGACCTCGCATGTCTCGCGATGGGCGTGACGCGGCAGGCTTCAATGGGGCCGCCGACGATCTCGGCGGATCAACACCGACGAAGTGGCGGCTATCCGTGCGAGCGGCTTGGCTTCAATGGGGCCGCCGACGATCTCGGCGGATCAACCGGAACGGTCATCAGCTTGCTGACCGACGCAGTGTTGCTTCAATGGGGCCGCCGACGATCTCGGCGGATCAACGATAAAATTACCGGGGCTTGCATAAGTAGAGGGATAAAGCTTCAATGGGGCCGCCGACGATCTCGGCGGATCAACTGCGCCGACCTCGACGACGCGCTTACCGAACAGGAGCTTCAATGGGGCCGCCGACGATCTCGGCGGATCAACTCTTCTCGCTCGATCCCACGTCTGGCGCGGACTTTCGGGCGAAAAACGCGAACCTGTCCATGAAAGTGACATTTCCTGTCGAATGACTAGCACCATCATACCCTCGTTTTGCTTAAAAGTCCAGATCTCATGCGAATTTCTCCTTTTACGCGAACCTCCGGCCTCGTGATTAGCGATTCAGGTTCGCGCACAGGTGACTCGAACTCCCTCATAGGTTGGTCCGATTCCGCTGGATGTTGGCTAACAACATGTGGTTTACGCGACTGTCCGTTCCATTGCGGCTGCTTGCAGGTTCGTGGAACCTCGGGTATGCCCAGGCTACAGGGTGGGCATACTTCGACTATCACGAAAATCTCCATGCGAGCGAGGCACGGTATGTCATGGATGACGATTGGCAAATTCCTATCTCCGCGCTTCAGCACTATGCGTACTGTCCGCGTCAATGTGCGCTCATCCATGTGGAACAGATCTTTCTTGAGAATGAACTCACCACGAACGGCCATCTCCTACACCGTCGGGTCGACGAAGACCGTGTCTTTTCCGCGCGCGGACACAAGATGGTCACGGGCATGCGCGTGTGGTCGGATCGCCTTGGGCTCATCGGTCGCTGTGATGTCGTCGAATGGCACGGAGAGACGCCGTATCCCATTGAGTTCAAACATGGGAAGACACGTCAAAGTCTCGCGCAACGTATCCAGCTATGTGCGCAAGCTCTTTGTCTCGAAGAAATGTTTCAGACCCAGATACCTGAGGGAGCTATTTTTCACATCCACAGCCACCGAAGATCACGTGTGCTGCTGGATGATGCTCTGCGCGCCCAAACAATGGACGTGATCGCCCGTGTGCGAGAGATGCTCATTCGGAACGATGTGCCAGGACCTGTAGAAGACCGGCGTTGTGTCCATTGTTCTCTTCAACCCGCCTGTCTTCCACACTGGTCCAAACAGCCTTCTGACAAGATGTTCTGGCGTATGATCGAGCAAGATCTGGGAGGTGAAGCGACGTGCCGCCCGTGATCCTCAAAACGCTCTTTGTGCAGCGCGACGGCGCTGTCGTTCGCGTGCACCACGATGTCGTGATGGTCACCTTGGATGGCGAGACGCTCCTGCGTGTACCTTTCCACATGTTGGAGTCTATTGTCGGCATCGGCCGCATTTCCTTTACGGGACCCCTGCTCGAACGCTGTGCGGCTGAAGGCCGATCCGTCGTGCGCATGACACGCGGCGGTCGCTTCCTATACCGCATAGAGGGTCGCCTTTCGGGTAACGTCTTGCTGAGAACCGCACAGCACGAGGCGGTCCGTTCCCCGGAGCGATCCCTTGCCATCATGCGGGCCATCGTCGCGGGGAAGATCCACAACCAGCGCCAGCTCGTTCTGAAGGCTGCACGGGATCTCGCAGATCCGGCGGATCGCGCGGCCGTTCGCGACGTGGCCGACGATCTCGCCCGCGAACTTCGCAAACTTCCATCTGCTTCACATCCCGACGAGATCCGCGGCATCGAGGGTTCGAGCGCACGTCGCTATTTCTTGGCGTTCAGGCATCTTCTCGCGCCCTCAGTTCGGGACGCGTTGTCCTTCGACGGGCGAAATCGACGTCCGCCGCGCGACCCTGTGAATGCCGTCCTGTCCTTTCTCTATTCGCTCATCACGCGCGACGCAGAGAGTGCCTTGCTCGGGGTGGGACTGGATCCACAGATCGGGTTTCTTCACACGCTTCGCTCGGGGCGACCGTCCCTTGCTCTCGATTTGGTGGAGGAGATGCGGCCCATCTTGGCCGACCGCGTCATGTTGTCCCTCTTCAACCGACGTCAGTTGCAATCCTCTGACTTCGAGGTGCTGCCCGGTGGGGCTTGGGAGTTGACCGAAACAGGTAGGAGGACTCTCTTCGCCGAGTGGGACAGGAGAAAGCAGGTCGAGATCGAGCACCCCTTGCTTAAGCAGCCCGTCTCTTATGGGCGACTGCTCGACGTACAGGCGAGGATCCTCGCCCGGGCCATCCGCTCCCAAGCGCATGGCTACACGCCGTTTCTCTACCGAGGCTGAGGAGGCAAGTGCATGTTTTATGTCGTGACCTACGACGTGGCCACGGATACAAAGGAAGGTCAGAGGCGCCTTCGGCGCATCGCGCAGGCTTGCGAGGGATACGGTCAGCGCGTGCAAAAGTCGGTATTCGAGTGCGTCCTGGATCAAACGCGCTACGTGGAATTGATACATCGGCTTGGGGACGTGATCCGGCGCGACGAGGACAGCGTGCGCATCTATCGGACAGCAGACTTCACGCGAAATAACCTGGTGGTGATTGGGAAGGATCTCGGGCTCCGTCTGGATTCACCGTGGACCATCTGAAGGTGACATGGGTGGATGCGACTTCCGGATCTTTACGATGAGAGGTCGGGAGACGCATGTCCTTATGAACATGTGGCTCATAAACGGATCTACCTTCAAATGGGCCCGACCTCTCACCTGTATGCTACGTCGAGGAGCGCAATGAGTCAATTTGTGTAGGAACCGCGGCACCCACACTTTTTGTTGAACAACCTCCGCATGTCCTGCATCGGACGTCCATGGCCTCCGTTGATCTCAGGCACCACAACGAAAATCTCCACAGTGAACCTCCTCCGTCAAGCAGATGACACAGCGTAAGACGGCATGTCGCATAAAATGAATTTCTACATACGTTTATGAGTGGTTGATTTCTCGAATCGATTGGTCTATATTGGTGGTGAGGGACGGGCTAGGCATGTAAGACACGTTGTAGAGCCAGATCCACTCCTTTGATCCTTGATCGTTCTTAGAATTAGGGGGTGATTCCAAAGAGTTTGTATATTCAATCCGAGCGAAAGTGGGAACTTCACACGGTGCCGCACTACATCCCTGGATGAGCGGGGTCACTCTTATTCTCCTTCATCGCCAAGGTGCTCTCCTTGGGGGTGGAATCCGATTTGTTCCTTAACAATTGAATACTGCCCAAGAAGGTGACGTGAATGCAGTTCTTTGAATTTTTCATGAAAGCTACCGGTGCGCCACCTTATCCATGGCAGAGCCGGTTGGCCACCGCCCCTACGTGGCCGGACTTGCTACGCATTCCCACCGGTGCAGGCAAGACGGGCGCCATTCTTGCGTGGGCGTGGCGCAGGAAGTACGGCGGCGATGCGCTTTGCTCGCAAACTGGGAGGCGGCTCGTGTACGTTCTACCGCAGCGGGCGCTCGTCTCCCAGACCGCCGATGCGGCCCGCACCTGGCTTTCTAGGCTAGGCCTCCAGGGGGAAATCGGTCTTTCGGTGCTGATGGGCGGATCGGTCGATCACGCCTGGGAGCTCGAGCCGGATAAACCGTGGATCCTCATTGGCACCCAGGATCAGATTCTTTCTCGCGCGTTGAACCGCGGCTACGGTGGCGTGAGCCGCTTCCGCTGGCCACTTCAGTTTGCCATGCTGCACAACGACGTCCAGTGGATTGTGGACGAAGTCCAACTGTTTGGCGATGGTCTCGCGACGACCGCACAATTACAGGCCTTCCGAGAGCAATTGGGCACGTTCGGTCCTGCGCACACGCTCTGGATGTCCGCCACTGCCTCTCCGGAATGGCTGCAGACGGTGGACATGCGCAACGCTGGGCGGGAGCTTCAAGTCTGGGAGCTCGATGAGGCGGATCGTCAAGCGCTGAGCCGGCGCCTGATGGCCTCCAAGCCTATCCATCGCTGTCCCGTGGAGCTTCGCGGGAGGCTCATCAAAGATGCGTCGGCTTACGCGAAAGCACTTGCCGACTGGTTGGCAGCCGAGGGCCCGTTGGATGGCCTTGCACTCATCGTTCTCAATCGCGTCAGCCGCGCACAAGCCGTGTTTCAGGCGCTGTGCCGAGCCATGCCAGACAAGGATATTCGCCTGGTCCACGGCCAGTTTCGCGGACGGGATCGCGCCTGGCTCGCCGAAGAGGCGCGCACGCTCAGCGACAGGCGCGCCATCCTCGTGGCCACGCAGGTCGTCGAGGCCGGCATGGACATCGACGCGGCCCTCATGGTCACGGAGCTCGCGCCTTGGACGAGCCTGGTGCAACGCTTTGGACGGTTGAATCGCACGGGGGCGCGCGAATCGGCCAAAGCTTACTGGATCGACGTGGACGTCGCGGACGAGCAGGCTTGTCTGCCGTATTCGCCAGAGTCTCTCGAGCGAGCCCGCGTCCAACTCGTTCAGCTTCGGGATGTGGGGCCGGCGCATCTCCCGCGCGACGTCGAACCGCTCACGTACGGCCGCGTCCTCCGGCGGCGAGATCTGCTGCAGCTTTTCGACACGACGCCGGATCTGAGCGGAAACGACATCGACGTCTCGCCGTTCATTCGCGAGGTGGAAGACCGCACCGTGTCCGTGTGTTGGGGTACATGGGAAGGTGAGGATCCGCCCGAGGGGCTAAGGGAAGTGTCGGAGGAAGATGTGTGCCGCGTGCCACTCTCCAGGCTGCAGGACTACCTGAAGCGGAAGGGGCGCGGCGAGCGGACCCGCGTCGCCTACACATGGAATCCCATCTTTGGACGTTTTGATGTCGTGTCTGAGCAGCGCGTGTTTCCCGGCTGGCTGTACCTTCTGCGCGCTGAAGACGGAGGGTATGATCCGCGCCTGGGCTTTGATCCCGACAGCTGGACCGAGGTACCCCATCCCGTCCAGGTGCAGCCCTCGTCCGAAGTGGATGCGGAAGACGCCGAAGAAGACAACGGCCCAGCACCTTCGCGCCCTGTGACGCTGGCTGAGCACACGATGGATGTCGTGCGGGAAGCGCAGGCATTACACCATCTCGCCGGCGACGACGCCATGGCCGACGCCTTGTGCGAGGCGGCATTCTGGCACGATTCCGGCAAGCGCCACCTGCTCTTTCAGGCGAAGCTGCGGTTGGCCATGCTCGGCGAAGAGCGGTACCGGGCGCAATATGGGGGCGAAACGGGCCACCTGTATCCCCCCGACGATGCGGAACTTCTCGCCAAGAGCGGCACGGAGTCTGGGCCAGTCACCCATGCGAGTGTGCTCATGTCTCCCGTGGTTCAGGATGGCGAAGCTGCCGCTCAAGAAGGCGTCGCCACGGAGGAGCTTTCCGCCCTTGCGGCGCGCAAAATTCGTGGCTTCCGACACGAGCTGGCGTCTGCCTTGGCGTATCTCGACGCCGTGCCGCCCGAAGCGGTGAACGACCTTCGGACGCGCCTAGTGGCCTATCTCGTCGCGGCGCACCATGGAAAAATTCGCGGACAAATTCGGTCAAGCGCAACGGAGCAGGCTCCGGCAGATGGCAGGCCGTTCGCGCGCGGTGTCTGGGAAGGGGATGAGCTCGAGGCGTATTCCATCCCAGGGCTCGGCGGTTGGCCTCAGGCGCGACTGAGCCTTTCTGTGATGCACATGGGCACGGACCAGCGCGGCAGAGAGAGTTGGACCGAAGGCGTGCAGCGCTTGCTTCAAGCGTACGGTCCCTTTCGACTTGCTTGGTACGAGGCGCTTCTGCGCGTAGCGGATGGCCGCGCGTCGCGCAGAGAGGAGGTGGAATCGCGTGAACCATGAAATACGTTTGAACGGCTGTCGCCCGGTACCGATGGCCGGGTATCTCAAGGCGATGGCCGTTTTGCGGCTGCTCGCCGAGCAGCGCGATCCGCATGCCCGCGGCTATTGGAACCAAGACGTGTTCTCCATCCAAACCGAACTCTCGCCGGATCAACTCGTCGATTTCTTCCTGCGCGAGTATCGGCCCACGCCCATCATGGCGCCTTGGAACGGGGGCGGGGGGTTCATCCGCGGAAAGAACAGCGAGCCGGTGGACTGGCTCCGCAACACGAGCGGGGAGCGGTTTCGTCCCTATCGAGACGCTTTGCACGCCGTGGATCGCGTGCTCGCCGACACGCCCTTGAACGACAAACCCAAAGAGGAGGACAAAGCTAGGCTCGTCGCGCGGCTGCGGGCTGAACTGCCAGACGAAGCAGTGGAGTGGCTCGACGCCGTCGCGGCCATCACGGCTGACCGTCTGGGCTTTGCCCCCCTGTACGGAACCGGCGGCAACGACGGCAACTTCGAGTTTACGAACAACTTTATGCAGCGGTTACGGGAGATGTTTCAGCCGGACGGGACGCCGACCGATGTGGCCGAGCGGCTGCTCCGCGCCGCTCTGTTCGAGGAGCCGGTGAACGGCCTTCTCAACGTATCGATTGGCCAGTTCCATCCAGGGCAAAACGGTGGGCCGAACGCGGGCCCGGGATTCGAAGCGAGTCGCCGCGTCAATCCGTGGGACTTCATCTTTTCGCTCGAAGGCGGCCTCCTGTTCTCCGCAGCGGCTGCCCGCAAGTTTGGGCGCCAGTACACGGATTTCACTTATCCGTTTACCGTTCGGGCGGCTTCAGGGGGTCAAGGCGCCATGAGCGTGTCCGATGAAGGCCAAAAGGCGCGCGCGGAGATGTGGCTCCCGCTCTGGCGTCGCCCAGCCTCCCTCCCCGAGCTCGAGCAATTCCTCCAAGAGGGCAGGGCACAGGTCCGTTCGCGGCTCATGTCGGTCGGATGGCGCCCTGCGCGCACCGGCGTCGACTTCGCGCGCGCGTGCGCGGAGCTCGGCATCGACCGCGGTGTCGAGAGCTTCCAGCGCTACGCGTTTCTTGAACGCTACGGGCGCATGTACTACGCCGTGCCCCTCAGCCGCTTTCACGTCCGGCGCCGCCCCGAAGCGGACGTCTTGGACGATCTCGACCGCTGGTTGACGCAAGTTCAAAGTCTCCCGTCGACGAAGGAGCCGCCGCTGTCCGCGTTGTCCGCGCTCCGCCGCGTGGAGGACGCCGTGTTTGACCTGTGCCAGCACGGCGGCGCTGACCGTGTCCGGGCCCTCATCGTGGCGGTTGCGCAGCTCGACCGCGTGGTGTCGCGGCGGGCAGACTTGCGCGATCGCGTCGAGCCTTTGACGCTGGCGTCACAAGCGTGGATTGAGCAAGCTTGGCCCCAGGATCCCAGGGAGCAGGCCGAGTTTGCGATCGGCCTCGCCATCGGCACGATGCGGGATGTCGGCGAGATCCGCCATCGCCAGTATTTTGCACCGGTCGTCCTGCATGAGCGCCGCACATGGCAGTGGGTGGGCGACAAGGAGATGCCGTCCGCGCGCGTGCGACTTGCCTTCGACAGCCCGGACCTCGTCCGCTGCTTGCTCACGCTCGCCGAACGCCGCTTGCTGGACGAGGAACGCTTGCGTCAGCGCAAGGACGAGCCGGAGTATGTCCAACAAGACAGGAAACATCAAGACGGCGAGGATGAAGATAAGCCACAACTCAAGTCCAAGCTTGGCTTCCATAGCCGTCAGCAGCCGTTCGCCGCCCATCTGGAGCATCTAGAGCGGTTTTGGTTCGGCGAGACGAGGGACGCTCGCATCCTCGACTACGCATGGGCGTTTTCAGCATATCGGGGCAATCCGCCGAGTGTCTTGCGTCACGACGACCCGTGGGAACGGCGCGTCGCGGCGACACGCGCATGGATCCCGTATCTCTACGCGCTCTTGCGCATCACCTTCACTTCAGAGCGCGACCTTCGCCGTGCGCTCGCGTTCGTCTCGCGCCGTCACCTAGGACAGCCACCGGCAGTGGATGACTTCGCCCTTCCCGTGCCGCGCGACGTGTTTGCGCTCCTCGGTGCGGATCGCCCGACAAACGCCGTGCGCGCCCGCGAAGTGTTGGAGCGCCGCTTGCTGGCGAGCGGGCTTCCGCCGCGCCACCGCGGCACGGACACCTTCGGACTTTCGCCGCGCCGCGTCCTCGCGTCGGCGATTGTGCCCATCCAATCCAGGTCGCTCGAGGTCCTTGTGTCTCGCCTGTGGCCGAACCAGGACGAGAACGCCGGCTCCTCAGCGAAGGAAACCTTGTTCGAGTTGTGAGAAAGGGGTTTTGTCGATGGCCATCTCGCTTGAACGCCTCAACGCCGCGCCGCGCCTGATCATCCGCGCGGAGCTAGTCCCAATCGCAGGTACGCGGTTCCAGCCCACTGGTTTTCCCGATCTCGGCGCGGCCGAGTACGATCATCCGACGGAGCCTTACCGCATGCTGCTTGTCGAGTCGCCGCAAAGTATGGCCAACCGCATGGAGAAAGTGTGCTGGGACGACGCGGCCAAAGACTGGCGCCCGCCGCTCAAAGGTCTGCCGCGAGTCGACGTGTACGATCAACATGGAGAACTGCTGACGAATTCCGTCCTCGAGGCGCATCGGCTCAACTCGCCGTACATCCTTGAGAGCAAGGATACGACGGTGATGGATCTTCTTAAACGAGAACTTGGCCTGCTCGGTGAGTCCCTTCCCGTGGATGTATCGAAACTCGCTCGCACCGTGTTCAAGTATGATCCAAACGCCGTTCTCCACGGGCTGTTTCTCGCCAAGAAGGAACTTGCAGGGGGCCGGCTCCGCCTCGCGCGCCTGTTGTCCGCCTTCGTCGAGGCCGAGGACGCTCGGGTCGCGCCGAACGGCGGTGTGAAGAACGATCGCGTCAATCCCACGGGGCCCACGAATCAAGGTTTCGGCAACGTGCCGTTCCATCGCGACGAGTACGTGGCCCGTCGCATCGACGCGTACTTCGTGCTGGACCTTGCTCTGCTCCGCTCGTATGGGCTTGGCGACATTGCGGAAACGTTCCTTATCCTCTTTGCTCTGTACAAAATCCAACACTTCCTGGATGAAGGGCTTCGCCTGCGCACGGCCTGTGATTTCGACGTCAAACACGTGGAAGTGCTTCGGCCGACCGAGTTTCAACTACCGACCGCGGACGAGATCGACCGTGAACTTCCTGGACTCATCGAGCGCCTGCGCGCTGAGGGGCTTTTCGCGGCGGAAAATCTGCGTGTGCGCTATGATGTCAAGTCGTGATGGCGACACTGGACAAGGGAAGTGGCCACGTGGTTGGGATTGAGTTTTGTTTCCTCGCGGGAACCTATCACGCCACGCCGTGGGGGCGCCACGCCAACGAGGCGGATGTCGAGTGGCCGCCTTCGCCATGGCGCATCCTGCGGTCGTTCATCGGAGTGTACCACCGCTATAGCCTCTCCAAGCGTTACGACGAGGACGTTCTGCGGCGCTTGATTGAGGGGCTGGCGGCGGAACGGCCCATGTACAGGCTGCCTAGCGCGGTGCACACGCACACCAAGCACTTCATGCCCATCGCCGGTGGGAAGACGACCCTCATCCACGACGCGTTTTTGCGCGTGCTGCCGGGAGATCCGCTCGGCGTGTACTGGTTGGAGGCGCACCTCGACGCCGAAGCGCTCGCATTGCTCGACGAGATCGCCACGCTCATGCCCTATCTTGGCCGCGCGGAAAGCTGGGGTGAGGGGCGCCTCGTCCGCGAGCCGCCCGACCGTTGGGACGCCATGCCCATCGACGTGGACGGGGCCTGCGAACTGCTCGACCGAGCGGAAGGCGAGATTGTGGACCTCCTGGCCCCCGTGACGCCGAGCGAGTGGCCTCGCGTGCGCAGCCAGTGGCCGACGGGAGGCCGCAAATCGGGCCTCGCCAGCGTGAACCATCTTCTCGATGCCTTACGCCTCGGTACCGACGTCATCGAGAAGGAGCGGCTCAACATGCCCGTCGGTGCCACCCATCTCACGTACGTTCGCCGCAAGTTGGATTTGCGGTCGGACTCACGGCGTGCCGCACCGTGCCGGATGGACATGCCGCACGTCCAAGCGAATGTGGCGCGCTTTCGCCTTGTAAGCAAGGTGCCGACGCGGATCATCTACGCGCTCGATGTGGGCGAGGTGATGCATACGGCGCTCGACTCGATGGCCGCCAGAACAGGTCTCGCGATGCCTTCCTTGACCGGGCGGGATCCCGAGACGCGAGGACCGCTGCGAGACAATCACCGACATGTGTTCATTCTTCCGGTCGACGAGGATCTGGACGGACATCTCGATCACGTCGTGGTCTATAAGCGCGAGCCCTTTGATCGGGAAGAGGTGAAGGCCCTTCAGGCGTTGCACCAATTGAAGACGCCGGCGTGGTGGCCTGGGCGAGAACGACGTTGGGAGTTGTACCTCGAGGGCCTGTGGTTCGTGCGAGCGGGCTCCGTCTCGCGGGAAGAGGCGGGGCCGAATGTGCCGGACGCCTATGTACGGCCGTCGCGCGTCTTCACCTCCATCACGCCGTATCTGCATCCGTGGCATTGGAAACGAGGAGGCGCGAAGTTTGGGCCGGCGGATCAGATTCGAGAGGAGCTTCGCCGGCGGGGGTTTCCGGAACCAGTGGCCGTCGAACCGCGTTCCCAGATCCGCTTGGCGGGTCTGCCGTATGACGCGCGGAAGTTTCGCAAGTTGCGCTATGGCGTACGGCAGGACATCCCGGCGCGGGCGGGCGGTCTGTGGCGGATCGAATTTGCGGAGCCCGTGTACGGGCCCATCGCGCTGGGGGTCAATTGTCATCACGGTATGGGTCTGTTTTATGCCGGAGAACTGGACAGCGTGAAATTCACGGACGAACGGCACGCAAGTGGAAAAAGCTGAAGCCCAAGGGCGAGATCGAGGGGCGCTCCTTTCGACGAAGGGAGCGCCCTTCGCCTTCCCTTTAGCCTTCAACTGCCCCTTCACCCACCCAACACCGTCATCCAGATCCGCACACATGTCGCGGCGATGAGCGCTGCAAGCAGCCAGCGCAGCCAGCGCGCATCCGTGCGTCGGCCCAACGTTGCCCCGAGCGGCGCCCCCACGGCGCTCGCCCAGGCCAACACAAGCGCCGGTCCCCACATCACCTCATGTGCCGCCCACTTGCCCACAAAACCGCCGAGCGACGCGACAAACGTGATGGCAATGGACGACGCGATGGCCACGCGCGTCGGAATTCGCAGGACGCCGAGCAGAATGGGCATCAGAAGAAACGCGCCCGCGGATCCCACCACGCCGGAAAACAGGCCTACCAGCCCTCCGAGTCCTATCGCGAGCGGACGCGGATAGTTTATCTCGTCCACGTCGCCGCGCAGTTCGTCCGAGGAGGAGGGGCGCAGCATGAGGAGCGTCGCCGCCGTCGCGAGCAACGCGTAAACGAAATTCACAACGCGCTCCGAATAGAAGTGCGCCATGTAGGCGCCCACGAAGCTTCCGGCGAGCATGGCCAGGCCCATGTCGCGGATGAGTCGGCGGTGCAGATAACCCGACTTCCGGTACGCCCACGCGGCGGCCAGCGATGCGCACAGGACCTGCACTGAACTGATCCCAGCCACCTGATGTGCGGTGAATGCGCCCACGCCGAGGAGCGGGGGCAGATACAAGAGCAGCGGATACTTGACGATGGCGCCTCCGACGCCCACCATGCCGGCCAGCACGGATCCCGCGAAGCCAATCGCGAGAAGCGTGGCGAACATCTCCCAATTCACGCGCGTCACCTCATCTTGTCCGTCGGATGATACAAGCTATGCGCGCGATCGCCGAAATATACCTAAGGGGGTATATTGACAGGCGCGCAGGCCGTATGTATACTATACCCCGTACCGTAATTGAGGAGGTCGTCGCTGGATGCGGCGGCGAAGGAAGCGTACGATAGGACGAGGAGGTGACGAACATGAGTCAAGTGCGCGGAATGCTTGCTCAGGATCTGGAGGAGCGATTGAAGCGCGGGGAAAAGTTACAGATTATCGACGTCCGCGAACCCGCGGAAGTGGCTTCGGGGATGATTCCTGGCGCGAAGAATATTCCGCTCAGCCAGTTGCAGGAGCGGTTTCGGGAGATTGACCCGCATCAGGAGACCGTGATGGTCTGCCGAAGCGGAAACCGGAGCGAGCGCGCATGCCAGTTCCTGATGGCCCAAGGGTACTCGAATCTGTGGAACCTGATGGGCGGCATGCTCGGCTGGCGCGGGCCGGTTGAGTGAAGGCCATCCGCCGCATGTTGAGCTTGATGATGTTGAGCTGAATACGTGGATGCCATTTGGGGAGGAACATCATGTCGAAGAAAGTCGCCATCATCGCATCGAACGGCGGCCTCGAAACGGCCTACAAAGTGCTGAACATCGCCATGGCGGGTGTCGCCACGGACGCCGAGGTTGCCATCTTCTTCACCTTCGAAGGTCTGAACATCATCCACAAGCATTCGGCGCAACTGCTGAAATTTAAGCCGGAAAACGAGCCGTTTGCAGAGAACTTCAAGAAGCACAACGTGCCATCCATCCAGGAGATGCTTCAGATGGCCAAGGAGAGCGGCGTCCGGCTCATCGCTTGCCAGATGACCGTCGACGTGATGGGCCTCAAGCCCGAGGATTTCATCGACGGCGTCGAGTTCGCCGGGGCCGTCAACTTCCTCGACTTCGCGTACGACGCGGACGTCACCGTGACCTTCTGAACGCGCTTTGTCCCATGTGCACCGCCGCGGCCCGCGCCGCACGCGCGGGCGGCTCGCGCGGTTTGGATTCAGCTCTATCTTTTTTGAAGGTTCGCACATGACGCCACGCCAGTTTCGGCGGGCGATGGTATAGAGAATCCACATAACACGGCTAGGAGGCTGAACAGCGGATGAGTTCTACAGGCCAGACGCAGGCGTACACCGTCGACAAGCTGATTGACTGCAAAGGGCTTTCGTGCCCCATGCCGATGGTCCGCACCAAGAAGGCCATTGACGAGATGGAGGCCGGTCAGGTGCTTGAAGTGCTGGCGACCGATCCCGGCTCCGTCGCGGACATCCGCAGCTGGGCGACGCGCACGGGCCATCAGTACCTTGGCACGGTGGAGAAGGATGGCGTGTTTCGCCACTACATCCGCAAGGCTGCGCCGGACGAGGCGAAGCCCGAGAAGAAGTACCCACACGTGGCGTCGAATGAGGAGCTCGCGGAGCGCGTGTCGAAGGGCGACGCGGTCGTGATTGACGTGCGCGAGCCGATGGAGTACGCCTTTGGCCACATCCCGGGGGCTGTGCTGATTCCGCTCGGAACGCTCGAAGCCCGCATCGACGAACTGAAGGCGTACGAGGGCAAGGACATCTACGTGGTATGCCGCACCGGCAATCGCAGCGACATGGCCTGCCAGATTCTCGCCGATCACGGCTTTACGCGCGTGAAAAACGTCGTGCCTGGCATGTCGGCGTGGAACGGGCCTGTGGAGCAGTCGGAGGTGGAGGAATGATGGAATTGACGTTGACGGCTTGGACACCGGCAGAAGTGTATCATCGCATCCTTCGCCGCGAGCCGTTCTTCCTCCTCGACGTGCGCAACGAGGACGCATTCGCGGACTGGCGCATCGAGGGGGACGGGATCGAAACGATGAACGTGCCGTATTTCGAGCTGCTAGATGGTGTCGATGCGCTGTTGCCAAAACTTCCGCGAGACAAGGACATCCTCGTGGTGTGCGCAAAAGAGGGGTCGTCCAAGTTTGTCGCGGAGGAGCTCGTGAAGGCGGGGCTTCAGCGCGTCGCCTATCTGCAGGGCGGCATGCGGGCCTGGAGCGAGTACCTGCACCCGGTGAAGGTGGGGGACGTGGCAGGAGGCGCGCTGTATCAGTTCCTGCGCGTCGGCAAGGGATGCCTGTCGTACGCCGTCGTCTCAAACGGCGAGATGGCCGTGGTCGATCCGTCGCGGTTCGTCGACATATACCTGCAGTTTGCGAAGGAGCAGGGTGCGAAGCTTGTCGCCGTGATCGACACGCATTTGCACGCGGATCACATCTCGGGCGGGCGCGCGCTGGCGGAGGCAGCTTCGGCCGCGTACTATCTGCCGCCGGGCGATGCTAGCGAGGTGACGTACGCGTACCATCCGCTGAACGACGGCGATGAAATCCGCATTGGCGACAGCCGCATTGCCATCCGGGCGCTTCACTCGCCGGGTCACACGCCGGGCAGCACGTCGCTCGTGGTGGATGGCCAGTACCTGCTCTCCGGAGACATTCTGTTTGTGGGCTCCATTGGCCGCCCGGATCTCGCGGGGCGCGCAAAGGAGTTCGCGCCGGATTTGCGGCGGACGCTGTACGAGACGTATCGCCAGCTTCCCGGCCATCTCGTGGTGCTTCCGGCGCACTACGCGTGGGCGTCCGAGGTGAACGAGCAAGGCTGCGTGTGCGCCACGTTGTCGGAGCTCTACGAGAAGAACCCGGGGCTTCAGATTCAGGACGAGGGCGAATTCTTCACGACGGTGACGGAGAACCTGCCGCCGCAGCCGAATGCGTATCAGCAGATCCGGATGGCGAACATGGGCAAGCTGACGCCGAACCCGGACGAGGCGAGCGAGATGGAGATTGGTCCGAACCGCTGCGCGGTGCACGGCTGAGCGTGACAAGCGTCTCAAGGGTCTTTTGTGCCCGGTTCAATACCCAGACCTGTATGGGTATTGATCCGGGCGGAGAACTTCGATTTGAGGGGGAAGCTCGATGGTCGCGCTGAGTGGCTTACAAATTGTGCTTGCCATCGCATGTGGCGGGGTCGTCGGGTTCACGCTGGGCCTCATCGGTGGCGGCGGGTCGATTCTCGCCGTTCCCCTGCTCCTCTACGTGGTGGGGATTCACAACGCGCATATCGTCATCGGGACGACCGCGCTCGCGGTGGCGGTGAACGCGTGGATCAACCTGATCCCGCACTGGCGGCACGGCCACGTGCGATGGAAGCCCGCGATTTTCTTTGCCATCCCAGGCGCCATCGGGGCGGTCGTGGGCTCCATCTTCGGCAAGATGCTCGACGGGAAGGCGCTTCTGTTCTTGTTCGCCCTTCTCATCCTCGCCATCGCGATTCGCACGCTGATTCAGGCACGGCGCGGAAACGGGAAGACTGCGGCCGCGGATCCGACCGGACGGTTCCGATGGGGGCGGGTGCTCGCCACGGGCGGCGGTACAGGACTGTTGTCCGGGTTCTTTGGCATCGGCGGCGGATTTTTGATTGTCCCAGGACTCATGTTTGCCACGGGGATGGAGATGATCGACGCCATCGGGAGTTCGCTCGTGTCGGTAGGGCTCTTCGGCGTCACCACGGCCGTGTCGTACGCGGTCTCGGGACTGGTGGCGTGGAACGTGTTTCTGCTGTACGTGCTCGGCGGGATCGCCGGAGGGTTTTTCGGTACGCTCGTCTCGTCGAAATTGGGCAACCGAAAGTCGCTGCTTCAGACCATCTTCGGCTCGATCCTCGTGCTTGTTGCACTTTACATGTTGTACGATAACATCAGTATCTTGATCCACTGAGGGCGGCTTACGCGAGGCCGCCCATCCGACATTGTGGCGACAAAGGTGGGATTCCTATGGAATACAACGATCAGATGAAAAACCGCCTGAAGCGCATCGAAGGCCAGGTGCGCGGCGTCATTGGCATGATGGAACAGGGCAAGAGCTGCAAAGAGGTCGTGAACCAGCTCACGGCCATCCGCACGGCGGTCGATCGCGTCATCATGTATGTCGTCGGCGAGAACATGGAGCAGTGCATCCGCGAAGAGCTGGCCGGCAAGGGTTCTGCGGAGCACGTCATCCAGGAGGCTATCGAGCTGCTCATGAAGAGCCGCTGACGGGGGCCTTCATGTACACGAGCTGCGTGGTCGTCGCCAGGAGGTCGCCATCTTGTGACCACACTTCGCCGATTTGGTCGAAGAAGCCGTGGGAAAAGCCGGTGGCGCGAGCGACGCCGAGCAGCTCGTTGGTGCCTTGGCGGAAGATGGTCTCCGGATCGGCTAGAAAGTACACGGTGAATGTCACGGTGCCGATGGGGACAGGCCGCTTCAGCTTCACGTAGACACGTGGCACAAAGGTGTCGCAGAGCGCGGCCAGCGCGGCGTGATCGAGCGGGCGAGGCGGGTCGTCGCGCATCCACTGGTAGGTGGTGGCGTCCCGAACGTCGTCGAACGCCGAGCCTCGGATAAGGCGAACGTGGTACCACTGCATCCACGGGAGTGGCGCGGGCGCGACGAATCTCGGCACCTCCCGAGGCGGGAGTACGTCGGGCATCATTGCTTCGGTATGGAAGAAGGATTCGCGCCGAATGCCGAACACGGCCGTTGCGGTGGTGACCACTTCTCCTTCCTGCACCATGGTCAGCGTGAAGTGCTGCGTCGAGCGGTTTGTGCGGACCGGCACCGCTTCGATGACAAACGGCGCCACCTTGGCGGGCGCAGCAAAGTTCACGGTCAGTGCGAGCGGATGCCCGAGGCGCTCGGGATGGGACATGGCGGCTTTGAGCATGGTGGCCGCGGTGACGCCGCCGAACGGCCCCACCATGTTGTAATACTCGCCTCTGACTTCTCCGTGAAACCGCTGGCCGTCATAGGAAAGCGCGGTGGCTTGGTCGAATGGATGTGTCACAGGTTGCGACATGAGGTCCTCCCTGGCGCTGGGGATGGTTGATTCGCATATGAAATAGAATAACAAATGAAAAACGGACAGGAAAGCGTAGCCGCTCCTAGGGATGCGTCGTTCGATGGGCCAAAATTGAACGGCGGTGGCGCGTTGGAGACCTTGACGACCAATCCCAGGAAGACTACGATGGGTGCGTCAGGCTGTCCTTTGGAGCGTCGAGCGCAGACCCTGGTGTTTCATCCCAGGATGGCCCCCGCTTTTGGCATCACGAATGCCCGATTTCCCATCAAGGTTTCTGAGAATTGGGAAAGAAATGGGAGCTCTGCGTCGCCTACGCTCCATCTCCGCGCCATCCCCATGCGCGAATCATGCAGAGAGGGAAGTGGCACCGTGATCGGCATCGCGTTCCGTTTCGCCGCAGGCGCGCACTCCGTGCCTCTCGAGAAGCCCATGGAATCGGAAATCGAATGGCCTCCTTCACCGTGGCGGATTTTGCGGGCGCTCGTCGCGACCGCCACCCGCATGCGGCTCCACTTGACAGGCTTTCGTGGATCGCTTCATGCGCTCGTGGAAGCGCTATCGCTGGAGCCACCGGTCTACACGCTTCCGCTGGGCGTCGAGTTCTCGCATCCGGATCCGGCAGGGCGCGCTCTTTGCGCCATCCTACGCGTCCCTCGCCCGTCAGCACTCTGCGTATTTTGGCCTCATCTATCACTTCAGTCGGACGAATTAGAGATCTTGGAAAAAATCCTGGACGAGCTTCCGGCTGCATGGTCTGCAGCGGACTGGCTCCATTGCCACGTGTTGCACAAGGTGCCGGATCGAGTGGATGCGCGCCCAGCCTCTTTCGCCGAATCCGGTGAGCCGCAGGCTGAGCGCCGAGTTCGCGTGCAGTGGCTGTGTCCGCTGCCTTCGCACACGTGGGTGAGCGCTCCGGCATCATCCGCCGGTCGAAGACCTGCCCACCTGTTGGACGCCCTCACACAAGGCGACGGCGTTGTTCCTTCGCCCGCGGCGCGTCCAGTGACCTATGTCCTGGAGGGACTTGCGGGGCGCAGTGCGAGAAGGGCAAGGCGTTCGTATCGTCTGTTGGCGAATCGAGCAGAGGTGAATGCCGCCCGATATGCCATCGCTGATGCGGCCCGTCCTCGGGTCACCGATGCGTTGGACATCTCAGAGGTCTTTCATCAGTCCATCCTGAGCCGTTACGACGATCGCGACGAGCCGGCCCCGCTCATCATCACGGGGCACGAGCCAAATGAGCCGGGGGCCGTCAGCCGGCGAGGCCATCAGCACGTGTTTGTGTTGCCCGAGGATCTCGATCACGACGGCCTCTTAGATCACGTGCTCATCTACGCGCAGGAGCCGTTTCCCGAAGGCGTCATTGCAGCGCTCGAGCGCATCCGAACACTGGTGACGCCCGACTGGTGGCCGGGCCCGAAGCGCAGGTGGCGCGTTTGGCTCGAAGATCTGTGGCGTGTCCCGAGGGTGGGAGAGAGGGCCACGCCTGTGCTCGAAGATGGCCTGGTGGGGCCTGCGCGCATTTTTGTTTCCGTCACGCCGTATCTTCACCCGTGGCATGCAAAGCAAGGCGGGGCCAAATTCGGGCCCGTCGAGCAGATTCGCAAGGAACTAAAGCTTCGGGGCTTGCCGGAACCCGTGGCCATCACGCCTCGTGCGGCGGCCCATATCGCGGGACAATCGGTGCCCGCGCACAAATTCCGTCGGCTGCGCTACGGCAAGCGGCAGAACATCCCTGGACGGTGGGGCTCGTTCTGGCGTCTGGAGTTTGCGGAACCAGTGTTTGGCCCTATCGCGCTCGGCGCGAACTGCCACTTCGGAATGGGACTGTTCGCGGCCGATGCGGACGAGACAAACGGCGCTTGCAGTCCGACCGAGGACGCGGAGATGACCTAACGAGAGGCTTCGCAGCGCCGTGGGCGAGTTTTCCTTTTTCTCCTGCAACCTGCGCCTCGTGTGTCACATAGCCACCCCCCTCTCCGGGAACACGAGGGGGAGGAGGTGGTTGCATGGAGATCAGGTGGGCTCGCCTGCTTGCAATCACGGGCATAGCCATCGCCGCGGCGGCCGCGATGTTGCCTGGCGCGGTGCGCGCGGGAGAAGGTCCGCGCGCCGTTCGCGGGGCGCATCCGGCAGCGGTCGAGTGGCAGTCGGCTTCCGCCGCGCCGACGGTGTACGGTTTGCGCCGGTTCCCGTATCCGTATCGGGCCATGCTGGCTCTGTCCTCGGATGCGGACAGTCAGACGCTGCGCAAATTCAACCTGGTGCATCGCTTTATCAATACGACACAAATGACCCCACTCGGCCGCGGACTCGGACTCGACTACGCCGACTCGTTCTTCGTGTATAACGCGAACGACCAGCGCCACATCGTGGACGAAGTGGGGCGCGTTCCGCTTCAGCGCGAGTTCTCCTACTTCCGCGGCACGAGCCAGGTGCCTTACGGCGCCAAGGCCATCCACGCGTATATCCGCGACGGCTGGATCGACACCCTGCACACCTACGGCGACTTCAGCCAGATGAATCAAGAGACGACGCGTTTTCGGCGCCATCTCGCCGCGCAAGCTGTCGCCGCGCTGAAAGCCAACGGTGACTTCGTCGAGGTGTGGACGGATCACGGCAATCGGTCCAATGTCGACAACTTTGGCGCGCGAGGTCGCGGGCGCTTCTATGCGTATCAGCAAGGCGATCTGCCGGGATCGCCGTATTACCACACGGATCTGACCCTTCCCTACGGCATTCGATTCGTGTGGCCGGACATCTCGAGCAACGTGTTCTCGCGCCCGTCCGTCGTGTTTCCTCTACGCCTCGCGGATGGGCGGCGCGTATGGGGATTTTGGCGCTACACGAACGAGCGCTACACGCCACAGGGCGCGGTCGTGTGGAACTGGACCCCCTACGGGCTCCACGAGCAACTCTCCGAGGCGCACCTCGCACGCCTCGAGTCGGACGGCGGGTTCGCCGTCGTGGCGCAGCACCTTTGTGGCACGCCGTACCCAGGCGTGCTGCCGAGGGACGCCGTGGCGGCGCTCGAGCGCCTCGCGGAGCACGAGCGAAGCGGCAGACTGCTCGTGACGCGCACCAGCCGCCTGCTCCACTACAACGTCACCCGGGATCACCTGCGCTACGACGTGACCCACGCCTTTGGCCGCACGTATATCCACATCCGTGCCGTGGACGATCCCGTCTTGGGCCGGCACGCTCCCACGCTCGACGAGGTGCGCGGGATCACGTTTTACACCCAGAACCCGCGCCGCACCGTGCTGGAACTCGGTGACCGCCCCATCGATCCCGCCATGGTCGTCCACAATCCCTCCGATGGGATACACCCGTCCATCGGCATCCGCTGGTATTCGCGGGACACGGACGATCACGCCGTGGACGTCGCGGGCGTGTCCTAGGCGTCCGTCAGACAGAAGTTTTCGCAGGCGGGCTTCATCCGGGACACGCGCCGCGCCAGGAAGGTCGGCGGCCCAGTATCCTGTAGTATCCCGCGAATACTCAGGGTACAAGGGAGGATGCAGGTCATGATGAAGCCATGCCCGCCGATTGTATGCCCGCCCATCTACGAGTACAACGACTGCTACGTTTGCCGGGAGGTGCCCATTATCCAGCCCGTGGTGCGGGTGAATCGCCAGTTCATCGTCAACGTCCCGCGTTACGTGATGCAGCCCGAGACGAAGAACGTCACGGTCGACCCCGGTTGCCCAGGCGGCAACTGCTGAGTTCCAGGTTCAACGATGGCGCACACCCTCAGTGAATCGGCTGTTCCGCCGCGCGCGGAGCGGCCGATTTTGCTTTCCAGCTTCTTGTACCCCGCGTGTACGGGTACAATGGAGGCAAGGGGGCTGCCGCAATCTCAAGGCCCACCTTCGGATTGAACCGCGGCGCGGTGGGAGACGTCTATCGTGCGGATCCCTGCGGCTGAGTCCATGGCGCGCCTGGCTTGGGGGCGGACCGACGCTCGCCGACGGAGGTGATGCCCGTTTGGAACAAGCGGACCTCGAACTGATACGCCGAGCGCGACACGGCGATCCGCAGGCGATTGAAACCCTTGTGCGCAATTATCAGTCCTTTGTATATCGAACCGCCTATGGCATCCTGCAGAACGCCGCGGACGCCGAAGATGCGACGCAGGAAGCGTTCATCCGCGCGTTTCGCTCGCTCGGACGGCTTCGCGAGGACCGCACGTTTCCGACGTGGCTCGCGCGCATCGCGGTCCGCATCTCGCTCGACATGGTGCAGGCCAAGGCGCGCCGCGCGCAGGATCCCACCGAGGAGACTCACGGTTCCGTCGCCGGAGGTGAGGACGCCGCTTCGCTCCGGATTGACCTGGAACGCGCGCTGGCCAAGCTCAGTCCCGAGCACCGGACCGTGATTGTCCTGCGGGCGGTGCACGGCCTTGAGTACGACGAGATCGCCCAGGTGCTTGACATTCCCATTGGCACCGTGCGATCCCGCCTGCATCACGCGCGCATGCAACTGCGCACGTATCTCAGCGGCGAGAGGGGTGATAGCTGATGCAATCGTGTGAGTTCGTGGAGCCCATGTTGTCCGCGTACCTGGACGGCGAGCTCGCGAAGGACGACAAGGCCCGCGTCGAGGCACATCTCGCGGCATGCGCGCGCTGCCGAGGGCTTGTCCATGCCATGCGGGACGATGAACGCGCGCTCTTGTTGTGGGCGCGAACGCTCACGGCGCCGGTTGACATGCCCATGCGCGTCCTGAACGCCCTTGGACTGTCGCGCCAAGAGGTGCAGTCGCGGCGACTCGCCTACGTGTACTTCGCGAGCTTGGCGTTGGGGGTGGCGTTCGTCCTCGCCGCTGTCAGTCTGCCTGCCGCATCTGCCGCGGCGATTCTGTTTCATTTTGCCCTGGCCATGGTTCGCGCGCTGTTTGCGCTGCCCTGGTCCGTGCACGCGGAGTGGCTCGTAGTGCTGGGCGCCCTGAGCCTCATCATCCTCGTGCTATCGCTCACCTGTCTGCGGCGGGCGCTCCATTGGACGAGAAGCGAGGTCGTGTGGCGATGAGGTGGGCGAAGCGAAGTCTGGCCGCGGCCATCGGCGGTCTCATGCTGTTCGCCACCGCGCCCACCGTTACAGAGGCGTCCGTCGTCTCGAATCAGGGGCTCATCCGAACGAGCGCGACCGACGTGTTGCCGGGCCAGTCGGTCGGGGACATCGTCGTCGTCGGCCACGACCTGACCATCGGCGGGACGGCCGATCACGTCCTGGTCGTGAACGGCAACGTGGATCTTCTCCCCACCGCCCGCGTGGACACCGTCATCGATCTCGGCGGTGAGGTGCGCACGTTGCCCGGCGCGACGGTGCACAAGCTGCTCCACGCGACCCTCGGCAACCCGTTCTGGAGCGGCGCCATTGTCGCGGGCCTCGGCGCGCTGGTGGCGTGGATGGGCCTCCTCGCGGTCGGGATTGTCCTCACCGCCCTGCTCACCGTCATCGCGGCGGCCTTGCGCGAGAGCATCGAGGTGCCCCTCGCCGAACTCGAGAAGTCCGCGCGCCGAGCCGGCCTGAGCGGCGTGTTTGTCACCCTGGCTGTACTGGCGCTCGCCGGACTTCTCGCGGCGACGCTCGTCGGCATCCCGGTGGCGGCGCTCTGCCTGGCACTCTACGCGATAGGCGCCGTCGTCGGCCTCGCCGTCGTATCGGTCTGGATTGGCCGGATGATTGTCGGGCGGGATCGCGCGCGAGAAGTGTGGAAGGCGGCGCTTGCCGGCGTGAGTTTCATCGTCGCGTTTTCGAGCATTCCCATCATCGGCCAGATTTTGTTTCTGGTCCTGTGGCTCGCCGGCGTCGGCGTGACCGCCGAATGGCTGTGGCGCTGGCGTCATCGCCGCAGAGCCAATCGGGCCCCGACGTAAGGATTTACCGCGCGAAAAAGCCCTTCCGGACGCTGCCGGAAGGGCTTTTCAAGTCGTCGTGTGAACGGGCGTGGGCCTCGAAGGTCTCCAGCGGGCTGGGGTCTCTTGGTCAGCCTGTCAACCGCGCGAGGTGTGTCCGGCGCGCTGTGCTTCTTCCGTGGTCCTTCCGTAGCCAAACGGCCTTGCCACGAGCCGCGTCAGGGGCATGATGCGCGATGCGAGCGGGCGCACCACCGCGCTCGCCAAAAGGCCCACGGCCATTCCGCCGATCACGTCGGTCGGATAGTGCACGCCCACGAATACCCGCGCGATCATCACGAGCACCGCGATGACCGTGAAGGGCAACCAAATCCACCTCGGCGTGCGCCCCCACGAGCCTCCGGCAAACCCCCACGATCCGGCGCTGTGATCGCTCGGATACGAGGCATCCGCGGGATGCGGGATGAGCTCAGTGTACGTGCCCTTCGGAAACACCACGAACGGGCGCGGCCGAAACCAGACAAAGTGCGAGATGACGACGTTCAACACAAGGGCGAGCACGCCAGAGAAACCTGCGACGGCGAGTTGGTTGCGGCTTTGGAGATCGTCCTTGGGCAGAGCAAACCAATAGGCGATGAACAGCGCCGCATACAGCTCGAGCGCGTCCTTCGCGAAGAAGATCATGACGTCGTCCAGTAGCTTGTTCTTTCCCGCCAGGCCGTTGATGAGGTGGTACAGGTGTACGTCGAACGGGTTTAACAGCGCCGCGTGAATCACGCGATCACTCCTTTCCATCACCGTGGGCATGGACCGGTGAGAGGCGGGAAGAGTTCACGGGTGGGGGGGAGATGAGCCGAAAAATCCTATTGCGGCAACCAAATCGTTTTAGTAACTTGGTGATCAAGACAAACAAATCGATGAAAGCGTTTGAATGTGAAAGCGGCGTCAGCGCCTGATGAACGAAGGAGGCTTCCCGTGACACCCGTGTATCTTGATCCCGCACAGTCCATTGAAGCGCGTGTCGACGCGCTCCTGGCCGATATGACGCTCGAAGAAAAGGTCGCTCAACTCACGTCCATCTGGGCGTTCGAAGTCCTGGATGATCTCGAATTCTCCGCCGAGAAGGCCGCAGCCCTGCTCGGACAGGGCATTGGACAGGTGACCCGTATTGGCGGCGCCACCAATCTGGACCCGCCGGATGTGGCCCGCCTTGCGAACCAGATTCAGCGCTACCTTCGGGATCACACGCGCCTCGGCATTCCGGCGCTGATCCACGAGGAGTCGTGCAGCGGCTACATGGCCAAGGGGGCCACCTGCTTTCCACAGACCATCGGCATCGCGAGCACGTGGGATGTCGATCTCGCCCGCCGCATTGGCGCCATCATTCGCGATCAGATGCGGGCCGTGGGGGCGCGCCAGGCGCTCGCGCCGCTCCTGGATGTGGCCCGGGATCCGCGCTGGGGCCGGGTGGAGGAGACGTTCGGCGAAGATCCGTACCTCGTGGCGCAGATGGGCGTCGCGTACGTCCGCGGGCTTCAGGGAGATGACCTGAGCCAGGGCGTGATGGCGACGGGCAAACATTTCGTGGGTTATGGGGCGTCCGAGGGCGGCATGAACTGGGCGCCAGCGCACATTCCGGAGCGCGAGCTGAGAGAGGTGTACCTGTTCCCGTTCGAGGCGGCAGTACGCGAGGCCGGGCTCGGCGCCATCATGCCGGGGTACCACGAGCTCGATGGCGTGCCCTGCCACGACAATCCGGGGCTTTTGCGCGAGACGCTCCGCGGGCGCTGGGGCTTTCAGGGGCTCGTGGTGTCGGACTATTTCGCTGTGAATCAGCTGTTCGAATATCATCAGGTGGCCAGGGACAAGGCGGAGGCCGCGGCGCTCGCCGTGCGCGCCGGGGTGGACGTGGAGTTGCCGACGCGTGACGTGTACGGCAAACCGCTCATCGAGGCCGTGGCACGAGGGCTCGTCAGCCCGGCCGAGATCGACGAACTCGTCCGCCGGGTGCTCACGTGGAAATTCCGGCTCGGCCTGTTCGATCACCCGTTTGTCGACGAGGGCGCGGCCATCGCCGTCTTCGACAACGCGGAGCAGCGCCGGGTGGCCCGGGAGGCGGCGGAGAAGTCGATGGTCCTCCTCAAAAACGACGGGCTTCTGCCCCTCGCGCCCCGAGGCACCATTGCCGTGATCGGCCCGAACGCGCACACGACGCGCAACCTGGTGGGCGATTACGCCTACCCGTGCCATATCGAGTCGCTCCTCGAGCAGTCCGAGGACAATGTGTTTCAGACGCCGCTTCCGAGCGGCGTGAAACACGTGGATGAGTTCATCTCCATGCGGACCATCCTCGAGGCGATTCGGCATCGCGTCGGGGCGGAAGCGCAGGTGGTCTACGCCAAGGGATGCGACATCTTCGACGGAGATGACGCGGAGCTCGAGGAGGCGGTGGCGCTTGCCGCGAAGGCGGACGTGGCGGTTGTGGTGGTGGGCGATCGCGCCGGGCTCACGGACGCGTGCACGACAGGGGAATCGCGAGACAGGGCCACGCTCTCGCTCATCGGGCGTCAGGAGGAACTCGTGCGCCGGGTGATGGCGACGGGAACGAAGACGGTGGTGGTGCTCGTGAGCGGCCGGCCGCTCGCCATTCCGGACATCGCTGAGCGAGCGAACGCCGTTCTCGAGGCGTGGTTGCCGGGCGAGGAAGGCGCGGAGGCGGTGGCCGCGGTCCTGTTTGGCGACGTGAACCCGTCCGGGAAACTGCCCATCACGATTCCGCGCAGCGTCGGGCAGGTGCCGATTTACTACGGGCATAAGCCGTCGGGGGGCCGGTCGCACTGGAAGGGCACGTATGTAGACGAGAGTAATCTGCCGCTGTATCCGTTTGGGCACGGGCTGTCCTACACGGAGTTCACATACCGGGATCTGGTGCTGTCTCCGCATGAGCTTGACGTGCACGGCGAGGTCGAGGTGTCGTGCGTCATCGAGAATGTCGGGGCGCGCTCGGGCGAAGAGGTGGTGCAACTGTACGCGCGCGACGTAGCGGCGGACGTGACGCGGCCGGTGAAGGCGCTCTGCGGCTTCGCGCGAGTGTCCCTCGCGCCGGGAGAGAAGGCGCGGGTGCGGTTCCGGGTTTCAGCGCACCAGTTCGGCTTTTATAACCGGGAGATGCGGTATGTCGTGGAGCCGGGCGAGATCGAGTTTATGGTGGGGGCGTCGTCGGAGGACATCCGCCTGCGCGGGATGGTGCGGATCGACGGCGTCATGACGGAGATTGAGCACGAGAAGGTGTACCAGAGTGCGGTGGGCGTCGAGCGGATATGACGCTGGCAAAAGGGCGCCTCGCATTGGTCTGCGGGGCGCCCTAATTTGAGCTTGCGGGCAGTCAAATGAGGTACAATGGAACCGAGTATACTGGGTGCGATCCATCATCACGCAGGGGAGACTCGTCTTGGAGAAAACGGCAGATCAGGCGCTGATGAAGGAGATCAACAAGTCGATTGTCTTAAACCGCATTCGGTTCCACAGCCCTATTTCGCGCAGCCAGATTTCGAGCGAGACGGGCCTGAACAAAGCGACGGTGTCCGCGCTCACGGATGAATTGATCCGCGACGGACTGGTGTTGGAGGTGGGACAGGGGAGATCCCGCGTGGGGCGGCGGCCCATCATGCTGTTGTTCAACGCCAGTGCGGGCAGCGTGCTTGGAGTGGAACTGGGCGTCGAGTACGTCCGCGTGGCCATCACGGACTTCGCCGCGCGGGCGCTCAGCGTGCGTGAGGTGCCGCTTCCGAGAAACCTCGGCGCGGAAGAGGTGCTTGAGCGGTTGCGCGCGTCGGTTGCGCAGGCGCTCGCCGAAGCGCCAGAGAGTCGCTACGGGGTCATCGGCATCGGTGTCGGTGTGCCGGGCCTCGTGGATTTTGCGCGCGGCGTGGTGTTGCGCGCGCCGCACCTCAAGTGGGAGAACATCCCGCTCAAGGCCATGATGGAGAGTTGGTTCGGCAAGCCCGTCCTTGTCGACAACGAGGCCAACGCGGGCGCGCTCGGCGAGAAGCTGTACGGGGCGGCGACGCACGTGTCGAGCCTGGTGTACATCAGCGCGGGGACGGGCATCGGGACCGGGATTGTCATCGGGGACGAGCTCATCCGCGGCGCCGACGGCGTGGCCGGCGAATTCGGCCACATGAGCATCGATTTGCACGGGGAAACCTGTCCGTGCGGCAACGTGGGTTGCTGGGAACTGTACGCCTCGGAGCGAGCGCTCATCGCTGCCTACGCCAAGCTGACCGGCGAGGAGCTGGACTTCGACGGGGTGCTTGCCCGGTTTCGAGCGTCCGATCCGGCCGCGCTCCAGGCCTTTCAGACCGTCGGGCGGTACCTCGGAGCAGGTGCGGTCAATCTTGTGAATGGCCTCAACCCGGCCATGATGATCCTCGGCAATCGGCTGGCCGAGGGCGGGCGCATGGTGACGGACGCCATGCAGCAGGCCATTCTATCCAGGTGCCTCGTGAGCTCTTACGCCAAGGTGGTGGTGCAGCCTTCCGCGCTCGGGCGGGACGCGTGCGCCATTGGATCGGCAGCGCTCGTCCTGCACGACTTCTTCGCAGGCCCGCGCGCCAGGGTGACGTCGCGCGCCACCATCGGGAGATGAGGCCGCGCCCGCGCGCGGCCGATGGACAGTCACGGCCCGTACGGACTGTTTCGGTGGGTGGAAGGCCGACTGGCGGACGGCGCGTTCTGAGCGCGGTCGAACAGCCGCTCCACCGCGTGAAACATGGCCTCGCGGCTTTGCGGGATGCACAAGAGCGTGGCGCCGAGGCCGACCCCAATCCCTCCAATGACGGGCCATCCCCAGTGATTCTCCTCATGGCGAGCCGTGAGCGTTCGATGACGTCGAGACATCCTCAACCACCTCGCGGTTAACGTTCCTCATGGCTCGCCAATCCATGCGGTTTTGCCGTGTACCTTTCACCCTCAGCGTGCACGCACCGGCGCCATCGCGGGCGCACTCCGCACACATCTTCCCCAAATGGGCACACTTCACAGAGAACCGTGCGGTGAGATTGTGACCAAGCTCCGAACATTGTCGAACTTGGTCGAGGTTTTACGGAAACTTAACAAAACCATCACGACAGCTTTACGCGAATCATGTAGTTTCTTAACGATTCGATTCAATGGGGGATGAGCCGTGTCGAAGCGCAGTGATCAACTGTTTGCGTTTCTGGTCGAGATCGCGGAGAACATCGCGCAAGCGACCGAGACGTTCCAGCGGGAGCTGGAGCAGGGAGGCGATTTCGGAGCCCTGGCGAGTCGCATGAAGACATACGAGGACAAGGGCGACGAACTGATTTCCAAACTCATCTCGCTCCTCAACAATACGTACATCACCCCGCTCGAGCGCGAGGACTATGTCATGCTCGCTACGACGCTCGACGACATCATCGACGGCATCCACGCCTGCAGCGTGCGCTTCACGCTGTATGACGTCACGGGTTCAACGCCGACGATGATCGAGTTCGCGAAGGACATCCATCGCAGCGCCAAGGAGATCCAGGAAGCGATTCACAAGCTGAACGAGCGCAAGCTGCTCCAGATTCGCGATCACGTCAAGGAGTTGAACGTCCTGGAGAAACACGGCGATCAGCTTTTGCACGCCGCGCTTCGGTCTCTCTTCGCCGAGAGCAAGGACGCCATCGAGCTCATCAAGCTCAAGGAGATCTACGAGATCCTGGAGAGCGTGACGGATCGTTGTGAAGATGTGGCGGACGTGCTCGAGTCCGTGATTCTGAAAAACGCCTGAGGTGCGTCCGCATGCTGGTTGTCATCGTGCTCATTGTGATCTTGGGACTGGTCTTTGACTTTACCAACGGATTTCACGACACCGCAAACGCCATCGCGACCAGCGTCTCCACGCGGGCTCTGTCGCCCAGGGCGGCTGTGTTGCTCGCGGGCGCGATGAATCTGACTGGCGCCATGACCTTCACCGGCGTGGCCAAGACCATCGGCGGCAAGATCGCCGATCCGCTGAAGATCCCGCACGGGACCATCGTCGTGTTGTGTGCACTCGTGGCCGCTATCTTTTGGAATTTGTTCACATGGTACTTCGGGATTCCGAGTTCCTCGTCCCACGCCCTCATCGGCGGGCTGACGGGGGCCGTGATTGGCGCGGCGGGCTTTCACGCGGTCGATCTCGCCGGATTCACCTCGATCATCGAGGCGCTCATCACGTCGCCCATCTGCGCCTTCGCGCTGGGCTTTGCCATCATGTGGGCGTTTCGCGGCGTGTTCGGCTGGAGGTCTCCGCACAGGGTGAACCGCGTGTTTCGTGTGTTGCAGTGCTTTTCGGCGGCTGCGCAGGCGTTCATGCATGGCACGAACGATTCGCAGAAGACCATGGGCGTCATCACGTTTGCCCTCATCGCGGGAGGGTATCAGCACACGATGCACGTCCCCTTGTGGGTGAAGACGCTCTGCGCCATCGCGATGGGCGTCGGCACAGCCTCTGGGGGTTGGCGGATCATCAAGACCGTCGGGTCGAAAATCATCAAAATTGAGCCCATCAACGGGTTTGCGTCCGACCTGACGAGTTCCATCATCATCTTCGGTTTCACGTTGTTTAAGTTGCCCGTGAGCTCCACGCACGTCATCTCCTCCGCCATCATGGGGTCGGGTGCAGCAAAGCGCGCGCGAGGCGTGCACTGGAATGTGGCGGGACGCATCCTCGTCGCGTGGCTAGTGACGATTCCGATGTCTGGGCTCATCGCGGCGGGGCTCACGAAGCTCGCGCTCTTGTAACGGAAGGAAGGGCAAGCCCACTGTGCGGCTTGTCCTTTTTGATGTGCTCGACCCACCTGTGGCCATCGGCACGCTGAAACGCATTCGCCCGCGCGATCGTCTCCTTCGTAGGAGGTGGAGGTCGATGCGCGGCAAGTGGTTTACCGCGGGATGCGTTGGACTCTTTCTGATTTCCGTCATCTTGGTTTGGAGGTTTGCAGAGCAATACGTACTCGCCGCGTATGGGAGTTCGGGTGTCCCAGGGGGACAGGCCGTCAACCCGTGGGGCGTGTGGCTGGCTTTGGCGGTGTGTGTTGGCGTGGTGTCGGCCCTTGGCGCGGCCATCATGTTCGTGCGGATGGCCTGGAAGGATTGGCGGATGTGGCGTTGAATCGATCCGAATCCCGTCGCGTCGGAATGGGAAGCCCGCGGACGATCATGTCCAAGCGGGTCTTCTTTTTGGCGAAAACAACATACAATATTGACTGCAACATAATCATGATCTATTGTTTGATCACATTGTCAGACAATATAGAGAGGCGCGTTCCGCATGCAGGAATGTACGCGTTGATCCTCGCGCAAGGGTCCGGTAGCTTCGAAGCCAGTGAGGCGGACGCAGCGGAGGGGAGGGAGAAGGCGTAGCGCGCAGGGCATGAAACCGGTTGCAGATAAGGACTTGCTGGGCCCTCTTTTGATAGGCAAATATGTCGACAAAATCCTATGGAAAGGGTGACATCCCCGAATGGATCAGGGACCTCAGAAGCGATTCTGGCGCTATGAGAACGGCGTCGTCCTCATGATGTTCTTCACGTTCGGCTTCGTCTTCATGGAGCGCCTGAGCGTGGTGTATCTGTTTCCCTACTTGGCGCCGGATCTCAAGCTGAACAACGCTCAACTCGGCATGATTGTGTCGGTTCTCGCCATTTGCTGGGCGCTCTCCGGGTTCTTCTTCGGCACCATTTCAGACTTTTTGGGATCGCGCAAGAACGTGCTCGTTCCCATCACGCTGGCCTTTTCACTGCTGTCCTTCCTCACGGGCATTGCGAAGAACTTCGGCCAAATGCTTGGCATTCGCGCCCTGATGGGTGTGTCGGAAGGGCCAGTGCTGCCCATCGCGCAGGCCGCCGTGATGGCCGACTCGACGGAGGCGAGGCGCGGCTTCAACATGGGCTTTGTCCAGAGCGCGCTCGGCCTCATCGGCTCGACGTTCGGTCCGCTCATTCTCACCTGGGCGGCTACGAAGTATTCCTGGCACGCTGGTTTTTACGTCGCGGGCATTCCGGGACTCATCATGTTCTTCGTGTTGCTTTTCTTCATGAAAGACCCCAACAAGCGCATGTCGAAAGAGGAGCTTGCGAAGAGCGAACATCGCTTGCGCAAAGAGGACTTCCCGGTGGTGTTCCGCACGTGGAACATTTGGTTTACCCTGCTCATCGCGATCCTCATGATGACCTGGTTGTTTGCGTTCACATCGTTCGCGCCGACGTTCCTCGTCGAGTACGATCACTACACGGGCGAGCAGATGGGCGTCATCTCGGCAGCGATGGGCCTGGGGACGTTCTTCTGGGGGTTCATGGGGCCTTACATCTCTGACAAGTGGGGGCGCCGACCGACGCTGGTGTTGTTCTCCTTCATCGCCGTGCTGTCCCCGCTCGTGCTCATCTTCGTGCACGGCTCGGTCGCGCTGATGTGCGTGCTTGGCTTTCTCACCTGTGCCGGGCAGGCGTGTTTCCCGCTGTTCATGGTGGTCATCCCGGGCGAGTCGCTGTCGCCGAAATACGTCGGCACCGCGGTGGGCCTGGTCCAGATGGTCGGCGAGCTCATTGGTGGCGCGGTGATGCCCACCGTCGCAGGCGTGGCCGCCGATCACTTCGGGCTGCCGGCACCCATGTGGATTGCGGCCGCAGGCGCCTTTGTAAGCGGCATCATGGCGTTCTTCATCCGTGAAACCGCTCCCATCCGCCTGCGCCGCCGCGGACAAGTGGCGAGCGAACCGGTTCAACTTTGAGTCATCAGTGGCGCGGCGCAGCCGGGCCGCCGTCGGCGACACGGACGGCGGCTCGAATGGCCGCGTTTTCGATGGCGGCGTACATCATCCGGGCGCTTTCGACGTTGTCCGATGACTCGGTTTCCGCTGGCCGCGAAGTCCTGAGCGCATTGAGCATTTCGCGCAGGCATGCGGCATGGCCTTCCTCGGCCATCGGTTCCACATCGATGCGCACGCGCCTGCACGGTCGCAGGAATCCGTGCGCTTCCTCCAGCGCGATTTCCGCTTCGGGATTGGCCGATCCGTCCCACAAGATGGTCCCTCGGCTTCCCACGATGCGCCACGTCGACTCCCACGATGTCCGGAATCCCTCCGCGGACCAACTGCCGCGATAGCTGAACACGGCGCCGCCTTCCATCTCGAAGGCACAGATGGCGCTCGCGCATCCCTCGTACCAAGAACTCGCCGGGTTGTACGCCAGACATAGAGCCGTCTCAGCCTTGGCACCGCCGAGAAGGAACCGGGCTTGGTCGAACGTGTGGATGGCCATGTCCAAGAGCAGCGGATGTTCCATGCGTTCCCGAAAACCGCCGAAGTGGGCGCCGATGAAGAAATCCGCGTGAATCTGCTCCACGCGGCCGATGAGCCCGCGCTCGATGGCCCGCCGGATGGCGCGAAGGTGCGGCTCAAAGCGGCGATTCTGCATCACGATGTAGCGCCTGCCGGATCGCGTCACGGCGTCGAGAATGGCGTCCGCATCCGCGCGGGTGGGGGCGAACGGCTTTTCGGCGATCACGTCGCAACCGCGCTCAAGTGCCGCCACGCAGATGGCGCGACCCGAAACCGCCTCTCCATCGTCTCACCTCTTACCCCGCCGTGATCGAGAGCGTTTCGAGATCGGATGGGGGAAGGGGACGCGCGAAGTAGAATCCCTGCGCCTCGTCGCATCCGAGCGCCTCGATGACGGACAACTGTTCTTTGGTTTCCACGCCTTCCGCAACGCACCGCATGCCGAGATTGTGTGCGATGTCCACGATGCTCGCCACGAGGGCCCGCGCCCGGCCGCCGTCCACCGCGCGCTGTGTGAAGGCGCGATCGATCTTCACCACGTTGAGTGGTAGGTGCGTCAGGCGGCTGAGCGAGCTGTAGCCGGTGCCGAAGTCGTCGAGCGACACTTCGATGCCGAGCGCCTGGCATCCGGCGAGAAACCGTTCAGCCCGCTCGGCGTCCATCATAGCGCTCTCGGTCACCTCGATTTCGAGGTACTGCGCGGGCAGGCCGGTCTCGTCGAGGACTTCGCGCACCACGTCGAGGAAACCGTCGGTCAGCACCTGGTACGGCGACAGGTTGACCGCCACTCTGAGCGGGCGACCGGCGTCGAGCCACGCCTTCGCCTGGCGGCACGCGGTGCGCAGACACCACTCCCCGATGGGCGCAATCAGGCCCGTCTCCTCGGCAATAGGGATGAACTCGCACGGCGGCACGTACTCGCCACTCGGCCGGCGCCAGCGAAGCAAAGCCTCCACGCCCACGACCGACTTCGCGCGCATGTCGATCTTCGGCTGGTAATGAATCTCGAAGTCGCCGCGCTGGGCCGCGGTGCGGAGTTCCTGTTCGAGCTCCAAGCGGCTTTTCGCGTCGGCCGCCGTGCGCTCTTCAAATAAGCGGTACGTGCTTCGCCCCTCGGCTTTCGCCGTGTACATGGCGAGATCGGCGTGGCGCAGCAACATGTCGCGCGTGACGCCGTGGCGCGGAAAGCTCGCGATGCCGACGCTCGCCGTCATGTACAGCGGGCGATCCTCCACGCGCACAGGCTTGCGCAGGCGGTTCAAAATGGCGTCCGCCACGGCGACCGCGCGCTCCATGGGCTGGCCAAAGAGCGTGATGGTGAATTCGTCGCCGCCCATCCGGGCCACGAGTGCGTCGTCGCCGGCCACTTCCTTCAGGATGCGGGCAATCTCCTGAAGCAGCTTGTCCCCGAATTCGTGTCCAAGGGTGTCGTTGACCGATTTGAATCGGTCGAGATCGACAAAGAGAATCTGCATCTCGTCGCCAGGGCGGGCGTGGCGGATAAATTCGTCCACGCGCGCTTCGAAATGGCGCCTGTTGGCGAGATGCGTCAGCGTGTCATGAAAGGCGAGGTAGTTCATGCGCTCCGCCGCCACCTTCTCCGCCGTCACGTCGCGTGCCACCAGAAACACGCCTTCGATCTCGTCGTCGAGCACGATGGGGATGTGCGTGGCACTCATGTGCAGCGCCTTGTCTCCCGCCCGAAGCAGGAACTCGCCGTTCGTGGTGCTGCCGCGAAGCGCCCGGCGGTAATCCTCGAACACCCGCGGCCGATCCCGTCTGTCGATCATCCGCGCGAACGCCCGGGCGGATTTGCGCAGGTGGTGCTCAGGCACCAGTTCCTTCGCGCGGGGATTTTGATCGACGATGGCGCCGCGCGCGTCGAGCGTGAAGATGGCGTCTGAATGGTGCGTATAGAGCGAGCGGAACCGCTCGTCCGCGAGACGCAGGCGGCGACGGTCTGCCTGGAGTCGCCGGTCCAGCATCACGGTCGCGATGGCGGCAAGGAGGATGAACGCGCTGAACACGGCAACCACCCATGCGAGCGGCCCGCTGTACGCCATGGGCGCCGCCAGCCGGCGAGTCGGCAGGACGAACACCGTCGCCCACATTCCGGTGTAATGCATGCCCGAGATGGCGATGCCCATCACGAGCGCGCAAGCCACCTTGGCCGCCTGCGCGAGCCAGCCTCGCGCTGTAGCGAGCCGGAACGAGAGCCAGAGCGCCACGTATGACGCGACGACGGCAATCACGACCGACAGCGCAAACGGCCCAGCGCGATAGTAGAAGCTGCCGCCTTGCACCGCCATGGCGGCCATGCCCGTGTAGTGCATGAACACGATGCCCGCGCCCATGAGCAAAGCCCCGTATGCAAGTTTCGCCGGTGACGCGGATCTCGCCACCACGTACAGCGCCGCCCCAGGGCCTGCCATGGCAAACATCAAGGAGAGCGCGACAATGGCCCAGTTGTACGTCATCTGCGCGGGGAGCATGAGAGCGAGCATCGCCACAAAGTGCATCGACCAGATGCCGATGCCCATCGCGACGCCGCCGAGCACGACCCAGACGAGCTGGCGATTCGCCTTGGTTTCCAGCACGCGGCGGCCGAGATCGAGCGAGGCGTACGCGGCGAGCGATGCGACGACATAAGAGAGGATCACGAGCATCGGAATATACGTCTGCGGAACTGGGTGCAAGATGGGTCATCATCCTTTGCGCTCAATTGAAGCGTTGCCGGTTGAATTCGCCATCCTTCGCACGAAATCCTCTGCTCACGCGCGAACCAACCGCGTCGGCGCGAATGTGAAGCTCACGCCCACTTCGCCGGCGAACGGGGAGGACTGGCCGCCAATTTCTGTCCAGTTGCCCTCGGGGGTGAGTTCCCAGAGCCCGCCGAGATCGCCGCCGTTCGTCACGAGCGTGCCGGCGGGGGACCACGCGAATTTCGGCGGCGCGGCGTTTCGATCCGTCGCGTGCGTCTTGGTCCATACAGGGGTCCAGCGACCACCGACGAGCTCGAAGATTTGGCACCTGGAGGCGTCGCTCACGGTCAGCACGCCGTGGGGCGACCAGCCGAACTGGTAGATCTTGTCCGACCCAATGTCTGGGCCCGCGCCTTGCACGCGTTGCCACCGTCCTCCGGAGAACTGCCACAGGCCGTTTTGCGATCCGGCCTTGCCGCTCACCGTGAGCACGCCCTTCGGCGACCAGGCGAACTGTCCCACGTCGGTGACGGGGCATGGCACGCCGCCCGGCTGGATAAAGCGCCCCCCTTCGTCAATCCAGACGCCGTGCGCGCTCGTGCCGACGGCGAGATCGCCGTTGGGGGCAAAGCCGACCGTCAGCGTGTCGGCGGCAAACGGGGCGCGATCACTCGTCATGGCGACAAAGCGGCCGTTCACAAACTGCCAGACGGTGGTCGCTCCGTTCTGCGGCACCGACACGACCGTGAGCACGCCTTTCGGCGACCAGGCGAGCGAGGAGATGTAGCCGAGCTCCGCGCTGCCGGGAAGCTGGTGCCACCCGCTCGCCGTCAGTTGCCAAATGCCGGGCAGGGTGCCGTCGTCCGGAACCACGTACAGCGAGCCGTCCGGGCCGAACGTGTGCAGCTGCACATCCGTGTCGTTGCGGATGGACACCAGGTGCCAGCCCTTGCGATACGTCCAGAGCATGTTGGCAGAGGACATGCCGGGCGTGGACGCGTCGGGCGACCCGCTCGTCACCGCGGCGACCTCTCCTGTCGGGGATACGTCCACGGATTCGAAGATGGTCGACGGCGCGCTCAGGATGGACGAGGCAGGGAAGTAAATCCATTTTCCTCCCGTGTACTCGGCCACCTCCGTCGATCCGCACGCCACGAGGGCGCCAGGGGACGCGCCTTCGGGAAGATGCTCGTCTTGCGTTGTCGAATGGGGCGGCGTGGGCGTGGCGGGCGCCGTTGCGCACCCCCCAAGCGCGGACGAAATCGCGAGTGCGGCGAGGGCCATTCGAAGGCCAGGATGCACGTCAATCACCTCGCACCCATTATGCTCGTGCTCGAAGGGCCGCCGCAAACGAAGGCGCTGCCATGCCACGAGGCGCGGCGCGATATTCGAAAAAAGATCCGATCTCGCCGCCTGCTTTCGACAAGAGAGATCCGATCTCGCCTGCCCGATTCGACACCGGAGATCGGATCACGGCGACACCCATCGCGCCGTGTGGCAGAATGGGGGGAGAGCTGGTTGTCATCCAGGAGCAAAGGGGTGTTCAGATGAGGAAGGTCCGCTTCGGCATTCTCGGATGCGCGGATATCGCCATTCGCAAGCTCATCCCTGGCATTCTGTCGTCCGAGACGGGGGAATTGTACGCTGTCGCGAGCCGCGACGGCGCCAAAGCCGAGGACGTGGCGCGCCGGTTTGGAGCGCCGCGCGCGTACGCAAGCTACGAGGAATTGCTCCGCGATCCCGACGTGGACGCGGTCTACATCCCGCTGCCCAATCACCTGCACAAGCCGTGGACCATCCACGCGGCTGAGGCAGGGAAACACGTTCTGTGCGAGAAGCCCATCGCCCTCGACGCCCGCGAGGCGCAGGCCATGGTGGACGCCTGCCGGGCGCACGGGGTATACCTCGCGGAGGCGTTCATGTACCGCCACCATCCGCGCTATAACAGGGTGCTCGAACTCATCCAGGCCGGCGCCATCGGGCCCGTGCGCGGCATTCGCGGCTCGTTCACGTTCAACAACGCGGCGGATCGCGGCAATATCCGTTTTCGCCGCGACTGGGGCGGCGGATCGCTGTACGACGTCGGATGCTATCCCATTTCCGCGGCCAGGCTCATCCTGGGCGAGGAGCCCGTCGCGGCCACGGCGCACGCGTTCTTCTCGCCCGATCACGACGGCGTCGACATGTACCTCGCGGGCCTTGTGGAGTTCGCGGGCGGCGTCTCGCTGACCTTTGACTGCGGCATGTGGGCGGCGGAGCGGAATGAAGTGGAAATTATCGGTGCAAACGGACGCCTCATCCTGGAGCACGCCTTCCTCGGCGAGCCGGTGACCCTGCGCGTCGTCTCGCCGGAGGGCGAGCGCGTCGAGACGTTCGATGCACTCGACCCCTACGCCCTCGAAGTGGACGATCTCGGCCGCGCCATCCTGGAAGGCAAGCCGCTTCGGTTCCCGCCCGAGGACGCGGTGGCCAACATGCGCGTGCTGGACGCGTGCCTTCTGTCGGCGCGCACGGGGCGGCGCGTTGCTATCGAGTGATGAAGCCGCGAGGATCTCAACAACTCCGAACAAACAAGCCGCCCCGCGCGGGCGGCTTCCCTCACACCATTTCCCACAGGCGATCCGGCTTGAGGTGCGCGGCCAACAGCCGACTCTGCTCCCGGTGTTTCCGGCGGGCCTCGGCGCGCGCCGGCGCGCTCTCGTGCAGCGCCTTCTCCTCTTGCGTCTCCGGGATGACGGGCGGCACTGGAATGGGCTTGCCATCCGGGCCCAGCGCGACGAACGTCAGAAACGCCGTGGCTGCGATTTTTCGCTCGCCGGTCCGCAGGTGCTCAATCACGACCTTGACGAACACCTCCATCGACGTGCGGCCCGTCGACGTGACGTACGAGGTCAGGCAGACCGAGTGTCCCTCCGTGATGGGCAAAAGGAAATCGACGCTGTCGGTCGACGCCGTGACGGTCTGCGCGCGGGCGTGCCGCTCCGCGGAGATGGAGGCCACGTCGTCGATATAGGCCATCAGTTTGCCGCCGAACATCGTGTGGTGATCGTTGAGATCGCCCGGGAAGACGCGCAGGATTTTCGTGGCGCGCGACTCTTTGCACGTCTTCGGGCGAAGCCGCTCTTGTTCGTCCATCCTCTTCCCCCCCTCGTCGAGAACGAACCATGATGACGAGACCCATCCTAGCAGACCCAAAACGCGAGTGGCAAATCGTGTAAGCGCTCTCGGCCCCGGCGGAGAAGCGGATGTCGAAAAACGGCCATCGCCGCGTCAGGCGGCGCGGGCGGGCGCTTGCCGGGCGCAGGCGCGCGCGGCGCCCCGGGACAACCCGTAAGCGAGCGCGGACAAGCAGGCGACGAAGAACCCGACGGGCCAACCGAGCACAAATGACAGGAATAGCGACAGCCACGTGATGAGAAGCGAGAGCGCGACGCTCAGGGCAATGGCCTGCCAGGGCCGGCGGGCGAGATGGCGCGCGGCGAGCGCTGGACCGACGAGCAGGCTGAACGAGAGAAGCGCGCCCACCACGGGCATCATGGCGCTCGTCGCAAGGCCGAGGCTGACGAGCAGTGCCCAATCGGCCGTGCGGTTGGAGGCGCCGCGGACCTTGGCGGCCTCCCGCGCGACGGTGGTGAAGAGCAGCCTGCGGTGAAACGCCGCCACAAGCGCGATGCCGGCAGCCGTGACAAACGCTGTCTCGATGACGCCGGACGAACTCACGCCGAGTACCTGGCCGAACAGGAGTGACATGGCATCGTCGGCGTACAGGTTGCCCAGGCTGAGAAACAGGGCGCCCGTGCCAAGGCCCAGTGCCAGGACGAGTGCCGTCGCCACATCGCGCCGGTCCCGTTCCGCCAGTGCGCCGATGCCGAGCGCGGCGGCAGCTGAGTAGATGCTCACGCCCACGAGCGAGTTCACGCCGAGGACGAGGGCGCCGCTTGCGCCGGCAAACCCGACCTTCGGGAGCGCGTGCGCCGCGAACGCCGTGCCCCGAAGCACGACGTAGAAGCCAATCCAGCCCGCCGCCACGGCGACAAAGCTCGCCGCCAAAAAGGCGTGGCGGGCGAACGGGAAAGCGAGCATCACGAACGGGCTCATTGAAGTTCTCCCTCCGCTCTGCGCCGAAATATGGCTCGGTCTGCGCCTGCCGCGGCGGCGTATGTCAAGAACGCCAGCGCCGCCACAAAGAAGCTCACCGGCCAACTCGTGTGCTGCGGCAGCCACGTGTAGCTGTCGTACGACAAAAGCACGCTTGCGGCCACCATCAGCGCGCCGATCAAGCCGCCTGCGAGACCCGCGCGAAGCGGGTTGGCCGTGAAACGAGCGGCTGTCGCGGCTGGCCCGACGATGAGCGCCGTGGCAAGCAGCGATCCGGCCACGAGGGCGTCCGTCTCGACGGCCACCGCCAGCACCACCATGAACGCGATGGATATCGCCCGCACCGGCACGCCGCGCACGCGCGCGAGATCCGGGTTGACGGAGGCGAGGGCGAGCGGGCGCCAGATGAGGAGCATCGCCACCACGCAGCCAGCGGCCGCCAACGAGATCCACGGCACGAGGGCGGGATCGAGCGTGAACAGGGAGCCGAAGAGCACCGCCATCGACGCGTTGGCGTGCGCGAGCTGTGCGTCGAGGTACAGGAACAAGGCGCCGAAGCCGAGCGCGAGGGAGAGCACGACGCCGGTGGCGAGATCGCGCTCCCCGCGCGTTCGGCCGCCGGCGAGTTCCATGCCGACGGACGCCACGACGCCGAAGGACAGAAACCCAAGCCAGCCGTTCATGCCGACGAGGTAGGCGCCGGCGCCGCCGGTGGTGCCGACGTCGGTCAACACGTGGCCCGCGAACGACTGCCCGCGCAAGATGACGAACGCACCCACCAGGCCGGAGAGAAATGCGATTTCAGTGCCAGCGATGAGCGCGTGCTCGACAGGCGCACTCGCGAGCGCCTCGCTCAGCCAACCGAGCGTCATGGCAGCATCACGCTCGCCTCTGGGCTCGCCGCCGACACGGCGTGCCCGTGCCCGTCGATGGCCCCCGCGGCCACGATGATCCGGCCTCCTGCGCGCAGCACCTCCACCGGGTAGCCGTAGAGCCCCGACAGCACCTCCGGGCGCAGTACGTCGTCCAAGGCGCCCTTGGCCATCCGGCCATTCGCCAGATAGAGAATTTCGTCGGCGCGGCCAATGAGCGGATTCACGTCGTGCGCCACGAGCAACACCGCCATCTGGCCTTCGTGCGCGAGCCGCTTTACGAGATCCACCACCTGGTGCGTCGAGGCGAGATCGAGGTTGTTGAGCGGCTCGTCGAGCAGCAGGACGCGCGGCTTCGAGACGATGGCCTGCGCAATCAGCAGCCGCTGGCGCTCGCCGCCCGACAGCCGTCCGATGCGCCTGTCCGCCAGGTGGAGCGCGTTCACCTCCGCGAGCGCCGCTTCAATTGCGTCGCGCCGCCGCCTGGAGGGGAGCGGAAAGCCGAGGCGATGCCCATCGAGACCCAGGCCGACGAGATCGCGCCCGGTGAGCGGCACGTCCTCGTCCAAATGCACCGCCTGCGGCACGTAGCCAATGGCCTCGTTGCGCCGCCGGACGGGCTTGCCGTCGATCTCGACAACACCTCCGGCGGGGCGGATGAGCCCGGCCAGCGCTTTGAGCAGCGTCGACTTGCCGGCGCCGTTTGGTCCCAGCACGCCGACGAATTGTCCGGCCCGAATCTCGCCCGTCAGATGCGCAAACACGGTGCGCGAGCCGTACGATACGGTGAGGTCGCGAAACGAGATGGCAGGTGTCACGAGATCGCCTCCAGGGACGTGCCGTGCGCGAGCGCGTTGTAGATGGCGTTGGTCTCCTCCAGCATCCACTGCTGATACGTCAGTCCCGTGGGCTCCGTCTCGTACACGGCGACCGTCGGGATATGTTCTCGCTCGGCAAGTGTGAGGAACATCTTGGTGACGTTCGTCACTACCTGCTTGTTGTAGCAGAACACGCTCACCTCGTGGTGCGTGAACAGCTGCGTCTGCAGCGCCACATCCTGCGGCGACGGATCCGTGCCGTTCATGATGGCTGCCTGAAATGCCCAGGGCGTCTTGATCTGGAGACCCGCCTCCTGAAGCAGATAGTCCGACACCGGTTCCGTGACCGCCGCACCACGGCCGCGATAGGCCGCCTTCAGGCGCGCTACCGCCTCGTCCCATGGCTTGAGCGACTGGATAAACGCATTCGCGCGCGCCTGAAAGTAGGCCGCGTGACTGGGATCCAGTTTGCCCAGATCCGATGCGACCATCTTCGCCAACCGGGGCATCGTATTCAGTTGATACCAGATATGAGGATTCGCGGTGTTGGCCCGGTATCCGAGCGCCTGGCCTGCGTCAATCACGATGCGGTTGGGATTCGGCGAAGCCTGCTCGAGCTTGTTCATGAACTCGTCATAGCCGAGCCCGTTCTGGACAACCAGGTTTGCCTCAGCCACCGCGATGGCGTCTTTCGGATTGGCCTCGTATTCATGCGGGTCCACTGCAGGGTTGGACATGATGGCCGTCACGGACACGTACGGCCCGCCAATCTGCCGGATGAGGTCCGCGTATTCGCTCTCGGCGCCGACGGCGCGGATGTTCGCCTGCGCTGCCGCCGCACTCCCCTTTGCCGCGGGCTTCGCGATGCCGCAGCCCGTCATGACGAGCGCGGCGGACACCGCGGCGATGGCTGTGTTCCACCATGAGCGCTTCATGGTCTCTCTCCACCCTCTCAAATCAGAACGATTCCGATTTGGGTTGCCGAGAGGAGTATATCAGGTTGGGTGCGGTTTGTAAATCGGATTGATTTCGATTTATGATAGGGGCGAAAGAAGGGAGTTGCATCCGGTGCACGAGACCACGGCCTCGATTCTTCAAGCGCTGAAAGAGGCAGGCTATAAATTCACCGGCAAGCGGCGAGCGGTGGTGGACCTCTTCGTCGAGAATCGGGATCGGTATTTTTCGGCGAAGGAGGTGTACGATCACGTCAGTAAAATTTACCCTTCCGTGAGCTTCGACACCATCTATCGGACGCTCGGGATCCTCGTGGAGCAGAACGTGATCGAGCCCATGGAATTCGCGGATGACAGGGCTCGATACCGCCTTCAATGCGCGCGAGGGCATCACCATCACCTCGTGTGCCTGCGCTGCGGAGCGTCCATCCCCATCGAAGAGTGCCCCATCGACCGGATTCGGCAACAGGTGCCGAACTTTCGCATCGAAGACCACAGGCTCGAGATTTACGGCTACTGCCATCGCTGTGCGGACGCGGGCGGCCAGGGCTCGTGAGGAGCCCGATCAACATGAAAAAGCCGCCCGCCGAGCGATGTCCGCGTCGACAAGCGGCTTGGTATGTAACCCCGTTCTGCCGTGGGACAATCGGTTTTGCATCCCCATCTCCAAGGTGGGTATCCTACCGCCGGTTTCAACCGTCCACAACGCCGAGGCATGGCATCCGCAGACGGACACGGATTCCCGTAGGTCTCGCGTGGATGAAAACCAAAACTGCCCCACGAACATCACAGGAGCTTGTTGCAGTAGTATAGCACGCTCCGCGTCGAATGCCAAGCCGTTTGTTCCATCCAGGTTCATCCTGCCTTGGACCCGCGCGCGAAACGCAGCACCAAGCGTGCGCGTCGAACCGCCCTCGTCATCTGAACGGCGCCATATCCGGCAAAGAGCGCCAACAAAGGCTCGATGGGTGCGCGCATGCGATCCCACGCGGGAAAGATGAAAAAGAGCGCGATGTAATACGCAAGGATGAGAAGTGGCCAGAAGGCCCGATGGTCGCGCCGCACCCGTGCGCTGCGCACTGCCATGGCGATCCCGCCGCAGGCGGAGGCGAGCATGCCCAAATAGGTGCCGAGATCGACCGCGTGCACGGCGCGCGCGAACCAGCGGGGGACAGGCGGCGAGCTCTGACCGACGGACCAGTAGAGTGCGTTCGAAACTCCGTCGAACAGGTGCCACCACTTCACAAAGCCCATCTCGAGCGTGCGCAGAGGATGCGTGAACATGTACGCGCGCGCCGCTTTGGCGGCTGCGTGATCTTCCGTCACCTCGTTTGACACGTAGGAGAGAAAGGGGTTTTGATGCGGGTTGAGCGGCCAAAAATAGGCGCCGTTCGCGTGCGGGTTGTTCCCCTGCCACAGGTTGACCCCACCGTTCGTCGAGACCAGGACGAAGGCGTGCAGCTCGATCACGTTGCGCACGGTGATGGGGGCCACGGCGAGGAGGACGCCGGACAGCATGGCGGCCGCAAGCGCCCAGGCGCGGCGCCATCCGACGCGCGCGACCATGAGGTACGCGAGCCACGGCGCGGGCGCGAGCATCAGGACGGGGCGCACGGCGCAGGCGAGCCCGGCGACGCACCCTAAGGCGAACGAGCGGCCGAGCCGGACGTCTCGCCCTCCCCGTGTGGCGCCGATGAGCGCGGCCAGCGTCAGAAGAAACGTGAACAGCATCTCGCTGCAGAGGACGCTCGACCATGCGATTTGCGACAGGTATCCCGCCAAGAGAAAGCCGGCAACGAGCCCGGCCGACCGCTTCCACAGAACGGTTCCGAGGGTGGTCACGAGTCCCGCTGTCAGGCTGTTCAGAATGGCGTTGGCGACAGTGCCGCTCCAAAAGCTGGTGCCAAACAGGGCATAGATTCCCGCGAGAAAGAGCGGATATCCGATGGGGAAATAGGCAGTCGGCTTGCCGTCGTACGTGTAGCCTTGTCCGGCAGCGAGGGCGAGGGCGTGATCGCGATACCAGGCGAAATCGGATGCGGGGACAGGATGCACGGCGGTGAGCCACAGAAGGCGAAGCAGAAGCGCGACGGCCGTGATCGACAGCGCGTCGAGCGCCAGGATGACCGCCGAGGGACATTCGATGGCCGCGGCGCGCGCGTGGGAATGTTCCAACGTCATGAGCCGGCTCCTTTCAGGAAGGCCGTTCTCGGGGCCTTGTTCATCCTCTCCGATTGTACACCCGCGCGCCATGGGTGAAGATGGAATTGGGCGGTGCTGCGCAGAGGGCGCTGAGACCGGAGCGTGCGGTGCGAACGTGCCGCTTGGAGATCCGAGAACAGCTACGCGTGGGCGGCCGGGCGCGCGTCTCCCGCCGCTGGTTCGCCGCCTCGGGCGCTTCGCCAGAGAAGCGCGCCGGAGGTGAGGGATGCGGCAAGGGCAATGGCGCCAAGCACCGCGTACGGCGTTCGCGCTCCGAACGCCTGGAGCCACGAGGCTAGGGGCGGACCGAGGGTGGGGCCAAGGAAGCGCGCGCTCGTGTAGAGGGCCGACAAACTTCCGCGTACCTCGTGAGCGAGCGCCGTGGCGAGGCACGCGTCGATGGCCGTGATGGCCGTGCCGATGCCGTAGGCGCCGAGGCTGACGGATGCGATTTGCCACGCCATGTCCTGACGTGCGCTTGCGGCGCCGAAGGAAGCAGCCGTCCAGGCGAGGCCGAGCGCGATGGCCGCGCGAGATGGCGCCTTCCATCGGTCTGAAACGAGGCCGGTCAGAAGGCTCGCCAGGCAGAGCATGGCCTGCGGAATGGACAGCAGCAGGCCGTTTTGCCACTCCGGCACGTGAGCGCTATCGGCGAGGGATTCGGACAGGCTCACAAGCCCTCCGAAGAGGCACAACATGCTCACCGCACCGCTCAGGTAGGTCGCCGTGAGAAGTGGCGCGTGGGCGCGAAACGCGACGCGCCAGGCCGCGGCATGGGGGACGCGAGGGACTCTTGCGCGCCGCTCGGGGATCATCCATGCGATAGCCGCTGAGAGCGATCCGCAGAGCGCGAACACGGCCCAGAACGGCGCGAAGAACGCCCAGGTGGCGAGCAGCGCGCCGAGGACGGGGCTCATGAGTTTGCCTAGGGTGTTGCCGACTTCCGTGAATCCGGCGGCTCGCCCGCGCCCGCCTTCCTCGGCGAGATCGCCCGCGAGGGGAAGCGCCAGCGGCATGGCGAAGGCAGCCCCGACGCCCTGCACAACGCGCCCTCCGAGCACCCACGCGTAACTGTGGGCGGCTGAGGCGCCGACGGCTGCGATGCCACCGCCGACGGCGGCCACGGCGAGCGCCGCCACGGCGAGTCGCCTGCGGCTCATCCGGTCCGCGAGGAACCCCGCCACGGGCATCAGGGCGACGGCTATCACGGAATACGCGGTGATGAGCAGGCTCGCCGCGGTGGGCGTGATGCCGAAGGCCGACTGCATCACGGGGACCACGGGCACCTTCATCGAGTTGCCGAGGGTCAGGATCAACGGAATCAGGCTGGCCGCAAGGATTCCGAGCCACGCGGGCCGGCGCATGTGCTCGCCTCCTTCAGTTGGATTCGACGTCCGAGTCTTGTTCGGGCGTTGCCACCTCAACTTCCTGTCTTCGCAGGAGTGCCTGCCGCACGAGCGCCACAGACATGGCGATCACGCCGACGAGATCGAAGTACGCGCCGGCGCTGTCGGCGAGCGAGCCCGGGGCAGCCAGGTGGGTGAGGCTGCGCCAGAACGCGGGGCTCAGGATGAGGTCCATGGCGAGGAGGACAAACACGCCGTACCCGAGGGCGGACAACCCGGCCCACAGGCAGACGGTCCCGCACACCACGGCGATAGGTTCGAGGCGGAGCACGCCCGTTCGCGGCATGACTGCGCACGCGAGGCCGAGCGCGAACGCGATTCCGCCAAGCAGCTTGGCGTGACGCGGGAATCGGTCTTCCCGGCGGATCCACTGCCAGAACGCCTGCATGGGCTTGCACCTCTCTTGGGAGATGTCTCTCTCCACAAGGTTGGCTCAATTCCACATTTTCATGCCGGACTGGTACAATCACCTCGAAACACGCATGTTCCAACAAGGAGGAAGGCAGTGCGATGTCCGGCGCCGAACACGAGGCTCACGCTGCTCGCATGGTGTTTGTCGGGCCCGGCCGGACGGCGGTCGCTCTGGCGCTGTCGTCGATGCGCGCAGGGCATCAGGTGATGGGCGCTCTCGCGCGCCAGCCGGAGAGCGACAGGGCCCAGACGTTTGCACGGATGACGGGGGCCTCGGTGTATGGGATGGACCGCCCTCAGGAGGTCCTGGCGAAGGCGGACGTCGTCTGGATCACGGTGTCCGACAGCGCCATCGCCTCGGTGTGCCGTCAGTTCGCGGAGGCGGGGGCGTGGCGGCGCGGGCAGGTGGTGTTTCACACCTCGGGCGCACTCGCGAGCGACGCCCTGGAGCCAGCGGCCGTTCGCGGCGCGAAGACGGCGAGTGTGCACCCGCTGCAGACGTTTGCGGGCGACGAGGACGACGCCGAGCGGCTGAGGGGCGTGGCCGTGGCCGTGGAAGGACAGCCCGAGGCCGTGCGCCTGGCTTTTTCCCTCGCAGAGGCGTGGGGAGCCCGCCCGTTTGCCATCGCGGCGGCGGACAAGCCTGCGTATCACGCCGCGGCGGTGCTTGCGTCGAACGCCGTGATCGCCCTCATGGCCACCGCGTCGCGCCTCGCGCCGCTGCCCGAAGGGGCGAAGAGCCTGTTGCCGCTCGCGCAGCGGACGCTTGAAAATCTGGCGTCGCTCGGGATCCCGGCGGCGCTCACCGGGCCCATCGAGCGCGGCGACGTGGACACCGTGGCCGAGCACCTGCGCGCTCTCGAGCGCGATCCGGCCGCGCGCCGCGTGTATCTCGCCCTTGCGGCGGCCACCGTGCCTATCGCGGTGGCGAAGGGGACGCTTGGGCCCGAGGCCGCGGGCCGCCTGTCACAATGGTTTGCGGATACAGGGGGAATGTAGATGGCACGCACAGTGACCGTGCGCACGCTCGCCAACATGAAGCGGGCGGGCGAGAAAATCGCCATGCTGACCGCGTACGATTATCCGACCGCCAAACTCTTGTCTGAGGCGGGCGTCCACGTGCTCTTGGTCGGTGACTCGCTCGGGATGGTGGTGCAGGGGCAGCCAACCACCGTGCCGGTGACGCTGGATCACATGGTCTACCACGCAAGCCTCGTCTCGCGCGGTGCGGAAGGCGCCATGGTCGTGGCGGATCTGCCCTTTCTGACGTATCAGGTGTCGGCCGAGGAGGCGCTGCGGTCCGCTGGCCGGCTGATGCAGGAGGGCGGCGTGCACGGCGTCAAGCTCGAAGGCGGGCGCGAGGTGGCCAAGACGGTGCGCCGCCTCGTCGAAGCCGGCATTCCGGTCATGGGCCACATCGGCCTCACGCCGCAGTCCGTGCATGCCTTTGGTGGGTTTGCCGTGCAGGGCAAGACGGCCGATCGCGCCCTCGAGATGATGGAAGACGCCCTGGCGCTCGAGGAGGCCGGCGCGTTCAGCATCGTGCTCGAAGCGGTCCCGGCGGAAGTGGCGGCCGAGATCACACATCGGCTGTCCATTCCCACCATCGGCATCGGTGCGGGGCCACACTGCGACGGCCAGGTCCTCGTCTTCCACGACTTCATCGGCTACACGTCGGGCTATATTCCGAAGCACAACAAGCGATACGCGGACCTCGCGTCCGTCATCCGGGACGCCGCGCGCCAGTACATCGAGGAGGTCGCGCAAGGCGTGTTCCCGGGCGAGGAACAGACCGTTCACCTGCAGGATGGGGAGCTGCGGCTCTTTCAATCCATGGTCGCGCGGCACGGGGGTGGCCCGCGTGAGTGATCGTCCTCGTCTTCTGCGCACCATCGCCGAGGTGCGGCAGTCGGTGCAAGCGGTGCGCCGCGAAGGCCGGCAGGTGGCGCTTGTCCCCACGATGGGCTACCTGCACGAGGGCCACCTCGCGCTCGTCGAGCGGGCCCGGCAGGAGGCGGACTTCGTCGTCGTCAGCATCTTCGTCAATCCGCTTCAATTCGGCCCGCGCGAGGACTTCGCGAGCTACCCGCGCGATCTCGACCGAGATCTCGGCCTACTTCGCCAGCAGGGCATGGCGGACGCCGTCTTTGCGCCGAGCGTCGACGAGATGTATCCGCAACCCATGCGCACGGAGGTGTCGCTCCCGACCTTGTCGGACCGCCTGTGCGGCCAATCCCGCCCGGGCCACTTCACCGGCGTGGCCACGGTCGTCTCCAAGCTGTTTCACATCGTGCAGCCCGACGTCGCCTGCTTCGGACAAAAAGACGGGCAGCAGCTCGCCATCATTCAGCGCATGGTCGCGGATCTCAACTTCCCCGTCCGCATCGTCGGGGTGCCTACGGTGCGCGAGCCGGACGGCCTCGCCAAGAGCTCTCGAAACGTGTACCTGACGCCCGAGGAGCGGGAACACGCCGTCGTCCTCTATCGCACGTTGAGCTGGGCAAAAGACGCCATTCTGGCCGGCGAGCGGCGCGCGGACGTCATTCGCCACGGCATGCGCGAGCGGATTGAGGCGGATCCCATCGCTCGGCTCGACTACGCCGATCTCGTCTCCATGCCGGATCTCGAGCCCATCGAGCGCATCGAGGGCGACATCATGCTCGCTGTGGCCGCATACTTCGGCAAGGCGCGGCTCATCGACAACTTCCAGTTCCACGTGGATCCGTAGGTCTTCTAAGCGCGCCTCGTCCTCCCTTGCTCGGCGGATCCTCTTCGACTACAATGGGCGGCGGCTTTGATCGATTTGGGGGGGAGGGCGTCAGGATGCATCACACCAACAGGCGCATGGTCTCTGTGGCGATGATGCTCGCCGTGTTTTTGGTCGCCATCGACGTCACCGTCGTGAGCACGGCGATGCCGCACATCGTCCGCCAGTTGCACGGTTTGAACTTATACAGTTGGGTCTTCGCCATCTACACGCTGACCACGTGCGTGACGACGCCCATCTACGGCAAGCTGGCCGATCTGTTCGGCCGCAAGACCATCTTCTGCATCGGCGTCGTTTTGTTTGTCATCGGTTCCGCGCTGTCCGGCCTGTCGCAGAACATGGCGGAGCTCGTCTGGTTCCGCGCCTTTCAGGGTCTCGGGGCCGGCGCGGTCATGCCTGTGACGTTCACCATCATCGGCGACATCTTTCAGGGCGAGGAGCGCGCCCGCATGCAGGGCTTGTTCAGCTCCGTCTGGGGCGTCGCGGGCCTTCTCGGCCCCTTGGTGGGCGGCCTGTTTGTCGATCACGTCAGCTGGCGCTGGATTTTTTACATCAACGTGCCCGTCGGCGCGCTCTCGCTCGTCCTGGTGCTTCTCTTCCTGCACGAGCGGTTTGAGCGCCGCCAGCACCGCGTGGACGTGTGGGGCGCCTTGGTCTTCACCATCGGCGTCTCGTCGCTGCTCTACGCGCTCCTGAACGGCGGCAGCAAGTACGCGTGGACGAGCGCGGTCATCCTCGGGCTGTTTGCTGCGAGCGCCGTCTTTCTTGCGGCTTTCGTGTGGATTGAGGCCAAGGTCGCCGAACCCATGCTGCCGCTCAAGCTGCTCTCCAATCCCGTGATTGCTGTGTCGGACGTGCTGGCGTTTTTGGCCGCATTCGTGCTCATCGGCGGCAACGTGTACCTGCCCATGTGGATTCAGACCATCCTCGGGCACAGCGCGACGAACTCGGGCCTCACGCTCATGCCGATGTCGCTCGCCTGGCCGCTCGCGTCGACTTTGTCGGGGCGATACATGTACCGCATCGGCGCCAAGCGGACGACGGTCATCGGGACCCTCCTCGTGGCTGTGGCTGCCGCGTGGCTCCTCGCCATCAAGCTCGGCACGCCGTACTGGTTCTTTGTCGGCGTCATGATTGTCATGGGCCTCGGCATGGGATACCTGAACACGCCCACCACCGTCATGATTCAGTCCGTGGTGAGCTGGCAGATGCGCGGCGCCGCGACGGGATCGAATCAGTTCGCACGAGCGCTCGGCCAGACCATCGGCGTGACGGTGTTCGGCAGCCTGTTCAACAGCATCACGGCGAGCTACGTGCGCACCAACGCGCCGGCGGGCGTGAATCGCGGAGATCTGACGCAGATCCTCAACAACCTGTCCGGCGGCGGACCGGCGGCCGGCATCCCGGCTGAGGTCAAGCGATTCGTGGACGGCATGCTCGCGCACACGTTGCACGACATCTTCCTCGCCATGTTCTGCGTGAGCCTCGCCATCGTCGTGATTGCGTGGTTTTTGCCTTCGCATGCCAAACTCATGGAGCAACAGGCGAAGGTTCAGGCGAATCGCGCGCATGCCTGAGGCCAATCGAGGCAAACTACACTTGGCGATCACGCTCGATGGACGGGGGGATGGCGGATGGCAGAGCGCCATGAACGACGCGCGTCAAAAGGCGAAGCCCTCGGGCTCGAGGAAGCGAGCGACGGGCTCAGCCTGACCAAAGCGCAGGTGCAGGACGCGTATCAGGCCGGAACGGCCGATGCCATCCTGTACACGCCGGATGGGCACCTGCGGGATTTGCGAGCGACCATCGTCCCGGATGAGATCGCGTGAATCGCTGAACAGGGCCGATCGCGACTCGCGATCGGCCCTTCGCGTGAGCATAGGCGGGCTCCTCGCCGCGGCGCGTTCGCGGCCGGGGCCCCTTTTTGCGCCTGGCGGACCTTTTGTCCATGCCGCGCAAGCCTCGCCTCGCACACGATACGGTGTCCGCGCGGACACACCGCTCTCTGGAAGCGAGGTGAGAGGCGTGGAGCATGTCGTGGTTCTCACCATCGACAAGCGCACGAATCGCGTGGTGCGGGTGGTGAAGAGCGCGGGTGCGCCGGACATCCATCGGGGAGAGCTCGCCCGCGACGCTGTGTACACGCTCCTGAGCCACGGGTATCAGGAGGTGTCCGCAGTGGACGGACGGACGTACCTGGTGCTTGGCTACAACCGCGGCGCGTGCGCGGAGGAGTGAACAAAAGATGAATGTTGGAGCCAGCCCGGGCTGGCTCCATTCGTCTTTGCGAAAGAACGGCTATACTGCGGACAGAAGGTTCACGAAGGGGGCCATGTCCGTGGGAAAGTTGGGCCGCGCGCCGCTTGTCGCTATCTGTACCGCGGCCCTCGCGGCGGCGTACGCCGCCGGCTACGTCATCACGGAGCCCTACGCACACCGCGCGTCACCGGGTTCTCCACCGACATCTCCCCAGCGACACGCGGGTGAAGGAAAACGGGGGACTGCGAGCACGCGGTATCGAGATGGCGTCTATCGAGGGTCCGGTTCGGATCAAATCGGCACCATCGACGTGGAGGTCACCATTGCCGGCGGGCGGATCGCCAAGGTGGTCATCACCCGCTGCGACACGCATTACCCGCAGAGCGACATCGATCCCGCCCTGCCCGACGAGGTGACGAAGGCGCAATCCGCCAACATCCGCTTCGTCTCCGGCGCCACGCTGTCGTCTTTCGCGTTCGCGCTCGCCGTGCAACAGGCCCTTGACGAGGCCAAAAATCCGGGCTCTGCGGGGGGAGACGCATGACCTACGTCCGCCGCGCGTATATGGCCATGGACACGCGCATCGACATGGCCGCGTGGCGGGAGGGCGCGCGCGAGGAGGAGCTGGTGCGGGCGCTCGACGACGCGGTGGGCGTCTTCTACGAGGTGGAGGCAGTGGCGACTCGGTTTCGCACGGACAGCGACGTCGCGCGCATCGCCGCGACGCCCGGGGTGTGGGTGCCCGTGTCGCCGCACGTCTGGTACCCGCTGCAGGTTGCCCTCTGGCTCGCCGAGTGGACCGGCGGCCGCTTCGATCCAGCATGCGGCCATCGCCTAGCTGCGCTCGGCTTTGATCGGGATTATCAAACGGGGAAGCGACTTTCTTGGCCCGAGTGCTCGCCGGATGCGACGTTTCGCGACGTGGAGCTCGACCCGGCGCGCACGGCCGTGCGAACGCGCCGCCCCCTGCTCCTCGATCTCGGCGCCGTGGCGAAGGGCTATGCGGTGGATCTCGCCCTTGCGCGACTTCGCGGCGCCCTTCTCGACGGCGCGCTCGTCAACGCGGGCGGCGATCTCGCCGCGTTTGGCTCCGCACCAGGCGGCGGTCCGTGGGAGGTTGAGGTCCGCCACGAGATCCCGGGCTTTGTGCCGATGGTACTTTCTTTGGCCTCGGGCAGCGTGTGTTCGTCCGGACTGTACGCGCGGCGGAGTCCCCGTGGGGCCTCTCACCTGTGGCATCCGCGCCCCGGACGAGCCCAGGCCCTGGCGGCGACCGTCGTCGCGCCGTACGCCATGATGGCGGACGGCCTCGCCACGGCCTGCATGTTGGTGGAACCGGACGAGCTTGAGCCGCTGTGCGAGGAGGCGGGCGCACAGGCCAAGGTGTGGTACGAGGACGGCACATCCGTGGAGACGAGGGAGTGGAGAATCCATGTGCTCGAGTGACGCGGCGAAGTGGCCGTGGCGGCGCCTGCGCGCGCTTCTGCGCAGGCCAAAGCCGGTCTGCGCTGCGGCGCTCTGGGCGCTTGGTCTTGTGGCGGCCGTGGGCAGCGGATCGCCGCGCGGGCTGCTTCAAATGGCGATGGCCACGGGCGCTGCGGTCCTGTGCGATCTCGCCTTGCGGCGTGCCCGCGGTCTTCGACCCGCGGTGCCGGAAGGGGCGCTCGTCACGGGGGCCATTGTGGGCATGGTGCTGGCTGTGGACAGCCCGCTGTGGCTCGCTCCAGCCACCGCTGCCGTCTCCGTCGCCTCCAAACATGTAATTCGGCTTCGCCGTCGGCACGTCTTCAATCCGGCCGCCGTCGGCCTCCTCCTCTCCGCGGCCGCAGGCGCGAGCGAAAGCTGGTGGGGCGATCTCGGCGGGCTTCCCCCAGCCTATGTCGCGATCCTCGTCGCCTTGATGTACGGGGTCCTTTGGCGCGCCCGCAAGTTTGCGTCGTTCTTTGCGTATATGGCGGCGTTTCTCGCCATCTGCTTCGCCGCCGGCGCGATGCACAGCGCCCTTGGCGCCGACGCGTTTCACAATCCCATCTTCAATTCGACGCTCTTCGCGGCGGGCTTCATGGCGAGCGATCCGCCGACATCACCGTCCCGCCTGTGGGAGCAGGTGGCGTTTGGCGCTGCGGCGGCGAGTATCTCAGCGGCGGTCTATCTCGCCGTGAGTGGGCTATTGTATCCTTTCCTAGGCTTGCTCGCTGCGAACGCCGCCTACGCGGCCGTCCGCGCGCGCCGCCATGTGCTACAATCGGCGCGGAGGGAGGAGAGGCCGTGATCGAACCAGGGTCTAAGCTCGTGATGGTGGGAGATTCCATTACCGACTGCGGCAGGGCGCATCCGGTGGGCGAGTCCCCGCGCGGTGGGCTCGGAAATGGCTACGTCGCGCTTGTGGACGCGCATTTGCAAGCGCTTCACCCCGACTGGCGCATCCGCGTGATGAATGTGGGCACGAGCGGCAACACGGTGGCGGACGTGGCGCAGCGCTGGGAGGGCGAGGTGATGGCGCTTCAGCCGGATTACGTGAGCCTCATGATCGGCGTGAACGACGTGTGGCGCCAGTTTGACATGCCGCTCGTCGTTGAGCGTCACGTCGGGATCGACGAATACCGGGACACGCTGCGACGCCTCGTTGCGACGACGAAGCCGCGCGTGCGCGAGATGTTTCTCCTGAGCCCGTTTTACCTTGAGCCCAATCGCAGCGATCCGATGCGAAAGGCTGTGGACGCGTATATCGAGGCGATGCGCGACGTCGCGGCGAGCGAACGCGTCCCGTTTGTCGACGTGCAGGCCGAGTTCGATCGCCTTCTCGCGCACCTCAGCACCTGGGTGTTGGCGCCAGATCGGGTGCATCCCTATTTGAACGGCCACCTCGTCATCGCGCGCGCGTTTCTCACCGCCGTCGGGGCGCTGTGAGGCCGCGAGGTGCGGATCCGGGCGCGCGGGGTCAATTCGTGGGCAGGCTTTTCGGCAGTTGGTTGCTCATGGGCACCAAGTGCACGTCGCCTGCGGCCAGCACGCTGGAGCCGGACGTGAGTTCGACCTGCCAGCCGGAAGCCGGAATGCTCGTGACCTGCTGCACAACGGCCATGTACGCGGCCTCGCCGTGCGCGTCAGCCTGGAAGGTCCCGAGCCATCGCGACGGGCCTTCCGCGCCTGGCGCCGCGACGAGCACCACGCCGTATTTGCGGTGCGGCGCCAGGTGCACGGCGTCCACCGACACCGTGAGCGTCTGATTCTCTCGGTTGACAACGAGCGTCGCCGACGCGTTGATGGCGTTCTTGGATCGAGGACTGAGCTGTGCCTCTGCGATGATGACCGGCGAACTGCTGGGCGGAGTCGATGGCGGGGGAGCCGCGGGCTTCGCGATATGCGGCGTCCCGCAGCCCACTGCGCATGCGGCCAATAGGACCATCGCGGCCCACGCAAGGATACGCTTCGGCTTCATGTTATCCTCCCTGGGAGATGTGCGCTTACGTGGTTCCAACGCTCTGTTCAGTGATCTTACCGGACGCATGGGCGCCGACGAAACCTGTCGCGTTGGTTGCAGCGAGGCACATTTCCGCACGCTTCTATGATACCCTAGGAGGTACAGGTGGAGAACCGGTGTGGGAGGGCAGGGAGATGAACATGAGGCGTAAAGCGTGGGGTGTCTCTGCGATGATCCTCTTACTGTCGTTCGGCCTCAGCGGTTGTGGGCTTTCCTCACCGCAGCCGGCTTTGGCGCATGCCGGATCGCAAAATCCCGCCGTGACGCGTAACGGGGCTTACGGCACGGCCCATCGTTCCGCGAACGACGTCGCGTCCATGACCGGCGGGCAGGTCCTGGTGCCCGGCGCTTTGGCGCCAGATGTGCTTTTGACCGCGGAGCCGAGCGGTAAGCGCGTGTGGCTGTCCGCCTACCTGGGGAAGAAACCGGTGGTCCTCAACGCTTGGGCGTCGTGGTGTCCGCCGTGTCGGGAAGAGACGCCCCATTTCGTCTCCATGTACCGGACTTACGGGTCTGAAGTCCAGTTTCTCGGGGTCAACCTGACCTCGCTCGACAGCGTCCCGGCCGCCGAGGCGTTCGTCCGCCGCTATCAGATCCCATACCCCGTTCTCTTCGACACGCAGGGAGACTTCGATCGCGCCTACAGCGTGATTGCCGAGCCCATGACCTACGTCATCAGCAAAGCCGGTAAGGTGGTTTCTATCCATGTGGGAGCGCTCTCCGCGTCGGAGCTTCGGGCCGTCGTGGGACAGGCCCTCGCGAGCCGCTGATCTCGGCGCAGGGCGCGGAAGGAACGAGGAGGCGCCATGACACCGAGTGTTTGGATCTCGTTCGTAGCTGGGCTGGTTTCCTTCTTCTCGCCTTGTGTCCTGCCGCTTTACCCATCGTACCTGTCCTATCTGTCCGGCGTATCGCTTCGCCCGGCCGACGAGCAGCTCCTGACTTGGCGCGCCCGCATCCGTGTGGTTTCTCACGCGCTGTTCTTTGTGCTCGGTTTCTCTGTCATCTTCTTCGCGCTTGGCCTATCCGCGAGCGCGTTGGGCCGCGCGTTCATCCAGTATCGGGGCATCCTTCGCGTCGCGGGCGGTTTCCTGATCATCGGCATGGGGCTGGTGTTGGCGAGCGTCCTGAAGCCATCCATGCTGATGCGCGAATGGAAGTTGCGCGGTCACAGCAGAGGTGTGAGCTACCTTGGATCATTTCTCGTCGGCGTGACATTCTCAGCCGGATGGACGCCCTGCATCGGGCCGATTCTGTCCTCCGTGCTCGTACTCACGGCAACGCACGCCGCGCTCGGCCTTCCGCTTATTTCCGCGTACGTCATCGGCTTCTCGATACCGTTTCTCGCCATCGCGGGCGCATTCGCGTCTCTCGGCCGCCTGCGCGGCATGGCTCGCTACAGTGTGTGGATCTCGCGGGTGAGCGGTTATCTGCTTGTCCTCATGGGAATCCTGCTCGTGACGCACGGCATCGAGCGCGTGAGTGGGGCGGCGCAAATGCTAGGGCAGTGGGTTGGAGGGAGATGAGGGCGGGCAAGGGCGTGGTGCCCCTGCCCACATCTCGCCGTTCACCAGGCATATGCCTCCGGCGCGGGACCGCCAGGCCCCGGGAAGATCTCGTCCAGGCGCTTCAGCACTTCGTCGTCGAGCTTGACCTCGAGCGCGCGCAGGTTGGCCTCCAGTTGATCCAGCGTGCGTGGCCCGATGATGGGCGCCGTCACGGCCGGATTGTGCAACAGCCACGCCAAGGCCACCACGTCCTGCGGCTCGCCAATCTCGTCGCACAACTTCTTAAACGCCTCCAGTTTCGGACGCAGCCGCTCAATCTCGTCCTTCGCGCGCGCCGTGCGCTGCCCGGATCCCGTCAGCGCGTTGCGCCCGAGGAGGCCTCCGGCGAGCGGGCTCCACGGGATGACGCCAATGCCGTGCGCCTGCGCGCAAGGCAAGACCTCGAGCTCTGGCTCGCGGCAGAGCAGGTGGTACTTGTGTTGCTCGGAAACGAGTCCGAAGAAATTGCGCGCCTTGGCGGCCGCCTGCGCCACCGCGAGGTGCCATCCCGCGAAGTTGGACGCGCCCACGTAGTCAATCTTCCCCTGATATCGAGCGACCTCAAATGCTTCCCACAGTTCGTCCCACGAGACCGAGAGGTCCACGTGATGCATCTGATACAGCTCGATGTGATCCGTCTGGAGACGCCTGAGCGATCCCTCCAGGTGACGTCGAATCTTGTACGCGGACAGGCCGCGGCCATCGTTCGGGCCGTCGAGCGGGTCCTCCATGGGGTTGTACACTTTCGTGGCCAAAACGACGCGCTCGCGGCGACCGCCGCCCTGCGCGAACCAGCGGCCGATGATCTCCTCGGTCCAGCCGCGATGGCCTGGTCCGCCGTACACGTTAGCCGTGTCAAAGAAGTTGATGCCTGCATCGAGCGCGGCGTCCATGATCCGGAAGGCTTCCTTCTCCTCCGTCTCGGGCCCAAAGTTCATCGTGCCGAGGCAGAGGCGGCTCACTTTGAGGCCGGATCGGCCGAGTGTCGTGTACTGCACTTGAGACCACACTCCTTTGCGGTTGTCCTCACGCTATGATTCATATCACGTTGCGGCAACGCTTTCAAATCGTTTGGGATTTTCGAATCCGGCGCGAAAACTTCCATCGAGCGTGTTTCGAAGCAGGCGTGGAATGCCTTTTTGGCGCGGCATGCGACGGACACGGGGCGAAATTCGTCCAAGGCTTTCGATCCGCCGTTCACCTCTTGCGGCCTTGGATGCACCAACGTACAATAGGCGGTGAGAACGGTCATTCGCACACGTGTTCAGTTTGTGTCGAAAACGCTTTCGATCACGTCGCGGCCCTTTCGCCGCGAGAAAAGGTGTTGTCCGATGACCACCATTTACGATATCGCGCGCCGGGCTGGCGTGTCCGCCACCACGGTGTCCAAGGTGCTGAACGGCTATCCCGACGTGAGCCAAAAGACTCGCGAGAAGGTGCAGCGCATCACGCGCGAATTGGGGTATCAGCCAAACGCGGCGGCTCGCGGCCTCGTCACGCGCCGCTCCATGTCCATCGGCGTGTTCTTTCAAGACGACGCCCGAATGGGTTTTCGGCATCCGTTCCTCCACGATATCGTCGCCAGCTTCCAGGACGTCGTCGGCGAAAGCGGCTACGATCTCCTCTTCTTCTCCCGGACCACACCTCCCCACGCGCCCCAGGGCTTTGAGGCGCGGGCCCGCCATCGCGGCGTGGACGGCCTGTTCCTGCTCGGCATTCCGCGCACGTCGCCAGGCCTTCCTTCGCTTGTCCGCAGTCGCATTCCCGTCGTGTCGGTCGATCTCGACCTGTTCGGCCCGCGGGCAAGCTGGCTGTCTTCCGACAACGTCGGCGGGGCGCGGCTTGCCGTCGAGCACCTCGCTGCCATGGGGCACACCAAGATCGGCTTTGTCGGCGATCGCTACGGAACCAAGCCGGGGCAGGACCGCGCGCTCGGCTATCACATGGCCATGCAGGAGTTGGGACTCACGTTTCGAAGCGAGTGGGTCGCGGAAGGAGATTTCATGGAGGAGTCGGGCGAAGAGGCCATGCACCGGATTCTCGAAGCGCGCGAGTGGCCGACCGCCGTCTTTTTCGCTTCGGATATGATGGCCATCGGCGCGATGAAGGCGCTGCGCCAAAGGGGGCTTGAGCCTGGCCGGGACATCTCGCTCGTCGGCTTTGACGACGTGGCGATTGCCCGGCTTGTGACGCCCGCCCTGACGACCATCCGGCAGAACACGCGCGCCATGGGCGAGGAGGCGGCGCGCGAACTCCTTGACCTCATGCAGAATCCGAATCGCCCTCCGCGCGTCATTACCATTCCCGTGGAATTGGTCTCGCGGGAGAGCGTCGCGCGAATGGGCGGATGAGCCTCACGCCGCTGACGGCTGGCGGCCGGCCTTCGTTCTCGCCTTTCGCCACCGCGCGACCGACGCAGCCAAGATGAGCGCGCTCGGCACCGCGTACACGAGCTTCGCCCAGGCGGTGTGGCTGTCGGATCCCGCCAAAAGGCCGTGCAGCGTCACCGCCGCGAACATCGGGAACGCGAGCAGGTGGATGCGGCGCCACGCCGTGGCGTTCAGCCGCTCTCGAAGGTAGGATGTCAGGACGAGCAGGACCCAGGTGTACAGACTCAAGATGCCGAGCGCGACCGCGGTGGGCCGGTAGGTATCCGCGAACGGGACGAAGAGAGCCGAGATCGAAAACGGGACCGTCTTATCCTCGTATAAACCCCACAGGTGAAAGAACACAAACGGGAGCACGAGCATCGCGGAAAACTGATGCAGTTGCGTTACGAGCTTCCTGAGCTTCAGCTTGTCCCATACGCCGCTCGTCGTGGTGACACCGAGGAACGCCGTGAGCGACAGAAGCAGGTACGCCGTCATCCCCGCGGATCGCGCCATGTACCAGTGGGTCAGGTTGGCGCTCGCGGGGGCCGGATTCGTCAGGGCCGTGAGCGCGTACGACGCGAACACGATCCCGAGGATCACGATCCACGTGTACAAGAACGGCCATCGCTGCGGCTTCGCCATCAATTGCATGGGATCACATCTCCTTTCGTGGTCGCGATGAGAAAGGAACAACAGATGCCCGCCTCGCGCGCGGCACAAAGATATGGCGTGCCCCGCTCCGCCCCGAGGAGCAGCGCGACCTTGGCCAGCACCTCGGCGGTCGTGAGTTCGTCGGCGCAGACGGACACGGACACGACATCGGTGTCGGCCGGCAGCCCGGTGAAGGGATCGATGAGGTGGTGCATCACCCGGCCGGTTGGAGTTTGCCACCGGCGCTTGTAGGTGCCGCTCGTCGCGACGCCGCCTTGCTTCACGTAGAGCGTGCCCACCGGTTCCGCGCCGCCGAACGGATTCGCCACGCGGACCGGCCAGGGCTCAGCGTCGCTCGTCACCAGAACGTCGCCGCCCGCGGACAGCGCGAAATTGCGGAGACCCTGGGCGCGAAGCTCCTCGGCGCAGCGCGCGACGATGAAGCCCTTGGCAATTCCGCCGAGATCCACCTCATAGCCGGGCTGCAGCCGCACGGTGCAGTCTGGTCGGAATTCGATGGGCGGTTTTACGGGCGGCACGCGCCTGGAGGCGAGGACGGGCTCAACGGTGACGTCGAGTCGATCAAAGCTCACGCTGTAGCCGATGCGGCGCATGTCCTCGCCGATAAACGGGTCAAAATAGCCGCGGGTCTGCTCAAACCAGTGCGCCGCGAGCTTCAGAACCTCGTGGAGTTCGGCAGGGATCGTCACCCACCATCCCGCCTGTCGATTGAGGCGCGAGAGATGGCTTGCCGGATCGAACCGAGAGAAGATCCGCTCATAACGCCGAATGGAAGCCTCAAGTTGGCAGGCGAGGCTCGAGAGTTCGGGGCCGGTCAGCCAGTCGTCGACGAACAGCTCGACGTCGGTGCCCATGGCGCGAAACGCAGTGGATTGCATCGCATCACCTCAAGAGGCGGACGTCACAGGGCCCGGAAAGCTCGGCATGGCGCTGCCGCCGCTGCTGGATGAACCGCTGCTGGATGAACCGCTGCTGGATGAGCCGCTGCTGGATGAGCCGCTGCTGGATGAGCCGCTGCTAGATGAGCCGCTGTTGGATGAACCGCTGCTGGATGAACCGCTGCTGGATGAACCGCTGCTGGATGAACCGCTGCTGGATGAACCGCTGCTGGATGAACCGCTGCTGGATGAACCGCTGCCTGTCAGCGCGCTTGTGGCGTGTGCCTTCACGGCTTGTTGCAACGCCGTGAGTGTGCGCTCGTCCACCACGCCGGTGGGCGTCAGCCCTTCCGCGGCCTGGAACGCTTCGACGGCCGCCGCCGTGATGGGGCCATAGGTTCCCGTGATGGCGTAGTTGAAGAAGCCGAGGGTCGAAAGGGCCTGCTGGAGAGCGGCCACCTTGCTGCCCTTGTCACCCTGCTGGAGCACTACGGGATCCGCGGCCGCCGAGGTCCGAATCGTCGTCCGGCCCGTCGCCGAGGTCACATGCGTGCCTCCCGTCTGAGCAGACTGGGTGGATGGCGCCTTGGCCGCAGTGGAGGACGGGCTTTTCGCGATGGCGTGCCATATCGTAAACATGCCGCCAAAGGACACGGCGGGGACGGACCAGGACAGCGCCGTGAGCCAGCGGTGCATCTTTCGCTCGCGCGCCAGCTTGGCAAGCTTCTTGTCATCTGGCGTCATGGTCTAACCTCCTGCTATCTCGTCTTCATCCGCAGTGTTCCATGCCGACCTTGAATTTTCATTGGAGAGGGCGCTGCGCGTGGGAAAGAGCATACTGGGACGAGCGTGGATAGGCACTCGGGCAGAACGAGGTCGCACCGGTGTACAATGGACTTCGTAGAGATATCGGGAGGGAAGGCTCATGGAGGGGCTTGTCGTGATCGAGGTCTGTGCCAACAACCGGCTTCATGGCGGCTGGCTTGGCGAGACGGAGCGGCGCGTGCCGGGTGCGACGGTGCTGGAGACGGATTGCACCAACACCTGCGGCCTCTGCCAGGTACACGCGTTTGCGTACGTGAACGGCAAGCTCGTGCACGACCCGGATCCAGCGAGGTGTGTGGAGAAGATTGAGGACGAGGCTCGCGCGGTGCTTCGGTGGCTCACCTCAGGAGAGGACGAAAAAGGCGCGCCCTAAGGCGCGCCGAATGCTTCTTGGTTATTCGTGATGCCGTGCGCGGCGAAAGACTTGCCAGCGGTTGTGGCGGTACAGGAAACGGCCGAGATCGAGCGCGAGCGCAATCTTGCCGAGCACGTCCAGAATAGGCTTGAACGTCCACCACACCGTGAGCGCGACAAACGCAATCACGCCGAGAAACACAGCCACGACGGCCAACAGCGCAATGAGGACAATGGTCGCCACATGCATGGCCAACACCTCGCTTTCCGTTCGCACCAAGCGAACGAGCTAATCTTATTGTACCGCTTCGAGTGCAAGACACAACCCGCTCACGCAGAGCGATGCGATGGGGGCAGAACCATGGCAACCATTCGAGTGGACAAATGGCTGACCACGGCCGGGTATGGATCGCGCAGCGAAGTCAAAAAGCTTTGCCGCGCCGGCCGCGTTCTCCTGAACGGCGAAACGGTGAAAGACGCTGCGAAGCACGCGGATCCAGCCGTGGACGTGCTCGAGGTGGACGGGGAATGGGTGCCGTACGAGCCGCTCGTCTACTTCATGATGTACAAGCCGCCTGGTTACGTGTCCAGCACGGAAGACCCGCGCGATCCCGTTGTCCTGGAACTGCTGGACGAGGAGGATATCTGGCGGGACGTGTTTCCCGTCGGGCGCCTCGACAAGGACGCCGAAGGGCTTCTCCTGCTCACCAACGACGGCGCGCTGGCCCATCGCCTGCTCGCGCCCCGGCGCCACGTGCCCAAGCGCTACTTCGTCCGCGTGCGGGGCGCGCTTGGGGAAGATGACGCGCGGGCGCTCGCTGAGGGCGTGGTGCTCGACGACGGGTATAAGGCGATGCCCGCCGAGCTTGAGATTCTGCGATCCGGCGCGGAGTCAGAGGCCGTCATCCAGGTATACGAGGGCAAATACCACCAAGTGAAGCGGATGTTCGCCTCGCTTGGCAAGCGCGTGACCTTCCTGAAACGCATCAGCATGGGCCCTTTGTCGCTCGATCCGGCCTTAAAGCCTGGCGACTACCGCCGGCTGACGCAGGAAGAGATCGAGGCGATTCGCGCCTACGACGGAAGAGGCGAAAGATAGGCATCTTTTCGAAGCGAACGCGAGGTTCGCGTGGTACACTTAAAAGAAAACCTGGTGAGGAAAAGCATGCCGGTGGAGGTGCACGAGATGGACGTCGAAGATCAGTTCCGCAAGATGGTGGACTTAGGCATTGGGCTCATCACGTACAGCAGCGAGAAAATTGCCGAGGCAGCTCGGCAATGGGCCGAGGAGAAGCGCATGACGCCCCAACAGACCAAGGAATTCGTGCAAGAGCTGGTGGAGCGCGGAGAGAAGGAGCGCGCGGAATTTCAGAACTCCATCCAGGAGAGCGTACAGCGCACGCTGACGAGGCTCGGCATCCGGGAGGATCAGGAGGCGCTGCGGGCCGAGATCCGGCAGCTTCGGGCGATGATTGAGCGGCTCGACGCGCGCGTGGCGGAACTCGAGTCACGGCTAGGCAATCCTGGTGAGCCGCAGGCGTGAGCGCCGGCGCGTTGGCGCAACCTTTCTTTTCGTCTTTTCGCCGCTTTTCGCCGCAAAGGAGTAGACCATGGTCGGAGGACACATGCTCGGCAGACGGGTGCGCCATCTGTCTCGCTACAAGGACATCGCGCAGATCTTGGTGGCCAATGGCTTCGGCTGGTTCATCGACGAGATAGGGCTCTTCGATCTGCTTTCGCTGCCTCGCCGGCTGTTTTCGGGGCGAGAGGATCGGGAGTCGCTCTCGACCTACGAGCGCGTCCGGGTGGTGCTCGAGAAGCTCGGGCCGACGTTTGTCAAGCTGGGTCAAATCGCCAGCTTGCGCGCGGACGTCTTTCCGCCCGAGCTCATCGAGCAGCTTGCCAAGCTCCAGGACGACGTGCCTCCCGTGGCGTTTGCTGAGGTTCGAAAGATTGTGGAAGATGAGCTCGGCCAGCCACTCGACGAGGTCTTCCGAGCGTTTGACGAGGAGCCGGTCGGTTCGGCGTCCATCGGCCAGGTGCACCGCGCGGAGCTCCAGAATGGCGACGAGGTGGCGGTGAAGGTCCAGCGCCCGGACATTCGGCGGAAAATTGAGATCGATCTCGACATTCTCATGGATCTCGCCCGCCTGGCCGAGCGCCATTTCGAGTGGGCCGCGTACTACGAGTTGACGGGCGTGGTCGAAGAATTCCGGCACACGCTCCTCAACGAGCTGAATTACACGGTTGAGGCGCACAACGCGGATCGCCTCCGGCGCGTCCACGAGGGCGATTCGTACGTGAGGATTCCGGAGATTTACTGGGAGTACACGACGCCCCGCGTGCTCACCATGGAGTACGTGCGGGGGATCAAGCTCCAGCATCGGGACGAGCTCATCGCGAAGGGATACCGAACAGACGAGATCGCCAGGCGCGTGACGCACGCCGTGCTCACGCAGATGTTGGTGCACGGCGTGTTTCACGCGGATCCACATCCGGGCAATCTCGCTGTGCTGCCGGACCACAGCATCCTGTTCATGGACTTCGGCATGGTGGGCCGGCTGTCGGCCGACATGAAGCAGCACCTGGCCGGGCTCGTCATCGCGCTGATGCGCCGGGACACGCGCGCCATTCTCCGCGTGCTCAACCGAATGGGCGTGGTGCCGCACGACATCGATGAACATCGGTTGTACCGCGACGTGGATCACCTGCGCGAAAAGTATTACGAGATTCCGCTCACCCAGATCAGCCTCGGCGAGGCGGTGAGCGAGCTGTTTGCCGTCGCCTACCGTCATCGCGTCCGCATTCCCGCCGATCTCGCCCTCGTCGGCAAGGCGCTCGTGACCGTCGAGGGCGTCGTGGAAGGGCTCGATCCGTCCTTCCGCATCCTCAACATCGCAGAACCGTTCGGCCGTGCACTGCTCAAGGAGCGCGCACGGCCTCGACAGTTCGCCTCGTACCTCGCCCGCGGCGCCGTCGAAGGGCTGGAGTTTCTGAGCGACGTGCCTCGCCACGTCATGGACATTCTGCGCCACTGGCGACAAGGGAAAATTCGCATCGAGCTCGAAATGGCTGAACTGGACGCGCTAACCCGGCAGTTGGTGCGCATTGGGAACCGGCTGTCGTTTAGCATCACGCTGCTCGCATTCAGCATCTTTATGACCGGGCTTCTCATCGCGACGGTGCTGAAGAAATCGCCTGCGAGGCTTTGGTCCTTTCCCACGACCGAAGTCGGCGTGGCCGTCGGCCTGTTTCTGCTCTTTTTGCTGATCCTTTCGATCTGGCGTTCAAACAAATGACCGAGGAGCGATAGGTGGTGCGAGAGATCGAAGTGTTCCAGGTGGATGCGTTCACCGAAGAGCCTTTTTCGGGCAATCCCGCCGGGGTCGTGATCGACGGGGGAGACTTGCCGCGCGATCTGCGCCAGCGCATCGCGCGCGAGATGAACTGCTCGGAGACGGCGTTTGTGGTCCAGTACGAGCGGGATCGGTTCCGGTTCCAGTACCATACGCCGGAGGCGGAGGTGGACCTCTGCGGGCACGCGACCATCGCTGCGCTCCATCTGCTGCGCGAGCGACAAGACATCGTCGGCGACATCGTGGCGGAGACGAGGGCGGGCATCTTGCCCATGCGGATTGACGAGGAGGGGCCGGTCTGGATGCGTCAGGCCGAGCCGAAGTTCCGCGAGGTGCCGGACGATGCCCGCCCGGTTCTGCTCGAGGCACTTGGGCTTCGCGAGGACGATCTCGACGGAGAGCTGCCGTTTGCCCTCGCGTCAACCGGGATTTGGCAGGTGATGGTGCCCGTGAAATCCCGCGACGCCCTGTTCGCCCTGACACCGCACACATTGCGCCTGCGCGACGTGTCGAGGCGGCTTGGAGCCATCTGCGTCCACGTGTACGCGCTCGATCCGGCCCATCCGTCGGCTGTCGCCGTGGCCCGCGATTTCGCGCCTGCGGTCGGTGTCGCGGAAGACCCGCATACGGGCACGGCGGCGGGCGCGCTGGCGTGTCTGCTGGCGGATCGCGGTGTGGTCCAGGCGGGCCAGATGGCGTTCGAACAGGGCGCCAATCTCGGGCGCCCGGGCGTCATCCTGACGCGCGTGGAAGCGGGTCCGCCGATGCGCGTCTGGGTGGGAGGTCACGCGGTCACCGTGCTCCGCGGCGAGATGCGCGTGGCCAAATAAGCGGGGATACTCGCCGCGGAGGGTGGGCCATGCCGCGCCATTCCCGGTTGCCGCGCGGGGCGTCGACGGCCGAGTTTACGTGGTTCCCAACCGCCGCACTTCTCCGCCATACCACCGCCCAATGGCCTGCATGGCCGCCTGCATCACGGGCGCCGGTTTGGGCAGCCCTTCATAGACGCAGACCCTCGCTTCGTCCTCCTCAGCGCGCGCGTCGACGCGCACTTCGCCTGCATGTCCGCTCACCGCGAGGGTGAACGAGCGTATGGGTCGTCCGGGGTGTGAAAACACGAGCCTGACGCCGCCGTCCATGGGCTCGTGCGACAGGCGGCCATCGAACGTCGACGCGATATCCGCGGCCTCTCGCACGGCTTCCACGCAGCGCTTCCATCCTTCCAATGGATCTGTCCGTGTGCCCATGGCTGGCCTCCTCGCCCCTGAAGCGTGATCGAAGGGAATCGCGATGGAACGGGAATATTGTAGACGACACGCGCGGGAAAAGGAGGGGGGTGCAACGATGCAGCGGGGCGTCATTTGCCTGGTGCATCCGAATGGCCGACAAGGGATACTCCGCGTGCACGGGGGAGGGGATTTGCCGTTTGACGCCGCAGATTGTCCCGGACTGGGCCATGTGCGCCCGGGCGATCACGTCGCGTTTGACGTCATCCAGACGCCGGAAGGGCCTGTGGCGTACAACCTGGTCCGAAGGCGTTGAGGGAAAAACGAGTGGTGGCTCGGGACGGAATCGAACCGCCGACACGAGGATTTTCAGTCCTCTGCTCTACCGACTGAGCTACCGAGCCGCATGGTTGCGGGGGCAGGACTCGAACCTGCGACCTTCGGGTTATGAGCCCGACGAGCTGCCGACTGCTCCACCCCGCGCCGCTTTGCCGCGATGGCCTGTTGGAGAAACGGACGCCCAGGCATGGAACATGCCTGGGCACTGGTGACCCCAGGGGGATTCGAACCCCCGTTACCACCGTGAAAGGGTGGTGTCTTAACCACTTGACCATGGGGCCGAGCTGGCTCCCCGAGCAGGATTCGAACCTGCGACCCTCCGGTTAACAGCCGGATGCTCTACCGCTGAGCTATCGAGGAACGGGTGGTGGAGGTAGCCGGATTCGAACCGACGACCCCCTGCTTGCAAGGCAGGTGCTCTCCCAACTGAGCTATACCCCCACAAAGGACGCGCCCCCGGCGGCGCCGAAGGGCGCGTCCTCGCTGCGCCGTGAATGGCTGGGGAAGAAGGATTCGAACCTTCGATCGCGGTACCAAAAACCGCTGCCTTACCACTTGGCTATTCCCCAGCATTTGGGGTGAGTGATGGGATTCGAACCCATGCATGCCGGAACCACAATCCGGTGCGTTAACCCCTTCGCCACACTCACCACACAAGATCAAAGGGAAAGCAAACCCCAACGCCAAAGCGTTGGGCTGGTGGAGGGGGCAGGATTCGAACCTGCGAAGCATTACGCAACGGATTTACAGTCCGCCCCATTTGGCCACTTTGGTACCCCTCCGCGACCTGCGCCGGTGTTCCATCGAGGAAGATGGTCCCGCGCGCACTCAGTACATTACCATGGTCCCGCGCGTGAAGTCAAGTCTTCGCCGTAGATTTTTTGCGTCCGCGGTGGCCAGCGTGACCGGCGGTTTCGTGGTAACATGGTGTGCGGAAACTGTCCCATTCGGGGAAATCCATGGCGATTCCGTCAAGGGAGCGTGTTGGGATGCAGAGAGCCGTCGAGCTCGAAGTGGAAGGGCTCGTCCTTCGCGGGATGGAGCACGTGCCGGACGAGTCAGCGAACCGACCCGTGCCTGCCGCGATTTTGTTTCACGGCTTTACGGGAACTCACATCGAGCCTCATCAGTTGTTCGTCAAACTCAGCCGCGCGCTCGAGGCCGAGGGCGTGGCGGCGTTCCGCCTCGATTTCGCCGGTAGCGGAGACTCCGACGGTGAGTTTCAAGACATGACGGCTTCCTCGGAGATCCGAGACGCGAAGGCCATCTTGGACTGGGTGAGACGAGATCCCCGCATTGACCCGGACCGCGTAAGCCTTATCGGCCTCAGCATGGGGGGCTACGTCGCGTCCATCGTGGCTGGAGACGAGCCGGACAAAGTGGATAAGCTCGTGCTGCTTGCGCCGGCGGGCAACATGGCCGATATCGCAGAGAAGCAGGCAGAGGCGCTCGGCGCTGCAGCCGACGCGGACGTCGTGGATCTCGGCGGGAATCTCGTGGGCCGTCGACTGTACGAAGATCTCAAACAAATCGACGCGTTTGAGCGAGCCAAGCCGTTTCGCGGCAAGGTGCTCATCATCCACGGGATGGAGGATCAGGCCGTCCCGTACGAGGTGTCCCTAAAGTACCAGAACGAAGTCTACGGCGAGCGCGCGCGGCTTCATCTCATTGAAGAGGCGGATCACACGTTCAACAACCGGCACTGGGAGGCCGAGGTCATTCGGGAAACCGTGCGGTTTTTGACGGACGTGGACCGGTCGCAATGACCGCGCGCCCACGGGAGGTGGAGGGTTGAAGCGGCTTTTTATCCTCGGCGCCGGTTCGATGGCCGAGTCGTTTATCAAAGGGATCGTGGAAGAGGGCGTGATCGATCCGCGGGACATCTTCGTCTGCAACCGATCGCGCCGCGAGCGATTATTGGAATTGAGCGAATGGTATGGCATCACGCCCGCCGACTCGATGGCGCGGGCGGCGGACGCGGACCTCGTCATTCTCGCGGTGAAGCCGTACGACATGATGGAGGTTTTAAAGCAACTGCGGCCTTATCTGTCGGATCAGGTGCTCTTGTCGTTTGCCGCAGGCATTCCCATTGAAGCCATGCAGCGCGCGACGGGAGGGCATCCGTACATCATCCGCACCATGCCGAACGTGCCGGTGGCGGTTGGCATGGGCGCCATCGCGCTGTCGGCGCCTTCGACGGTGCCGCGGGACAAGCTTCGCCGCGTCTTCGAGATGCTGGCCGGCCTCGGGCAGGTGGTGGAGATTGAGGAGGGACTGATGGACGCGGCCACCGCGTTTTCCGGCAGCGGGCCAGGGTTCATCAGCTACCTTCTCGAGGCGATGGAACAGGCGGCCGTGGAACTCGGCTTCGCCCCGGAGCTCGCGCGAAAGCTTCTGGTGCAGACGGTCATCGGTACGGCGCACGTTCTGCGCGAGTGGGATCTGAGCCCGAGCGAATTGCGCCGCCGCGTGACGTCGCCGAACGGCACCACCCACGCCGGCGTCGAGGTGATGCAGTCGCGCGGGGTGTATGAAGCCATCGTCGAGGCGGTGAGGCGGGCGGCCGTCCGCGCGGAGGAGATGGGGCGCGAGTACACGCGCGAGGGCTGAGGCTTGTCCCCAGGCCCTCTGACGCTTCAGTTTGGCCGATGCTCGGTGATGCCTGTGACGAGATCGAGCGCGTGGCGGAGAATGGGCGCAATCACTTGGAACCCCTCCTCCACGGCGCGGGGGCTGCCCGGGAAGTTGACGATGAGCGTCTGGCCGCGGATGCCAGCCGTCTGGCGGGAGAGCATGGCGTGCGGCTTGTTGGGCCAGGCGGAGGCGCGCATCGCCTCGCCGATGCCCGGGATCTCCCGCTCGATCACGTCCCGCGTCGCCTCCGGCGTCACGTCGCGCGGGCCGAGGCCCGTCCCGCCTGTGGTGGCGACGAGATGCACGCCTTCGAGCGCGAGCGCGCGCAGGCGCGCGGCGATGCGGGCGCGATCGTCCGGCACCACGACGGCGTGGCGCACGTCAAACCCCGCCTCGCGGAGCAACGATGCGAGGAGCGGCCCGCTCTCGTCTTGGCGCTCGCCTCGACTCGCGGAGTCGCTCACGGTGATCACGGCGGCCGTGCGCATGGTGTCCATGTTTTACCTCCTCTGTGCAGTGGAATCCATACGCTTCCATGTTGAGCCTCTCCTCTCACTGTGACACAATAACCGTGGAGGTGGCAAACGTGGCACTGCACACGGAATGGGTTCGATACGGCGAAAACGGGAAGTATTTGGGGTATTTGGCCCATCACGACAGGTTGTCGGATGGACAACCGGCCGTCATCGTGCTTCAGGAGATCTGGGGCGTGGACGACCACATCCGGGACGTCGTGGAGCGGTTTGCCCGGGCAGGGTACGTGGCGCTCGCGCCGGATCTGTACGCGGAAGGCGGGAAGCGCAAGCCGGGACTTGAGCCGGAGGCCATCGAGGCGGTGAAGCGGTTTCTGGATTCGGTACCGCCTCAGGCGTGGCACGACGCGTCCGAGCGAGAGCGCGCCCTGGAGACGCTGCCCGAGCCGGAGCGGACGACGGTTCGCCACACGTTTGGACAGCTGTTCGGCGGTTTGAATCTGGACGCGTACAACGACCATCTGCTGGCTGCCGCGAGCTTTTTGCGGGACACGTACCCCATGACGAAGGGGCAACCGGTGGTCTCCGTTGGGTTCTGCATGGGCGGCGGCCTGTCCGCGAGGCTGGCGACGCTCGATGCGAAGCTCGCGGGCGCGGTCATTTTTTACGGGCAGGCTCCGAGCGCGGACCGCATTCCTAACATCCAGTGCCCGGTGCGCGGCTTCTACGCATCGCTCGATCCGCGCATCACGGACGCGGTTCCGGCGTTTGCCGAAGAGATGAAAAAGGCGGGGAAGGACTTTCAGTACCGCGTGTACGAAGGCGCGCATCATGCGTTCTTCAACGACACGCGGGCGTCTTACCATCCGCGGGCGGCGCGGTCGGCCTTCGCGGAAGTCCTCACGTTCTTCAACCAGGTGACTGGGGGCGTATGAATTCGCCGCGCGTAGGAGCGCGGAATTTGGGAGGGATGGAAACGGTGACAAAGGCGCAGCAGGCGTATGAACAGTGGTTGCAACAACCGCATCTGCCTGAGGATCTCCGCGCGGAACTCGAGCGCATTCGCGGCAACGATGCCGAGATCGAGGAACGCTTCGGAACGGACCTCGATTTTGGCACGGGTGGGCTTCGCGGCATCATGGGCGCGGGGCTGAACCGGATGAACGTGTACACAGTGCGGCGCGCCACGGCGGGCCTGGCGCTTCACTTGAAGGAGCGCTTTGGCGAGGACGCGGCTACGCGAGGCGTGGCCATTGGCTACGACGTGCGGCACAACTCCGCCACGTTCGCCGAGGCTGTGGCCCTGACGCTCGCGGCGTACGGCATCCGGGCGCATCTGATGCCGGTCGTCTGCCCGACCCCGGAGCTTTCGTTTGCCGTTCGCGATCTCGGCTGCGCGGCGGGCGTCATGATCACCGCCAGCCACAACCCGCCCAAGTACAACGGCTACAAGGTGTACAACGAGCACGGAGGGCAGATCCTCGAGGACGACGCCCGGGACATCAAGGCGCGTATGGAGACGATTCAGGATCTATTCGCGGTTCCGCACCTGGCTCGGGACGAGGCGGAGGCGCGCGGACTTTTCGCCCTCATTCCAGCGTCGCTTCGCGCAAAGTACGTCGAGGCGGTGGTGCGCGAAGTCCGGGATCCGCGCCTTGGCGACGAGCGATCCCGCCTGTCCATCGTCTACACGCCGCTTCACGGCACGGGCAACATCCCGGTGCGAGAGGCGCTTTCTGCAGCGGGCTACACGGACGTCCACCTCGTCGAGGCGCAGGTCCAGCCGGACGGCGACTTCTCGACGGTGAAGAGCCCGAATCCGGAGGAACAGGAGGCGCTCTCGCTCGGCGTGAAGCTCGCGGAGGAGGTCGGCGCGCATCTCGTCATGGGCAATGACCCCGATTGCGATCGCGTCGGGATCGCCGTGCGCGACGCGTCCGGGCGCATGCAGCTTTTGACCGGCAACCAGGTGGGCGCGCTCATCGTCCACTACCTGTGCGAGCGTCATCGCGACACGGGCGGGGCTCAACTTCCGCCCATCGTGTTCAAGACCATTGTCACGTCCGACATGGGCAAGCACATCGCGGAATCGTACGGCGTTCATGTGGAAGAGACGCTCACGGGCTTCAAGTACATTGGCGATCGCGTCACGCGCCACGAGGCGGACGGGACCTATCGCCTGCTCGCCGGGTACGAGGAAAGTTACGGGTACCTCGTGTCGCCCATCGTCCGCGACAAGGACGGCGTGCAGGGCGCGCTCGTCATCGCCGAGATGGCGGCCTGGCACCTGGCGCACGGCCGGACGCTCGTGGATGTGTTGCGCTCCTTGTATGAGCAATACGGCTGGTACGGGGACAAGCTCGTCAACGTGGAGCTCGAGGGCCACGACGGCGTGGAGCGCATGAAGCGCGCGCTCCAGGATCTGCGGGAGCGCCCGCTCGAAGTGCCGGGGCTCGCGCTCGTCGCCGTGGAGGACTATCTCGCGAGGGAGCGGCGCTTCCCGGGGACGGATCGCGTGGAGCCCTTGACGCTGCCGGTATCGGACGTGCAGAAATTTATCTTTGAAGGCGGTCACTGGGCGGCCATTCGCCCGTCGGGCACGGAGCCGAAGATGAAGATGTACTTCGGCGTGCGCGGAAGGAGCGAGGCAGAGCGGGACGAGCTGTTGGACAAGCTGGTCCAGGCGCTCACGGCGAGGGCGCGCATGGAATGACGGCTTGGCGGCGGACGCTCGTCATCCTGTGGTGCGCGAACTTCTGCGCCGCGGCAGGCATGAGCCAGATCATCCCGTTCATTCCGCTCTACCTGGCCGAGCTCGGGCTCCACACGGAGCGGAGCATCGATCACTGGGCGAGCTGGGTCTTTTCCGCGCAGTTCGTCACCTCGTTCATGTTTCAGCCCATCTGGGGCTCGCTCGCGGACCGGTATGGGCGCAAGCCGATGCTGTTGCGCGCCGGCTTCGGCATGGGCGTGATGACGGCGCTCATGGGGCTCGTCGGGGCCCCGTGGCAACTTTTAGTTCTCCGGCTCGTGAACGGCGTCTTCTCCGGGTTCATCGCCATGGCCATCTCGCTTCAGGCCTCGGTGACCCCGGCGGAGAACGCCGGGCGCGCGCTCGGCACGCTTCAGACTGGCAACATCGCCGGATCTCTCATCGGGCCGCTCGTGGGAGGGCTTCTGGCTGAGTGGCTGGGCTTTCGCGGCTGCTTCTTCTTCACGGGCGCGATGCTCGTTCTGGCGAGCCTCATCGTGCTCCTGTTCGTGCACGAGCCGAAAGGGGCGCGGCGAGCGCGGGCGAAGGCCCGGGGATCCTGGAAAAGCCTCGTGGGGCTCTGGCCGGTATTTCTCGGCTCGTTCATGACTCAGCTCGCCATGATGAGCATCGAGCCCATTGTGACCATCTTCACTCGCAGCATCTACCACGGCGCGCACCTCACCCTTGCCGCAGGGCTTGTCGTGGCGACGAGCGGCATTGCGAATCTCATCGGCACGCCGACTTTGGGACGGGTGGGCGATCGCGTCGGACAAGAGCGGGTCCTGCTGCTCGCGCTCTTCGGCGCCGCCTGCGCGTTTGTGCCGCAGGCTCTCGCGCAGGCGCTTTGGCTTCTGCTGATCGGCCGGTTTCTGTTAGGGCTCTTTGTCGGCGGCATGCTGCCGTCGCTGCAGGCGCTCGTGCGCAAGCTCGCGCCGGAAGACAAGCAGGCGACCGCGTATGGCCTGAACTCGAGCGCGACCTTCTTCGGCAACCTCGTCGGGCCGCTCATCGGTGGGCAGGTCGCCGCGATGTACGGGATCCGCTCGGTGTTCTACGTGACCATGGCGCTTCTGCTCCTGAACGCGGCCGTGATCGCGGCGAATCGGCGGCGGCTTGCGCCCCAGGGCGCCGAGGAGGTTTAGGTTCGCCCGAAACTGGCCATGATGGTGGCCAACTGGATGGGGCGGGGAGGCGGAACGGTGAAGGCGCGGTTGGTGCGCGTAGTTCACCTCGTCATCGCCAGCGTCATGCTTGCGTGCACGGCCATCAGCCTGGTGGCCATCGCGCTGGAGCTTGCCGTGCGCCGGTTGCTGGCGTGAGGGTGCGGCCGGGCGAGCGGGGCGGCACACGTCAACGAATGATGGGGGCATAGGCCAGTGGCTGTGCAGGGATTTGCCAAGGACGTCGTGGACGTGCTCGGCGTCAGGTTCCACCGCGTCACCATGGCGGAGGCGGTGGAGAAGATCCTCTTCTGGACGGAGGACGGCGGCCATCACCTGGTGGTGACGGCGGGGCCGGAATTTGTCATGCAGTGCCAGCGCCAGGAGGCGCTCCTGCGCCTCGTCAATTCGGCCGATCTCGTCACCGCAGACGGCATCGGCGTCGTCTGGGCAGCTCGCAGGCAGGGGCGCCCAGTGCCCGAGCGCGTGACAGGCGTGGAACTCGTGCCTCAGGTGCTGTCCGAGGCCATGCGGCGAAATCGGCCTCTCAGGGTGTACCTGCTCGGGGCCACCGAATCGTCGCTCGCTGCGTGCCTGGGGAAACTCAGGGCTGAGTACCCCGCGCACGCGTTTGCGGGACATCACGGGTATTTTCAGCATCCGGATCTTGGGCGGATTCTCGAAGAGATCCGAGCGTTTCGCCCGCATCTTTTGCTCGTTGGAATGGGGCAACCGCGTCAGGAGTTGTTCCTGCGAGACGTGATGGGGAAGCTACCGCCGCTCGTGGGAATGGGCGTGGGCGGTTCCATCGACGTCTGGGGCGGCACCGTGCGCCGGGCCCCAGAGGCGTTTCGCCGCATGAACCTGGAGTGGCTGTACCGGCTCATCACGGAGCCCAGGCGGTTTCGGCGACAACTCGCGCTGCCGAGGTTCGCCTTGAAGGTCATCTCGTCGCCGGCGAAGCGCGAGGCGCCGTGATCGCAGCCTTCCTCAACATTGTCAAGGAAAAATCCTTGACTGCCCAGAGGCCATCGACTACGATAAGGTTTGTTTTGCGATGGACAAGCGGGATCCCCTGGCTTGCCAAATCCTCTGTGCGCCAAAGGAGGCTCCAGATTGGCACAGCGACGCCTGTTTACCTCGGAATCCGTGACGGAAGGCCACCCGGACAAGATTTGCGATCAGATCTCCGACGCGGTGTTGGACGAGATTTTGACATATGATCCGCTCGCGCGCGTCGCGTGCGAGACGTCCGTGACGACGGGGCTTGTGCTCGTCATCGGCGAGATCACCACCAACTGCTACGTGGACATCCCGAAGGTGGTGCGCCGCACCATCTCGGAGATTGGCTACACCCGCGCGAAATTCGGGTTCGACGCCGAGACGTGCGCCGTCATCACGTCCATCGACGAGCAGTCGCCGGACATCGCCCAAGGCGTGGACCGCGCCCTCGAGGTTCGGCACATGACGGACGCGCAGATCGACGAGATCGGCGCGGGCGATCAGGGGCTCATGTTCGGCTTCGCGTGCGATGAGACGCCCGAACTCATGCCGCTGCCCATCTCGCTCGCGCACCGGCTGGCGCGCCGCCTCGCGGAAGTGCGGAAGAGCGGCGAGCTCACCTACCTGCGGCCCGACGGCAAGACGCAGGTGACCATCGAGTACGAGGGCGATCGGCCCGTGCGGGTGGACACGATTGTCATCTCCACGCAGCACGACGAGCAGACCACGCTTCAGACCGTCGAACGCGACATGATTGAGCGCGTCATTCGCCCGATTGTCCCGCCGGAGTGGCTGGACGAGAACACGAAGTATCTCATCAACCCGACGGGCCGGTTTGTGATTGGCGGGCCGCAGGGCGACGCTGGGCTCACGGGCCGCAAGATCATCGTCGACACGTACGGCGGGTACGCGCGCCACGGCGGCGGCGCTTTCTCGGGCAAGGATCCGACGAAGGTCGACCGCAGCGCCGCATATGCGGCTCGTTACGTCGCGAAGAACATCGTCGCGGCCGGGCTCGCAAGGAAGTGCGAGATCCAGCTCGCGTACGCCATCGGCGTCGCGCGGCCCGTGTCCATCTCGGTGGACACCTACGGAACCGGGCAGGTGAGCGACGAGAAAATCGTCGAGATTGTCCGCGAGGTGTTTGACCTTCGCCCGGCGGCCATCATTCGCGATCTCGACCTGCGCCGGCCGATCTACCGCCAGACGGCGGCGTATGGCCACTTCGGCCGCACGGACATCGATCTCCCGTGGGAGCGCACGGACAAGGTGGAGGAGATCCGCCGCCTCGCGCTGAGCTGAGCGGCGAGCCGAGCGCGTTGCCGGCGCTGACAAAAGTTTGTCGCGGCGCCAGTGGACCCTCACAAACACCGCTTTTGGCATCGAATGTATGTGACATCACCCTTACACCCCATGATGTGTGCCTTCCGGCCTTATGCCGGAGGGCATTTTTTTGCCGTCGCGCGCGCCTGGGCGGGAATCTGGTATCATCAAGTGCAAGAGATTGGACATTCGGGGTTGCTTTGAACAAGGGGGATGGAATGACCAACGAACTGCCCATCCGCGTTGCCATTGCGGACGACAATGCGGAATACCGCCTGACCTTGGCGGACTTGTTGGCGTACGAATCGGATATCGAGGTGGTGGCCGTTTGGGCGAACGGCCACGAGGTGTTGCGCGACGTCGAGCATGTACGCCCGGATGTGCTGCTGCTTGACATCACGATGCCTGAGGTCGACGGCCTCTGCGTGCTCAAGGCCGCGCCTCTGCTCGCCTGGCGCCCAAAAATTGTGGTGTTGACCATGCACGAGCAGTCGCCCGTGGTGCTCGAGGCGGTGCGTGCAGGGGTGAGCGGCTACATCGTGAAGGACGCGCCGATGGAGGACCTGCTGCGCGCCATCCGCGAGGCGCACGAGGGCCGCGCCATGGTGCACCCGCAGGTGATGCGCGCGGTGCTCGGCGAGATCGAACGGTACGCCAAGCCGAACGACGGATGGAAGGACCTTCTGACGGCGCGCGAGTTTGACGTGCTGTGCCAGATGGCCGCGGGCAAGTCGAATGAACAGATTGCGGAGTCGCTTCACATCACGCTCAAGACGGCGAAAAATCACGTGTCGCACATTCTGGCGAAGCTCCACGTGTCGGACAGGAGCCAGGCGGTGCTGCACGCGTACAGGGAGCGGTGGATCCTGCCGGATCAGCTTTGAAAGTGGAAGGCCGCAAGGGCCCCCTCTCGCTCCGGTGCATACGCTGGGGCAAGGGGGTGAGCCCGCATGTGGGTGGCGATAGCGTTTGCCGCGGCGGTGGTCGTGTATTTGGCATGCGCGCTGGCGGGACGATGGGCGGGCGGGGCGACGGCTGGGTCGCAGGAGAGCGAGTGGCTTGTCCTGGTGGCCGAGGGCTGCGGCGGCGCCGTGGAGGGCGTGTTGCGGAGGGCTTGTGCGCGGTGGCGGCGCCCGATATCTCGCGTGGTCGTGATCGACGTGGCGCCTGCGGATGAGGCGCGGGCCATCGTCGAGCGGTTGGCGCCGAAGATGGCCTGCGAAGTGGTGTATCTCGCGGTGGCGAACAGGGCGGAGGCGGACCGAGAGGTGGCCGCCATCCGCCTGGGCTCCGCGCCGGACGTGCGCGTCCACGTGATCCACGTGGTGGGCGACGTCATCCGCACCTGCGCCGCGCTTTGAGTCAGAAGACAAACGGCACCGGCGGGCGCGGCTCGCGGCTCAACACGTCGAGCTTCTGCACATAGCGAAGCGCGAGTTCGAACTCGCGCGCCTCCGCGAGCCAGCGGATGAGCAGCTGGCAGGCCCGGCGGTGGAGGGCTGCATCGCCCCACTCGGGGAACGACTGCTCGTACGCGATGAGCCGTTTGCGCAGCGACGCCCGCTCGCGCGGCCGCTTGGCGTAGGCGGCCTCCATGTCGAGGAGGTTGAGCTTAAGCCGCGCCCGCTTCGCGGTGAGGTCCTCAAGGTCTGGCAGTTCGGCCGCAATGGCCTGCGCGCTTTCGAGTAAGGTCGTTGCGCGGTCGATCTCCCCCTCGTCCAACAGGCGGGCGATCTCGTCGGCGAACGCGGCGAGATCGCGCCCGGGCGAGACGGCGGTCATGAGGTACGCGTGCCGGAGCCGGGTGGACAAGCTTACCGCGGCACGGTCCCTCGCAAACAGGCGCGCGTGCAGTGACGCTTGGGCCTCGGCGAGCCGGCCGACAAACAGCAGGGTCGATGCCTGCTCCGCGAGCGCCTTCGCCTGCGCGGGATCGACGGCGAGGTGACACAGCGCGTCCGCGATGAGCTGTTCGGACACGACGAAAAGCGCCGGCGCCGAGGCTGCCATCCGCTCCGCCGCGGCGAGGTAGGGCCTATCCGTAGGCGCCGATGGGGGCTTGGACACCGGCAGCGCGGCGTCCGCAGGCGAAAATTCGGCCCGCAGGCGCGGCTGCGGATCGAAGCTCGTGCGCCGCCACGGGATGTCGAAGCCCTCGTCGTGGGGGTCGAGATCGTCGAGGTGGAGGTACAGTTCCAGCGCCAGCGCGTGGAGCTCGTGCGACGGAATGGCGTGCGTGGCCGCAAGGGCGTCGACGCGCGCGAGGGCGTCCTTCCACAGGCGCACGGCGCCGGGGACGTTGCCGCGATCGCACTCCGCAAAGCCGAGTTCCCGCAAGGCGTAAAACGCGATGCGCGGATCGTTCGCGCCTTGCGCCGCCTCGGCGAGCGGGATGAGCAGCGCCACCGCCTCTTCCTCTTCGCCGAGGCCTCGCAGGGCGCGCGCGAGCGCGAGCCGGTATTCACTCAGGCTGCGCGTGTGGAACGACGCCTCCGGCAAATGCGTGAGGATGTCGCGCGCGCGATGCGGGTGTCCCGCGGCCACGTCGTACTGGGCGACGCGGATGGCCGCCTGGAGCAGGGCGTGCGGATCCGCGCCGGCCACCAGCTTGTCGATGGGCTCGCCGAGGCGATCCGCCACTCGGATGAGGAGCGGGTACGGTGCAAGGGCTCGGCCCGATTCGAGTTCGTCGATCAGGTCTGGGCTGGCGAGATCATCCGCCAGATCCGCCTGGCTCAGTCCGCGCGCTGTGCGGAGGGTTCGGATGGCTTCTCCTATCGACACGTCCACACCCACTTCCTCTAGCTTCCGAATTAAGTTTCACATATTGGCATGGATTTGACAAGATTCAAAGGAATTCTCCATCCTGATCGTGGCCTCGGTCTGTCGCTTCTTGCTACAATAAGGCCAGTACCAGTGAGCGGAGGGAAAACGTGTGCCTACCGTGTTGGTGGTGGACGACGAGGCGTCCATTCGCACCTTGGTGGAATACAACTTCAGTCGCTCGGGGTTTGACGTGGAAACGGTGGACGACGGCCGCGTCGCGTACGAGAAGCTGAAGCAGGGTGCGTCGAAGTATGATCTCGTCGTGCTCGACCTGATGCTGCCGGGGATGGACGGCCTCGAAGTGTGCCGGCGTCTGCGCCAGGAGGGCGTCAAGATCCCCATCATCCTCCTGACCGCGCGGGACGAGGAGGTGGATCTCGTGCTCGGCCTCGAGCTCGGCGCGGACGACTACGTCACCAAGCCGTTCAGCCCGCGGGAGCTCGTCGCGCGAGCCAGGGCGGTGCTGCGCCGCACCGAGAGCCGAGAAGAGGATACCCAGCCCGCATCGAGCGGAAAGGTGCTGCGCGCGGGCAACATCGTGATGGACGTGGCGCGCCACGAGGTCCGGGTACGGGGGCAACTCGTGGAATTTACGCCCAAGGAATTCGAACTTCTGCAATATTTCATGGAGAATCCGGAGCACGTGCTGTCGAGAGATCAGCTTCTGGACCGGGTCTGGGGCTACAGCGCGGCCACGGACACCCGCATCGTCGACGTCCATGTCTCGCATCTTCGCGAAAAGATTGAGGAGGATTCCAAGAATCCCAAGTACATTCGCACCGTGCGGGGCATTGGATACAAGTTCACGGAAGGCACGTCCGGGTCATGATCGCGTTTGCCATCGGGCTCGGCGTCGGCCTCGCCATCGGCGGGCTGTTCGCAATCTGGCAGATGAGCTGGTTTCGCAGCCTCCGGCGCTACCTGCTCGACGCCATGGACGCCATCGTTCAGGGCCGCTACGACGTGCGCATGTACGAGTATCGGAGCCGCCCCGCCGAGATCGCCATCTTCCGCCACTTCAACCGCATGGCCGAGCGCATCCAGGAGACGCTCGCGGATCTGTCGCAGGAGCGGGATATTCTTCGGCATATCCTGCAGAACATGACCACTGGCGTCATCTACCTGAGAAGCGACGGCCAGGTGCAGATGGTCAATCACGCCGCCGAACGTCTGTTCCGCCGGCCCGCGGAGCAGTGGAAGGACCGGGACCATTGGACCGTCTTCCGCAACTACCAGCTCGGCTCGGCGATTGATCACGCCCTTCTCTTCGGCACGCCCTGGTCCGGGGAGTTCCAGATCCGCGAGGGCGTCACCGTCGCCGTGCGCCTCGTGCCCATCTCTGCGGCGCCCCGCATGCGCAGTAAGGCCGACGGTCGGCACGACGTGCTCATGCTCGTGAACGATGTCTCCGAGTGGCGCCGCCTCGAGCGCATGCGGAGCGACTTCGTCGCCAACGTCTCGCACGAGCTGAAGACGCCCATCGCCGCGATTCGCGGCTTCGCCGAGACGCTGCTCGACGGCGAAGTGGACGAGGAGGCGCGCGAAAAGTTTCTGCGCACCATCTATGAGGAGTCGCTCCGCATGGGCAACCTCGTCTCGGACCTGCTCGAGCTCTCGAAGCTCGAGGCGAGCGACAGTCACGTCGATCCCGTCGCCGTGGACCTGTACGAGGTGCTCGTGCGCGCCGTGGATCGCGTCAGGCCTGTCGCGGACGAAAAGGAAATCACCATCGAGTTGCCGCGCGAGCAGCGCCTGCACGTCTGGGCCGAGCCGGATCTCCTGCTGCAGGTGTTTCTCAACCTGCTGACGAATGCCATCCACTACTCGCCGCCCAAGAGCCGCGTCTGTGTCACCTGGGACGTCCTGGTGGATCGGGTGAAGGTGCACGTGAAGGACAACGGCATCGGGATTCCCAAGGAGTCCTTGCCGCGGGTGTTCGAGAGGTTTTACCGCGTGCACAAGGACCGCAGCCGGGCCTCCGGCGGGACGGGACTCGGGCTCGCCATCGTCAAGCACATCGTCACCGCGCTCGGCGGCGAGGTCGGCGTCGAGAGCGAGGAGGGCAAGGGGAGCGACTTCTGGTTCACGCTCTCCAGGCTCGACGCGCGGCCGTGATGGCCTAATCGGAGGGGAGGCGCGCCCGTGCCTCGCGCGTACACGCCGTCGTTCCTCGTGCAACGCTTCGTGCGGCAGACGCTCAACTGGATTTTTCCCTCGAATGATGAACTTTGCCCCGTTTGCAGCCGACTCATCCCGCCCGAGCTCGCCGAGTCCCCACCCGGGAAGCGTGGCGCGATGGGGCGGCTCTGCGCCTTCTGCCAGCAAAATCTCGCGCTCGTGCCCATCCGGGTGCAACATACCCGGCTTCGCGCCGCCGGGCGCCCGATGATGGTCGCGAGCGCCCTCGTCTACGATCACTTCGTCCGCACGCTTATCCGCGCGTACAAGTACGATCGCGTCGTCGAGATCGCCCCTTTCTTCACCTCTGCGCTCGCCGCCACGCGTGGCGCCCATCCAACGGCGGATGTCGTGGTGCCCGTGCCGACCGCGCCGGACAGGCTCCGCATGCGGGGGTACGATCACGTCCTGCTCGTGGCCTCCTCCTTCGCCCGCGCGGAAGGGTTGCCGTGTGCGCAAGCGCTTGCGCGCCTCGGCACATCTGGCCATACCCGCTCGCAGACCTCGAAAGACAAATCCCGCCGCCTGCGCGAACTCGCGGGCCAGTTTGTCGCCGCGAACCCCAGTGCCATTCGGGGCCGGCGCGTGCTGCTTGTGGACGACGTGATGACGACAGGGGCGACGCTCGTGACGTGCGCCCAGGCGCTGTACGGGGCGGGTGCGGGCGCGGTGCACGCCGTCGTGATGGCGCGGGTGGAGTGAGGGCGTGGCGGCCGCGGGTAGGCCGGCGGAGATGCGGCCTGGCGGCGATGGCGTGGCGACCGGCAATCCCGACGATGGCGTTCGGCGATGGCGTGGCAGGATTTTGTCGAGGAACCGCGAATCATGACGGTGGAGGGATGACCGTGGCCATTGCCAATTGCCGCCGATGCGGGAGGCTCTTCAACCGCGTGGGGCGCGACATCTGTCCGGCGTGCGTCAAAGACGAGGACGAGAAACTCGCGACCATCCGGGCGTATCTGCGCCAACACCCACTCGCCAACATCTACGAAGTCGCGAACGGGACGGACGTGTCGTATGACGAGATTGTCCAATTCATCCGCGACGGGCGGCTCTTGTTGCGCAACAACCCGAACATGGTGTACCCGTGCGAGCGCTGTGGCACGCCGACGCAGTCGGGCAGGCTCTGCGCGAACTGCGCGAAGGAGATGGCGAGAGAACTAGACAAGCACGTCCACGGTCAGGATTCGGGCAACAAGCATGGGGACAAGGGCTTTTACAGCCGATCCGACGGGTCTCGGCATTCATAGGGGGCTTCGCGATATCAACCTTGGGTTCCTGTGGACGAGGGTGGATGGGCGTTGCATCGGACGTATGAAGCGTATCAGGCATGGAACCGTCAACGGGAACAGGAGCGAATTGAGCAGCACATGCCGCTCGTCTACCGCTGCGCTCATCAGCTCGTGAAACAGGCGGAGGCGGTTGGGCTGGAATGGGCGGATCTGGTCCAGACGGGCGTTCTGGCCCTGTACCGCGCGGCGGCGTCGTTCGACGAAACGCGCAACAGGGCGTTCGGCGCGTACGCCAAGATGTTTGTGCGCGGCGCCATGCTGGACGAGATCTCTAAGCAGCGGAACGAGTCGCGATCCGTCCGGGACAAATACCGGGACATCCGGCGGGCGGAGGAGCGATTGGCGCAACGGCTTCTGCGCCAGCCGACGATGCAGGAACTGGCCGACGAGCTGAACATCGAAGTCTCCCAATTGTCGGAGTGGTACGTGGAAACGGGCGTGAGGGAGTCGACGTCGCTGGACGCCCTGGTGGAACAGGGAGACTGGCCGGAACCTGAAGACGAAGCCGGAGGGCAACCCGAACTGCATTTCCTCGCGCAGGAGGAGAAGGGCCGGCTGGTGGAGGCGTTGGCGCAACTGACGCAGCGAGAACAGCAGCTTCTTTATCTGTATTACCAGGAGGACTTGACCTTCAAAGAAATCGGCTACGTGCTCGAGTTGAGCGAGTCTCAGGCGTCGCGGATTCACAAGCAAGCGCTGGCGAAACTCAAGGCTCTGTTGACGCGTGATGAAGACGGAAGTTGATGCCGTGTAGCATGCAAGAAGTCGCTCCCTTTTCCGATGTAATCCGTAGAGTCAGTTGAAGCGTGAGCGAATGAGGCGGTGAGTTTTCGTGGGTGGACCTTATCAGATCTCCGGACTCGGTTCGGCAGCCTACCCATCTCCATATACGCGCGTCCACAACGGAGCGCAGGAGCCGGCCAAGGCATCCAGCGGGACGCACGAATCCCGGCAGTCGAAGCTGGACGAGCTGAAGGCCCAGATGAAGTCCGGCGCTTCTGTCGACCTGCATCAGCTCGCGGACGCCATGCTGCGCAAGGGCCGCGTGATCGACGTTCAGGCCTAAGGAGCGGTGAGCGATGGTGGACATGTCAGCTCGTCAGGCGCCGCAGAGGCTAGTGGAGCTTCTCCGGGAACTCTTGGCGCTGGAGCGGCAGTTGGCTTTGCGGCTTAGGAAACAGCGGCAGCCGTTGATCGAAGGCAAGCCGCAGATGGCACAACAGCAGGTGGCGGAAGTGCGGCGGCTGTGCCAGGCGATTGCGGAGGCTGAAGCGCGGCGTCAGGCATGGACGGCGCGCTTTTGTGCTAAGCGCGGCCTGGATGCGGCAAACGCGCGGCTGGAGGATCTGGCCGAGCATCCGGACCTTCTGGAGCACCGCGCCGAATTGATTTCTATCTCCTCTGAACTCCGCCAGGCTCTTCTTGAAGTCGCGGCGCTTCGGGATGAGATCCAGGCGCTCGCCGCGCAGGCCAAGGCGTATTCAGACGTCGTACTCCAGGCTATTCGAGACTCGGCTCGCAGGGGGCCCTACGCAAACGCGTTTCGCGGTGGCCATTTCATCGATGCGCAAAGCTGAGACGGATCGAGGTGAGCCTTGTGCCAAGCACGTTTTTGGGATTGCAGACGGCCCTCCGCGGGCTCGAGGTGTCCCAGGCCGGCGTGGATACGGTTTCGCACAACGTAGATAACGCCAACACGCCCGGGTATGCGCGGGAAGTCTTGGACATCGGGGAAATGCCCTCGCTGCCGCTCGGCCAGGACGGCAACACGTCGATGGTCGGCCAGGGCGCTCAGGTGATGCAGATTCAGCGCATTCAGAGCGACTTTTTGAACACCCAGTACCGCGCGCAAAACGCCGCGCTGTATCAGGCCAACGTGGTGCAGAGCACGTTGAACCAGGTCTCGGGGATTCTCGACGAGCCGTCGTCGTCCGGGATCTCGGCCGCGCTCTCCCAGTTCTATCAGGCGTGGGATGCGCTCGGCAGCAATCCTTCGGATTTGAGCTCGCGCACCTCTGTCATCGACGCGGCGCAGACACTTGCCCAGGTGCTGAATCAGACGGCGAATCAGCTGAGCCAACTCAAGTCAAACTTGCAAAATTCGCTTCAGACAGCAGTTTCTCAGGTGAACAGTTTGCTCGAGCAGATTGCGAACGTGAGCAACCAGATTGTGAAGTCGCAGCAGATGGGCGAACAGCCGAATGATCTGCTGGATCAGCGGGATGCCCTGCTCAACCAGCTGTCGCAATATACGAGCTTTCAGGTGATGGACACACCCGTGACCCAAGGCGGCGTGACGTACGACCAGTTTTCGCTCAGCTTCACCGGTGCGAACGGGAAACCGGTCACGGTGATTGACGGTACGAAGACAGATTTCTCGAACGCGAATCCGCCGTCGAATCTGGTCAGCCAGTTGGCCATCGCGAGCGATACAGGCGCCGTGAGCATCGTGCCCTGGGGTTCGAGTTCCGCGACTTCTGAGGACTCGGCGCTCAGCGGCCAAGGCGGGGAGATTCAGGGGTATCTCGATTCCATCGCGGATGTACAGACGTACCAGAACGATCTCGACGTCTTCGCCGAGAGCCTGGCGGGGGGCGGGACGTATACCCTGAGCTCGCCATGGACCATCCCGGCTTCGGCCGTGAACAGCCCGCCGTACAACTCCATGTACGTGCAGACCTCGTCCGGTTCGGTGCCTCTGAGCGAGTGGATTCAGTCGCAGAACCTTGCGGAATCGAGCGGCACCTACACCATCCCGAAAGGTACGACGATTCAAACCACGCTCGGAGCGATGACGGTCACGTTGTTGGGACCGCTCGACCTCTTGCCGCAAACGGAAAGCGACTACGGGAACATGGTCATCCAAGTGCCCGGACAGCAGCCGACGACGCTCTCGGCTTATCTTTCCGCCAATCCAGGCACGACGTCTCTACCGGCGGGAACCGTTCTACACGTTGGCGGACTGAACGAGCTTTTAACGCTCGGTTTTTCCGAGAACGGCCAGGGCCAGCCGCTATTCACTTCGGCGGCGACGTCCGGTGGCCAGCCTATCACGGCCGCCAACATCACCGTCAACATCGGCCCCGCGGACTTGGCGGCAGGCACCACGTCGACGACGAATAATTCGGGTAGCACCGTGGCCGTCTCTGGTGACGGTTCATTGGCGACCCTCATCGGCAACATGGCGAATCAGCAGATGCAGTTCCCGAATCCGCTCGGAAACTCGTCGAATGAGACGCTGACGGGATCGCTCAGCAATTACTGGACGGCGGTCATCGGACAGCTGGGTTTGCAGAGCCAACAGGCTAACAACAACGTCAACGTCCAGACCAGCCTGGTGCAACAAATCTCGAATCAGCAGCAGAGCGTGTCCGGCGTCTCGATGGACGAGGAAATGACCAATCTCATCAGCTATCAGCAGGCGTACAACGCATCCGCCGAGATCATCTCCGCCATTAACGCCATGCTGACACAACTGATGCAAAACGTGTGACGGGAGGTGACATCGTGCGCATCACGCAGGGCATGCTCAGCAACCAGGTGCTGTACGACATCGAAAACAACCTGCAGCAGTTGAGCAAGTTGGAGACCGAGGCATCCACGGGCAAACGGATCAACCAGCCTGCGGACGATCCCATCGGCGTCCAGAACGTCATGATCTATCAAATGGAGACGAACTTTGACCAGGAATACCAGCAGAATGCGACCAACGCGCAGTCGCAGCTGAACTTCCTGAGCAGCGTGATGACCGAGGCGCAGAACGTCATGAGCCGCGCGCGCGATCTCGCCGTGGAAGGGGCCAACGCGACGGAGACGACGAGCGACATGCAGGCCCTGGCGTCCGAGGTGGGGCAGCTGTACGACCAGTTGGTGACCATCGGGAACTCGCAGTACAACGGCCAGTATATCTTCAACGGCGCGAACACGGCGACGGCGCCCTACCCTACACAGGCGGCCAACATGTCCCCAGGTGCGGTGAGTGGGAGCCTCGATCCGGCGCAGAGTGTGACGAACTCCGGTCACGTGTACATGGACCTGGGGAATGGAGTGACCCTTCCTATCACCGTAAGCGGGAACCAGTTTTTCGGCGATCAGGGAGCGTCGAATAACGCGTTCTCGGTGCTATCACAGTTGTATAACGCATTGAACAGCGGGGACCACGCGCAGGTCGACAACCTTCTAAGTAGCCTTGACGGCGTGATCGACAACATGAACACGGTGCAGGCGAACGTCGGCGCGCTCATCAATCGCGCGGAGCTGATGCAGACGCGCATGACGGATTTATCGAACAGCGTGACCCAGCAACTGTCCAACGTGGACGATGCCGACATGGCGCAGGTGCTGACGAACCTCAATTCGATTTCGGCGGTGGAACAGGCGAGCCTGGAAGTGGGTGCTCAGGCGCTGCCGATGTCACTCGTCAATTTTCTGAAGCCCGGCGCATGAGAGCCTCGCGGCGCATGCAAGATTCTCTCTAATCGTCCGATATAGAAGGTGAACGCTCGTGAGGCTCGCGGGCGAATCCTGAATCGAAGGGTGAGGGTTCCATGTCTGGACTGATCATCGGGCACAACCTCGGCGCCATGAGCGCCCTGTCGGCACTCAACGCCAACTCGAACGCCCTGAACAACGCGTTGGAGCAACTGTCCACGGGCAAGCGAATCAATAGCGCCGCGGACGATGCGTCGGGCTATGCCATCTCGCAAAAAATGCAGGCGCAGATCAATGGTTTGAACCAAGCCTCTCAGAATGCGCAGGATGGTATTTCAATGATTCAGACCGCATCCGGCGCGCTGAACCAGACGCTCAGCATCCTGCAGACGATGCGGCAGCTGGCCGTCGAGGCGTCGAACAGCACGACCACGCAGTCGGATCGGCAGGATCTGCAAGCAGAGTTCAATCAGCTGGCGGATCAGATTAACAATATTGCAAACACAACGCAGTATAACACGCAGAATTTGCTGGACGGGAGTTTGTCGGGAGAGTCGGCAAACATCACGCAAAAAGGAACCGTGCTCACGAACGCGAGCATTTCGTCCGTGTTTGGTCTAACGCAGGGTGCAACTTATACAATTAAAGTCACGCAAGGTACGAATGGCGCGCCTGACCAAGCTCAATTGGTCGATTCGTCGGGCAACGTGATCGCGAGCGGAAATATTACCTCTGGCGGCACAGTCGTACTCGCGAGCAACAATGCGAATGCCGGAAATACTCAAGGTATCGTTTTGAATGCAGGCAGCTATACATGGGGATCATCTACGTCGGATCAGATTCAGTTTACCGTTCAGCAAGGCAATAGCATTACCTTGCAAATTGGTGCGAACACCACCCAAACCATCAACGTGGGTATTAACGGGATGAGTGCTGCTGCGCTCGGCATTACCGGCCAGGCTGGAGCGAGTGCCGGCGGCGGAGCTCAATTCTCGGCATCAGACAACGTGAACAATGGCACGAACGGGCCAAACACGGAGGCTGCACTCGATATTAGCAGCAACGTGGCTTACGCAGACGCCGCGATTCAGGTGATCGATAACGCCATTCAAACCGTTTCGACTGTGCAAGCGAACCTGGGTGCTGTGCAAAATCGTCTCCAGACGACAATTAGCAACCTGAACAACGCATCTCAAAACCTCACCACGGCTCAATCCGGGATCACCGACGCCGATATGGCTTCGGAGATGGCGCAGTTCACGCAAGACAGTGTGCTGCAACAGGCGGCCGTCGCCATGCTCGCGCAGGCGAACCAACAGCCGCAGCTCGTGCTCAAGCTGCTCGGCTGAGTACTTCGCGGAACGGGGATGGAGTTAGTTCCATCCCCGCCCGAACTAGGAGAAAGGTGGTAAGCGCATGACCTACGTCGGGTCCTTGATGGGCGGATCCTCCGGCAATTCCTCGAGCTCGAGCAGTGCCCTGAGCTTCACGCCCGGCACGGGCATCTCAGGCTTGGCCTCGGGCATCAACACGGACGCCATCGTCCAGGGCTACATGCAGATGGCGTACGAACCGCTCATTCAGCTTTTGCAACAACGACAAATTACTCTGTGGAAACAGGAAAGTTACCAGCGCGTCAACAACACGCTGGCGGACTTACAGAGCAATTTGTCGTCGTTACAACTGCAGTCCACCTTTCTCCAAAACACGACGACCTCGTCCAACAGCGCGTTCGTATCTGCGTCGGCGAATACGCTGTCGCCGAACGGCTCGTACAGCGTCACCGTGCAACAGCTCGCGTCCGGAGCCACGCTGGCGTCGACTTCTACGTTGTCTACGGATCCCAACTACGCCAACACGCCCATCAACCAGCTTTCGCCGAATCCGCTTGGACTAACATCTTCCAGCACGACGCCGTTGACCTTCACCTTGAACGGGCAGACGTTCACGGTAAATCCGGCGACGGACACCATCAATTCCATCCTGCAGGAGATCTCGTCGAACACGGCGGCGGGTGTGTCCGGCTTTTACGATGCCAACACAGGTCGCGTAGTGCTGCAGACCACGTCCACCGGCAGCGGTGCACTGATTGAGGTTTCGAACGATTCGAGCGGCATTTTCTCGAAGTTGTTCGGTCTACAAGCAGTCGGACCTATGACGCTCAATCCTACCATGTCGCCGTCCGGCGGGATCGCGGGCGGCATCGTCAACATCAACGGCGTGACCTTATCGTTCGCGCAAGGCGAGTCGTTGCAAACGGTGGCGGCGCAGATCACGGCGCAGTCGGCGAAGACGGGGGTGACGGCGACCTACAATGGATCCACGCTCACCCTGTCCGGCGCCGAGACGGCGAGTCAGACGCTGAACGTCACGCAAATGCCGAACGCCGGTGATGTCCTCACCATCGCGGGGACACCAATCACGTTTTACAACAGCGCGCAAGGTCAAAGTGCGCCTTCGAGCGGCATTGGCATCGATTTGAGCACGGCCAATACGCCTGCCGCTGTCGCTTCTGCCATCGCGAACGCGGTCAACAGCAACTCTTCCTTGTCGTCGTTGATGACCGCGACCGTAGCGCCGAACGGGACACAGGTGATTTTAAACGCCAACACCACGGGCAGTGCGGGCAATTTCACGACCTCGTACCAGCCGGTCAATGGGGGCGTCACCGTCGCGCCGGAGACGCTCGGAACGTCGTCGACGCCGACCACAGACACCATTACGTTCAATAGCCTGCCGAGCGCCGGAGATATTTTGTACGTCGCGGGCCAGGAGATCGAGTTTTACGATAGCAGTCAAGGTCCCGCGCCGACGGGTTCCAACATCACCGCGATCGATATTCATGGCCAAACGACGTCCTCCATCGCGTCAGCGGTGGCGAATGCCTTGACGGGCGCGACGGGTACGGCGAACGGCAATCAGCTCACCATCACCGCGAAGTCCAATGGCGCCACGTCGCTCGTCGTCGACTACGTGTACGCCAATGCGCCCATCACGGGGACAGGAGTGACGAATGCCGCCAACATCACACTGTACTCGGGGATCAGTGTCACAGATCCAACCAACTATCAGGATCAGTCGACGGTGTTGGGCGTCCCGAGCTCATACGCGAGCAGTGCACAGGCCGCAGGGCTCGCACTCGCCCAGAACGCGTACTACACCATCAACGGTTACGCGTCGTCGTCGCCGACCAACCAGGTGACGTTCAACAACACCACGTTCTCGCTGAACGGCGTGACCTCCACGCCGGTAAATGTGACGGTTTCGACGAACGTCAACGCCATCGTGCAGGCTATCACCAACTTCGTGCAGCAGTACAACGAGACACTGCAATACATGCAAATCCAGTACAACACCATCCGCAACTACGACTATCTGCCCTTGACCGCGGCGCAGGCGCAGCAGATGACATCCGAGCAAGTGACAGAGTGGATGCAAAAGGCGCAAGCCGGCATGCTCGAGAACGATCCGCTGCTCGGCTCGGTCATGAATAACCTGAAAAACGTCATTTCCACTGTCCTGCCGTCGCAGGGGACGGCCAACATCAACGGCGTGCAGACCGACATCAACTCGCTCGCCTCCATCGGAATCACGCCCATTGATCCGTTGACCGGCCCTTCCAGCGGCGCCATCGCGCCGGGTGTAACGACGACGGGCTGGAATACGTATGGGCTGTTGCAGATCAACACCGCGCAGCTGCAAGCGGCGGTTGAAGCCAATCCCCAGGCCGTGATGAACCTGTTCACGGGGACGGGATCGAGCTCAGCCAGTAACTCGAGTACTTCTGGCGTGAATCCCACGGAGGGCATCGCCAAGCAGCTCTATACCGTGGTGACGAACAGCATCAGCATGATCCGCCAACAGGCGGGTACGGGCGATACCTACGATCCGACCGCGCCTTCCAACAGCACGTCGTCCAACAGCTCGTCTTCGACGAGCTCGTCGCCTCTCTTGGCGTACACCTTGATCGATCCGACCGCAGACCTGTCCACGCTGTTCAGCCAGGACGCGTACAATACGAGCTTCTTGGGACAGCAGGTCGTGACCATGGACCAGCAAGCGCTGGCGATGGATCAACAGCTTCAGCAGTTGCAACAGCGGTACGAGCAAGAGTTCGCCAATATGGAGTCGCAGATTGCCACCATCAATGCGCAGTCCGCGTATATCAGCTCGATGATGGCGGGCGGCTCGAGCTCCGGAGGATGAGAAAAGGCGGGGATGAGGCATGGACGGCGGCATGGACTTGGGGCGCGTGCTCGAGCTGGGGGAACAGATTCTGCGGTATTTTCGCGAAGTCCCGGAAAATGCGCGGGACGCCGATGAGCTTCGCGCGATGCTGGACGCACGAAGTGCCGCGTTTGACGCTTGGAAGGCATCTGCGCCCGCTGCGCGTCCGGCCCCGTTCCACGACGAGCGCTTGCGCGAGATCCTGCGACAGAATGACGAGATTGCCCGCCTGCTCGCTGAACATCGGCGGGATATTCAGCGGCGGATGGAGCGCGTAGCGGCGACGCGGCGACTCATTCAGTCCACCCTTTGGTTTAGGCGCGAGCCGAGACATCTCGATATACGGGGGTAGGGGGGATTTCTATGCAGTCTTATCAGCGCGCGGCCTCAATGTACAAAGGGACGGCCGTTCAGACCAAGCGAGAGCGGCTTGTGGTGATGCTATACGATGGATGGCTTTCGGCGCTGCAAATTGCGCGCAAGGCTATCGAAGACGGCGATCACGAGCTGGCGCATCGCCAACTCGTGAAGGCGCAGAACATCGTGCAAGTGCTTCACGACACGCTCGACATGCAGTACGAGATCTCCCACAACCTGAAGAGCCTGTACGAGTTCTTTTTGCGCCAACTGGTGGAGGCGAACGTACACAAGAGCGTGGAACCCATTGACGTACAGTACCCGATGGTCAAGGGGCTGCGGGACGCATGGGACCAAGCGTTGAAACAACTCGAGACTCCTTCCTCCGACGCGTAACCGCGGGGCGCAGAGGAAGTTGAAAGAAAAGGAGGGAGTTGAGATGGAGGTTTTCGACGCAACCTCGGCTCGTGCTGTCTGGCCTGTCCAACAGGCGCCTCACGCCCAACCGACAACCGGACAGGGGCCTGCTGTTACGTCCGAAGCATCAGGGCGCGCGACCCATTCGGCGGATCGGGCGAACGGTGAGCGCGGGGCTTCGGCCGCGCCTGCCGCTGGGCACGACAGTTGGGATGTTCAGATCGATCACGACGAACCTACCAACCAAATTTGGATCAATATCGTGGATCAGGCGACGGGGCAGGTCATCATGAAGATCCCGCCCGAGGCGCTGCGTGAGGCCCAGCTGCAGTTGCGCGTGTCCGGGTCTGTCACCAACCTGCGTGCTTGAAGTGTGAGAAAACACCACAGAATTTCAACTCTCTTTCGGGGCAATCGCGTTATAATGGATGCACCCACGAAGGAGGGGTTGTCGATGAAGGCACAGGTTCATGGCGACAACATCGCCGTCACAGCCGCACTGCAAGAGTACGTCGACAAAAAGATCGCGCGCCTCACTCGCTACTTTGATCGAGAGGCGGACAAGCAAATCTACGTCACCATGGCTGTCGAGGGCTTGGATCACCGCGTGGAGATGACCGTGTTCGTCAACGGCGTGATTTTCCGGGCGGAAGAAAAATCGCCGGACATGTACGCATCCATCGACTTGGCGACGGATAAGCTGGAAGAGCAAATTCATCGGTATAAAGAAAAACTGAACCGGAGGTTTCGCGCGCGCGGGCCGCGTCCCCAGCTGAAAGCGGCCGATCGCGACGCCGTGGCGGAAACGGACGACGAGATCAAGGTCGTGCGGGTCAAGCGGTTCCCCATCAAGCCGATGGACGTCGAGGAAGCCGTCCTGCAGATGGAGCTGCTTGGGCACGACTTTTTTGTCTTCATGAACGCCGAGACCGAAGAAGTAAACGTCGTGTACCGCCGCAGGAGCGGCGACTACGGGCTCATTGAGCCGCAGATCTGACGACCGCAGGGGCGCTGTGCGCGTTAGCGCCCCTTTTCCTCCAGATAGGTCCCTCCGCTTGCCATTTCCAATCTCTATATTGTCCCGGCCCCTTCCGTGCGGTACAATAAATCGTTAGAAGTTCACCGCATATGGGGGTGTAACCGTTCGGTGGGACTCCTCAAACAGGTCTTCAACTCGAACGAACGTGAAATTGCCCGATTGCGCCGCATGGTGGATCGGATCAATGCATTAGAACCTGAATTTGAAAAGATGTCGGACGACGAGCTGCGCTCGATGACGGCCAAATTCCGCGAGCGGCTCGCGAACGGCGAAAAGTTGGACAATCTGCTGTTTGAAGCGTTTGCCGTCGTGCGCGAGGCCGCGAAGCGCGTGCTCGGCCAGCGCCACTTCGACGTGCAGCTCATGGGCGGCATCGTTCTGCACGAGGGCCGCGTGGCCGAGATGAAGACGGGCGAAGGCAAGACGCTCGTCGCGACGCTGCCCGCGTATCTGAACGCGCTCACCGGCGAAGGCGTGCACGTGGTCACGGTCAACGACTACCTGGCGAAGCGCGACGCCGAGTACACGGGCAAGGTGCATCGGTTCCTGGGCCTCACGGTCGGCTACAACGGTCCCGACATGACGCCTGCGCAGAAGCGCGAGGCGTACCGCGCAGACATCACGTACGGAACCAACAACGAGTTTGGCTTCGACTACCTGCGCGACAACATGGTGATGTCCCTCGAGGACATGGTCCAGCGCAAATTGCACTACGCCATCGTGGACGAGGTGGACTCCATCCTCATCGACGAGGCGAGGACGCCGCTCATCATCTCGGGACCGGCTGAAAAGTCGGCCGATTTGTATTTTCGCGCGGATATGCTGGTGCGTCGCCTGAAGCCGGGCGAAGATTACGAGGTTGACGAGAAGATGCGCACCGCCAACCTGACCGAGTCGGGCGTGAAGAAGGCGGAGCAATTTTTCCGCGTAGACAATCTGTTTGATCCGGAAAACGTCACCTTGATGCACCACATCACGCAGGCGCTGAAGGCGCACGGCCTCATGAAGCGCGACAAGGATTACGTCGTGATCGGCGACGAGGTGCACATCGTCGACGAGTTCACGGGCCGCATCCTGCATGGGCGCCGGTACAGCGAGGGCCTGCATCAGGCCATCGAGGCGAAGGAAGGTGTCAAGGTCCAGAACGAATCGAAGACGCTCGCGACCATCACCCTCCAGAACTACTTCCGCATGTACGAGAAGCTGGCCGGCATGACGGGCACCGCGAAGACGGAGGAGAAGGAGTTCATCGAGATCTACGGCATGGACGTGGTGGTCATTCCGACCAACCGCCCGATGATCCGCGTCGATCTCGACGACGTCGTGTACAAGACAGAGCGAGCCAAGTTCCGCGCGGTGGTCGAAGAGGTGGCGCGCCGACACGCCAAGGGGCAACCGGTGCTCGTCGGCACCACGTCCATCGAGAAGTCGGAGATCCTTTCGCGCATGCTGCACGAGCGCGGCATCCCACACCAGGTGCTGAACGCGAAGCACCACGAGCGCGAGGCGGAGATTGTGGCGCTCGCCGGTCAGCGCGGCATGGTGACTATTGCCACCAACATGGCGGGCCGCGGTACGGACATCATCCTCGGCGAGGGTGTGGCGGAGCTCGGCGGCCTGCACATCATCGGCACCGAGCGGCACGAGAGCCGGCGGATCGACAACCAGCTGCGCGGTCGCGCGGGGCGCCAGGGGGATCCGGGATCGTCCCAGTTCTTCCTCTCGCTCGAGGATGATCTGCTGCGCCTGTTCGGATCGGACAACATCAAGCGGCTCATGGATCGGCTGGGCCTCGACGAGGATCAGCCCATCGAGCAAAAGATGTTGACCAACGCCATCGAGCGGGCGCAGAAGAAGGTCGAGGGCAACAACTACGATCTCCGGAAGCACGTGCTCCGCTACGACGACGTGCTGAACAAGCAGCGCGAGGTCATCTACCGGCAGCGCCGCCAGATCCTCGAGCGCGAGGATCTGCGCAGCATCGTGGAGGGCATGCTCGAGGATCTGATTGATCACATGCTCGAGGTGTACTGCTCCGAGGAGCAGGTGCCGGAGGACTGGGACCTGCAGGCGCTCATCCAGTACGCGGAGCACCATTTCCTGCACCCGGGCCAGGTGACGGTGGAAGAGTTGCGCAAGTTGGATCGGGACGAGATCAAGGCGCGGCTCCTCGAGCTCGGGAAACAGAATTACGACAAGCGCCGCGAGGAGCTCGGCGACATCATGCACCAGCTCGAGCGGCTCGTGCTGCTGCGCGCGGTCGACTCCAAGTGGATGGATCACATCGACGCGATGGATCAGTTCCGCCAGAGCGTGCACCTGCGCTCGTACGGCCAGGCGGATCCGCTCGTCATCTACCAAAAAGAGGGCTTCGAGATGTTCGAGGCGATGATCCACTCCATCGAGGAAGAGGTCATCCTGTACGTGTTCAAGGCGAACGTCCAGGCCGTCCCGCAGCAGCCGGTCGCGCACGGTGCCGTGCCGGTGCAGGGCGGCTGATGGCGACGCCGTCCACAGGTGTCATCCCGCGTGCGAGGGCGCAGCGGCGGCTGCGCCTTTGACGCGATGGTGCCGGCGGGCCCATGGGTCCCCGGTCGCCCAACCTACGCACGCGGCGGCCGTCCGTTTGATACAATAACGACCGAAACACCGCAGGGAGTGATGAGCTACATGGCAGAGACGTACGGCGAGCTTCGCCAGGAACTGAAGAGCATGGCCACCAGGTTGGCGGACTTCGGGAGGTCTCTTTGACGTCGCGGGCAAAGAGCACCGCATCGCGACGCTCGAGGCGCTGATGGCCGCGCCCGACTTCTGGGACAATCCCGACCGCGCCCAGAAGATCATCGCGGAGATGAACGGCGTGAAGTCGGTCGTCGACACGATGAAGCGGCTCGAGTCGCTTCATCAGGACGCCGAGGTGGCGCTGCAGCTCGCGCAGGAGGAGGACGATCCCGACCTGTTCGCCGAGGCCAACCGGCTGGCGGAACAGTTGAAGTCCGAGATGGACGAGTTCGAGCTGCAGCTCATGCTGTCGGGCGAGTACGACAAGAACAACGCCATTCTGGAGCTGCACCCCGGCGCGGGCGGCACCGAGTCGCAGGACTGGGCCTCGATGCTCCTGCGCATGTACACGCGCTGGGCGGAGGATCACGGCTACAAGGTCGAGGTGCTCGACTACCTGCCCGGCGAAGAGGCGGGCATCAAGAGCGTCACGCTCCTCGTCAAGGGCCACAACGCGTACGGGTATCTCAAGGCGGAGAAGGGCGTGCACCGGTTGGTCCGCATCTCTCCGTTTGATGCGTCGGGGCGACGGCACACCTCGTTTGCGTCGGTGGACGTCATTCCTGAAATTGCCGAGGACGACGACTCCATCGAGATCCGGCCGGAGGAGCTGCGCATCGACACGTACCGGTCCACCGGCGCCGGCGGCCAGCACGTGAACACCACCGACTCCGCGGTGCGCATCACGCACATTCCCACCGGGATTGTCGTCACGTGCCAGAGCGAGCGGTCCCAGATCCAGAACCGCGCCCGCGCGATGGAGATCCTGAAATCGCGCCTCGCGGCCAAGCGCCGGGAGGAGCGGGAGCAGGAGCTTGCGCAGCTGCGCGGCGAGCAAAAGGAAATCGCCTGGGGCAGCCAGATCCGTTCCTACGTGTTCCACCCGTATTCGCTCGTCAAGGATCACCGGACGAATTACGAGACGTCGAACACGCAGGCGGTCATGGATGGCGAGATCGATCCCTTCATTCACGCGTACCTGCGCTGGCAGCTCGCGCGCGAACAGCAGCGCGAGAACGAGGCCGTGCGGGACGCGACATAACATCGCGCAAAAGATCGAAGACTACGGCCGAGTGGGCATCCGCTCGGCCTCTGTATGTCTGTGACGACTTTGTGTAGAATGGAAGCGGACTGATATACAAAGAGGAGATGGAGTGCTATGGGAGTGGAGAGCCAGGTCAACACCCGCAGGCAGGTGCCGCCGCACGTCTTCGTGCTGTTCGGCGCAACGGGCGATCTCGCCCACCGCAAGCTGTTCCCTGCCCTGTATCAGCTCGAGAAGAAGGGGCTGTTGCCGGACGGGATGAGCATCGTCGGCACCGCGCGCCGCAGTTACACGGACGACTCGTTCCGCGACGAGGTGCGCAAGGCGCTCGATTCGTTCGTCAAGGAGGGCGTCGAGGAGGAGGTCTGGTCGCGCCTCGCGCCGCGCATTCACTACATCGCGGGCAACGTCGACAACGAGGACGACTTCCGGAAGCTCGCCGATTTCGTGGCCGAGATCGAGAAAGAGAAAGACCACGGCGGGAATCGGCTGTTCTACCTCTCGATGGCGCCGCGCTTCTTCGGCGAGACGGCGCTCAACCTGAAGAAGGCAGGGCTCGCCGACACGAAGGGCTGGCGTCGGCTCATCATCGAGAAGCCGTTCGGCCACGACTACCAGTCCGCGGCGGAGCTCAACCAAGAGCTGTCGACCGCGTTTTCGGAAGACGAGATTTTCCGCATCGATCACTACCTCGGCAAGGAGATGGTGCAGAACATCGAGGTGATCCGCTTCGCTAACTCGATGTTCGGCCCGCTTTGGGACAACCGTTCCATCGCCTGCGTCCAGATCACGTCGAGCGAGACGGTGGGCGTCGAGGACCGGGCGTCGTACTACGAGACTGCCGGGGCGCTGCGCGACATGGTCCAGAACCACATGCTGCAGATGGTGATGATGGTCGCCATGGAGCCGCCGAGCCGCCTGCACACGGAGGCCATCCGCGACGAGAAGGTGAAGGTGCTGCGGTCGCTTCGCGCCTACCGCGAGGACGAGGTCGGGCAGTACGTCGTGCGCGGCCAGTACGCCGCGGGCGAGATCGACGGCAAGCCTGTGCCGGGCTATCGCGAGGAGCCGGGCGTGGCGCCGGACTCGAAGACGGAGACCTTTGTCGCGGCGAAGCTCTTTATCGACAACTTCCGCTGGGCGGGCGTGCCCTTCTACATCCGCACAGGCAAGCGGATGCCGAAAAAGTCGACGGAGATTGTCATCCAGTTCCGCAACATGCCGGAGCACCTGTACTTCAACCAGGACGGCAAGCTCGGCCCGAACCTGCTCGTCATCCGTATCAACCCGGTCGAGGGCATGTACCTGCAGCTCAACGTCAAGCGGCCGGGGACGGAGAACGTCGTGGTGCCGGTTGCACTCGAGTTCAGCCAACCCGCCGACAAGTCGCCCGAAGCGTACGAGCGCCTGTTGCACGACGCGATGCACGGCGATTCGACGTTCTTCACGCGTTGGGACGAGGTGGCGCTCGCGTGGAAGTTCGTCGACCCCATTGCCAACGCGTTCGCTGAGGACCGCGTGCCGCTTGATACGTACAAGGCCGGCACGTGGGGCCCGAAGGCTTCGGACGATCTCGTCCAGCCGAATCCGGGCCTGTGGTGGCCGCTCTACGGGAACGAGTCGCCGATGCAGGATCTGGAACGGGCTGTCGGCCACCTCGTGGAGGTGAAGCGGTGATGCCGAAAGTGTACGACGTGAGCATGCTGATCCACGAGGGCATGCAGGTGTACAAGAATAAAGACGAGAAGCGGCCGAAATTTGAAACCACGTCCGACTTCCAAACCGGGTCTGCGCACGAGACCCGGTTGCACTTGGACGCGCACACCGGCACGCACATCGACGCCGAGCTGCACATGGTGCCCGGCGGCAAGACCATCGAGGCCGTCGGACTGGACAAGCTCATCGGCCCGTGCCGCGTGATCGACCTGACCGGCGTGCAGGACGGCATCACGCGCGCCGACCTCGAGCCGCACGCGCCGAAGGCGGGCGAGTTTCTGCTCTTCAAGACGCGCAATTCGTTCGAGGAGACGTTCAACTTCGAGTTCATTTACCTGAAGGAAGACGGCGCCCGCTACCTCGCCGAGATCGGCGTGCGCGGCGTGGGAACGGACGGCCTCGGTGTCGAGCGATCCCAACCGGACCACGCGACGCACGTAGCCCTTCTGTCGAAGGACATCGTGGTGCTCGAGGGGCTGCGGCTGAAGGATGTGCCAGCAGGCACGTACTTCATGATTGCGCTGCCGCTCAAACTTTCCGGGATTGACGCCGCGCCCGCGCGGGTCATTCTCTTCGAGGGGCTTGAGCCTGGGACCCTCACATTCGCCTGACCCGCGGACGGCCTGTACAGGCGACGCGGTAGCTTTGGGCGCCTACGGCGCGCTTCTCCGAACAGTGACAACATGGTCGCCGTGTGATATACTGTGAAGAGAAGCGCAAGGGCCCATAGCTCAGTCGGTCAGAGCGGCCGGCTCATAACCGGTTGGTCCCAGGTTCGAGCCCTGGTGGGCCCACTTATCGTGTGATCAGGAACCGCCGAGATCCCTTGCAAGAAGCGGGATTTCGGCGGTTCCTGATCACGGGCGGTAACAAGAAAGTTACAAGTCTTCGTCATCAACAGAGTCAGCGTTGTTTGTGCGTCTCGAACGCATCATTCGTTGTAGCTTTTCCATCGCCTCGCGTTGTAGTGCGTCCGTCACATGGGCGTAAATGTCTGCCGTAACCGTAATTGAACTGTGCCCTAAACGTTCGCTCACAACTTTGAGATCGACCCCGCTTTCTAGCAACCACGTGGCATGAGTATGTCGCAATCCATGAAAAGAAACGGGTGGTAACCCAAGCTTTTTTCTTGCAATTTGAATCGCGTTGTTAAAGGAGGCAGGTGACGGTGGCGCGGAGTTCGGGAGGCGAACGACAAATGATTCAGGAGTCCACGATTCGCGCTCAATCTCTTGCTGCGATTGTTTCCATCTCCTGAGTTCATCAACTACTTCTCGCGTGACGACAATGCGGCGACGACTTCCAAATGTCTTAGGCGGACCCAAAAAATCTTGCCCTCCTTTTGGCCTGTAGCGAGTGCGTTCTAGTTGTATTAGGCCCGTGTCTAAATCGATGTCTCTCCATTGCAGCCCAGCAATCTCCCCCATGCGCATGCCGGTATGAATGGCCAAGTACGCCGCCATATAACTTGTTGGTCGGTGTTCTCGTAGCCACTCCAAGAGTCGAAAGGCGTCGTTCACAGACAACACAGGTTTGGGAGGTGTTTTACTTTCCGGTGGTTCTACATCTACAAATGGAGATTTATCTAAGTATCCGGCTTTTACCGCAGCAAGCAAGCACGTTTTGAGGATACGGTGTACTCGGTGCACAGTAACCGGCTTCAATCGCTTGCTAAGGTTGCGATACAACGTTTGGATATGCCGTGCTTCAATTTTGGCGATTGGTATCTTGCCGAGTTCGGGGAGTATATATGCCCGTAAAACGTGGTGATAAGTTCGATGTGTCCATGGACGCAGGGATGATGATTTTTCAGCAAACCAGCGAGTTGCCCATTCATGTAAAGTAAGCGATTTGGCATGTGCGACTGGAGTCTCTTCCAATGAACGTAAATGCTCCATCATGGCAGACTTTGCAGCTCGCTCGCTTTTAAAACCCTTGCGAGTCACTTGAGGGTACCTGCCTGTTCGTGGGTCCGCGGGCGTAATGGTAATCGTGTATCCGTACTTTTTTTCGTTAGATTTGGTTGTGTATGAGAACACTCGGCCCGTTGTCACGTGCACAACACCTCAAGACATTTCAGCAATATTCCGTAGTTCGGTCACGCAAAATATGCGCGAGTTCACGGCTGTCCTTTTTCTGCGATGCACTCGCAACTGCGTCAAAGGGAAAAGGGAGTTGAAGATGTTGATCCAGCATGATCAAAAATGTGGCAAACGCATTGGCTTCAAATTCGGCACGATCTTTCTTGGAAGATGTGCTGAATGTATCTATGTGAGTCCCCTTCATCAACTCACCATGCAACACGTCGTGTCCTAACTCGTGTGCACAGACGAAGCGTTGCCAGGATGGAACAATATCCTTGTGAATGAGCACGTAACGTTTGTTGTGCATAGGAACGGGGACATAAAGGCCCCGGACGTTACCAGGAAGAGAAACCTTGCGCCATTCGATTTCACGTAACTCACAAAGAGTATATGGATCACAGGTGTTAAATTGGGAGGTTAATTCCAAGACAGCTCGTTTGATCATCGCGAGTTTGCCCATAGCCAGTCATCCCTCAGAAAGCTCTACGGTCTCTGACCTTTGCGCTTAGCATCCATGAACACAACTGCGAGGATTTGCTTTATTTTGAGTTTGTCTTCGTCAGTTAGCGGCTGTCCCTCAAACATGACTTCAGATTCTTCTAGCCACTGAATCAAGTCTTTCGGCTGATACCACGCATCGAGAGGACCATTGTCCTTCGGATCCGGTGTGTCGCCTACCAAATAGGCTGGAGTGACGTCGAAGATCTGGGCTAAACGGTGCAGTGTTGTGACTCCAGGCAACCGACCTTCCGAGGACTCTAAACGAGCCAAATAGGCCTCGGATATACCGGCTCTATGAGCAACATCCGATAGCGACAGTCCTTTGGATTCGCGAAGACGCTGTAGTCGACGCGACAGCACCTTTGTGTTGTATTCGTACTGTTCTTCGGAATAGCCAGCCGCGCGTAACAATTCATCGAACGGAACTCCTAGTCCAAGCGCCAGTTTTCTCAATGTGTCTGGTCTCGGTACCTCGCGAACATTTCTTTCAAGCCGGGAAATATGAGCTGCGCTGATCCCTGTCTTTTCCGCTAGTTGGTTAATCGACAGTTTTCTCGCGAGGCGCAGAGAACGCAGATATTCACCGAAATTGAGAGCGTCCATCGACTCACCTCCTCGTGCATCTGTATTGTACATGATGTGTTGCCTAATGGCAACATTGAATGCTGATTCTATTGACTTGTGGTTTTCGTCGGTGGTAAAGTGTTGCCAGAAGGAAATGGAGGGAGTTGGGAATGTGGGTGTTAGAGTCAAGGTCTCTCGACTTCAATCGTACTTGTTTGAACAGAATTTGACCCCTCGCGATTTAGCGAATCGTATGGGTGTATCTTACACAACAGTGTATCGAGTTCTTAGCGGCAAGCGAAGACCTGGTAACGACTTTATAGCAAAACTACTTGCTGCGACGGGAAAACAATTCGAAGAGTTCTTTCAGTCTGAACATGGGGAGGCGTCGCAAGGTTTCGATGACCGTGTTTCATCAAGTATTTAAGCCGGACGAGATCCCGCTCCTTTTCGACGCAAAACAACTTGCTTCGTTGCTCGGCGTCTCAGAATCACAAGCCAGAAGGATCATGGCTAGAAAGGATTTCAAAGTAACTAAGATAAGCCCAAGACGTTACAGAATTCGACGAGAAGACTTCCTCGAATGGTTGGAAAGACAGTCTTGGTGAAAAACCCACCCGCCCGCCTTGGGAATGGCGGGGCGAGGACCAGAGGTGGGGAAGGGGGAGCTCACGATTTCCAAAATACAAGCAACAAGCTGAATCTACAATATCTAGGAATATTCCTAAAGGAGGTGATCAACACGGAGTCGATGTGGATCGGACAAGCTCTGCGCATGTTGAGGCGGAAGGCCGGCGTCACGCAGGACTACGTGGCCTACTGTGCAAGGACGACCCAGGCGCAGATCGCCCGAGTGGAGCTTGGTACGCGCCAGCCGACGCTGTGTGTGCTGAGAGGCTACGCGCGGGCGACGGGGGATCCCGAGGCGGTGATGAGGATTTGCGAAGCGGCAATACTGGGGCAGGCGTACGACGACGCAGTGAGCGCGTAGCGTCCTATGGATCCCGGTCGGATGAGGAGTTGCGACGCGGTGGCGTGGGGTCGTCGGTGAGACCTACCATGTAATCCAGCGAGACCCCGAAGAAACGAGCTAGTTCCATGAGTTGGTCAACCGTAGGCTCGCGTTCACCCGCCTCATATCGTTGCCATGAACGCAAAGCAATGCCCAGAAACTCGGCTAGGTCACGCTGTTTTAGATTGCGCTGTGTACGGAGCTCAATCAAACGCTCAGGTAATTTCGACACGAGATACATCAACCGCCTTGACACGACCAAAACGGTCGTAATATACTACGGGTGTACGACCGAAATGGTCGTAAAAATGATGAGGTGACGGTGGTGATGGAACTCAAGCACGTCTTGCAAGAAGCCCGACGAAGGAAAGGTCTGACGCAACAGCAGGTGGCGGACATGCTGGACGTGACCTTGCGGACGTACCAGCGTTACGAGAGCGGCACACGCCGCATGTCGTTGGAGACCGCCGTCTTGCTGTCCGACATCCTCGGCGTCGACGTTCGCGACCTGGCGCAACGCCAGTCGAGAAGTGCATGACCGGACTACGAACCCGGCTCCTGCGACGACGAGCTGCGCTTCGGCGGCGTTGGATCGTCGGTGCGGCCGACGAGGTAGTCCAGGCTGACGTTGAAGAAGTCGGCGAGAGCTATCAACTGGTCAATAGTTGGCTCACGGTCACTACTTTCGTAGAAACGTAGTGCTCGCTCGGTAACACCAAGGTGTGCAGACAGTTCTCGTTGCGACACTCCACTCTCACGCCTGAGATGGCGGAGTCGTTGCCCAAACAACGACATGCAAACATCAATCCTTGACAGGTACAAAACGTACCGGTATACTAAAGGCAAACAGGAACAAAACGTACCGAAGGTGGTGACGGAATCATGCGCGAGCGGCTTCGGCAAGCTCGAATACAACGCGGCATGACGCAGGCCGAAGCGGCCCGCATGCTGGGAATGACGGAACGAGGATACCGTCATCTGGAACACGGAACTCGGAACCCAAGTCACGTCACTGTGCATCGAGTTTACGAAGTGTTCGGCCTCACTTACGAAGACTTGATGTACAACGTACCTTCGAAAACCAGAGTGAGGCGGCGAATCAAGGATCACATTGCCTGAACGCACCTTGACAACTCAATTCGCAAACGGATCGTCGTCCTCCGGCCGAGGGTCCACCCACTGGCCTCTCGGGTAGGGGCGAAACTCCTCCGGAAGATCGCTCCAACGAAGTACCGAGAGCGACCAGCGACGCTCGGTGTCCCGCAGGACAAGCATCGTCGGGCTCACTTCGACGAGCATGGCGGACTCGACGAAGAACGCGCCGCCGTCCAGCGCGATGAGGCCGCCTTCGTCGCGGCGACTGACACGGTGGATGACGGTGTCAAGGACAAGGCTCGATTTTCCGCCCATCATGACGGTCATGCGGACGGGCACCCCGACGAAGCGTTCAATAATTTCGTCGGCGCGGTCGCGGGTTTCGGGCAAGGGGATCACTCCTTAAACGCATCAATGAGCTGAAGGATAGCTTGGCGTTGTTGTGGCGAGAGCTCTTTGAGCCGCGAAAGCAATGGGTCAGATTTCGAGTCGCGTTCATGTGATTCAGCACGAAAAAACTCGGGGATTGAGATGTTCAAGCCTGCACACAGCTTTTCGAGGACGTCGACGGTCGGCATGCGATCCCCGGATTCGATGCGGCTGATGTATGACTGAGTAACGCCTGATAGTTGTGACAAGCGATACATGCTCAAGGAGCGTTCTTCTCGCAACTCCTTCAACCGTCGTCCAACATTCATGGTTCAAGCGACCCCTTGTGGTCTATGCCTTTAGGCAAGTATAGCACAAGCCAGACCACAAAAATTATGACCATAGGTATTGACTACTATGACTAAAGGAATATAATCAGAATCGAAAGGGTGAACGGAGGGATGAACAGGCTGAAAGAAATTCGAGAAAGGAAGGGGCTAAGCACATACGCACTAGCAAAGAAGAGTGGAGTTAGTCAGTCGTACATCTGGAGATTGGAACGGGGACTTCGAAAATCTCCAACAGTTGATGTTTCTCGTAGGTTGGCAATGGCTCTTGATTGTGATGTTGAAGACATATTTCCCAGAGAGGAGCAGCCTCAGTGATCGTCACACACGACATCACCTTCGCAAACGACCTGATTGGAGAGTTCGAAGCGGCGGCGAAGTTCGCAAGCCAATTCGAGAATCCTTGGGGAGTTCAGACGGAGCGCACATTCCAGAGGATGATTCGAGAGTTGAAGGAGGCAACGAACCATGCAGTATGAGGACATCATCTCCAAGTTGTGCGACGCCGACCGGAACGACCCGGATCGCGCGCGATACACGGTGGCGGATCTCGAAGCGTTGTGCCA
>NZ_BAAJPH010000116.1:0-2747 GCF_057538885.1 Alicyclobacillus sp. CIJ1 | reverse complement strand
GAAGGAGGCAACGAACCATGCAGTATGAGGACATCATCTCCAAGTTGTGCGACGCCGACCGGAACGACCCGGATCGCGCGCGATACACGGTGGCGGATCTCGAAGCGTTGTGCCAGGAGGTTGAGGTAGCATGAGCGAGCTTGCGGGGCTTGGCTATGACACATGGAAGCTGATGACCCCCGAAGAAGACGCGGCGCTTTGGGGACTCGGCGGAGACGAAGACGAATGGTTCGACGACGAAGAGATGTTGAAGTGCGAATGCTGCGGAGACGTGATCGACGAGGAGACGGCGGTTCTGGACGAGGGTTCTTGGTTCTGTCCAGAGTGCTGGGAGTCGATGGAGATCATCGGGGTGGACGAGCACGAGGCAGAAAAAGAGAGCGCCTGACGAGAGCAGGCAGTAAGTCAAACGCCACCACAGATGATAGCACGGAGTTTACGGGCTGACAAGGGAAAGGGAGCGAAAAAATGGTGGAACTTCTGACACACAGCCGCATTGCCATGCGGCAAGTTTGCCCACAAAAGGAATATTTCCACTACGTGGAACGTCTCCGTCCGCGTGAAGTCGCTTGGTCCTTGTCGGTCGGAACGGCTTGGCACGCGGGGTTGGAAGCGTGGCAAAAGGGTTCGAACGAGGACGAAGCGGTTGCGGCGGGACTGGCGACGTTGGACTGGATCCGGCCGGAGAGTGAAGAAGAACAGTACAAACTCCAGCTTGAGCGCATCCGCGTCGAGTGCATGATTCGATTCGCAGTTCGGCACTTCCAGCCGCGACGATTGGTAGCGATTGAGAAAGAGTTTGAGATTCCAATCTTAAATCCCGCCACCGGACGCAAGTCAAGGAAGTACGCACTGGCCGGGAAGATCGACGGGATTGCTGAAGATGAAGATGGGCGCCTGTGGATCTTGGAAAACAAAACCACGGCCTCCATCGAGCAGTTCAGACAAAGCTACGGTATTTCCCAACAATTAACATTGTATGTCTACGCTGCGTCGCGGATCTTCGACAGGCCGATTGCGGGTGCAGTTGTGCGAGTTGTCCAGAAATCCCGCGCAGAGCCGAAACGTCGCAACGGCGAGGTGGTGGAAACCTGGGAAGACTTCCGAGACCGTCTGCTGGCGGAGTACGAGTCGAATCCAAGCAAATATTTGGCTGAAGATGAGGTGGTGAGAGTCGAAGAGCAGATTAAGCAGTTTGAAGCAGAGTTGTGGATGGAGACGCAGGAACGCCTCTGGCAAGCGAAGTCGGGCATCATTCGCCACAACACTGCCAACTGCTACCAATACGGCGGTTGTCCGTTCCTTCCACTCTGCCTTGGTGTGGAAGGTGCACGAGATTCCATGTTCTTCGTAAGTTCGACAACGCATGACGAACTCACTGAGACAGCGTGACAACGAACCAACGAATTCAAGGAGGAATGAACCATGACCACACTGGCACAGTACGATCCGAATCTGCTTCAGAAGCTCGGGTTGACGGTCGAACAGGCGCAGGAGCTCGAAGCTCAAGGAATCTCACTCGAACAATACGCTGAGACCATGCAAGATGCCGCGCAACTGGAAGAGAACGCCGAAATTCTTCCCGTAAGATATCGGATCGTTGCGCAAGCGGCCGCCTTCCAAAACGAGGCAACTGGAGAAATTATTCAGAAATTAAGAGTCAGAATCCCATTTTTTCACACAAGTCGAGTGCTGTTTGCGCCTCAGAACGAAGGTGAAAGTGCGCCGCCGCTTTGCACGAGTCACGATGGCAAGATCGGACGCTACGTTGCGGACGATGGACTCATTTCATATCGAAAGTGTCAGGGTTGTCCGTTTGATCAGTTTGGTAGTGATCCGAATGGTGGAAGAGGGAAAGCATGCAAAACCGTTCGACGAATCTATCTTCTGGAAGAAAATTCGCAAGTGCCTGCGATTCTCGGACTGCCACCTTCGAGTCATCGGGCGTGGGATCAATTTGTCAGCGCGCTTCGCTTTCGTGGTCAACTGGTGAGCAGTTATGAAATCGAACTTTCGCTGGAGACAAAACGAAATGGCGCGTTCGTATGGAGTCAATTGCAACCTCCGAAGATACTTCGGGAATTGACTCCAGCGGAAAAGTACCGCGTCGTGTCGATAGGAAAAGAGCTTGAAGCACGGCACAAATCGATCACGGTGGGGATTGAAGATTATCTGCAAGTCAACGTGGAGAACTCCAATGGCTCGTCAACAGAAGAGACACAACAAGGCGAAACAGCCGGACAAACAGCATGAACAGCGGAGGGTTCGCCTCCGCACAACGCTTCCGAACTCTTCGGAGGCGGTGTGGGGCGGCGAACAGTCGCTCCTTACTATGGTTAGGTTCGGTGGGGTAGGCCAGGCCCAGGTTCGGTATGGTTGGGTAAGGTTTGGAAAGGTTTGGCATGGCGTGGTCGCTTCGCCGGTTGTGCGCTGGACGCCATGGTAGCGTCCGAAAACAGCCGGCACCAAGGCCCACCGAAATGGTGGGCGACCTCCCACTTCCCTTGTCAGCGCCTAGAGACGCGCAGGGCGTCGCCCCTGCGCCGGGCGCTCGAAGGTTCAGGTGGAACGGCTGAAAAGGGACTGATCACCCCTTGGAGGCTCACGGTTCGAGTCCGTGCTTCGAGCGCCGGGTGGAGGGGCGAACCCAGAACAAAACAACGGAGGTGGCAATAGAGTTGCCAATGTATCGAGTGACGTTTGTATCTCGTCACATCGAGGAGTTTGAGGTTGAGGCCGCCAGCGAG
>NZ_BAAJPH010000115.1:0-600 GCF_057538885.1 Alicyclobacillus sp. CIJ1 | reverse complement strand
TTCCAGATGACAGTGCGAGGCTACGCGCGTTGAACAGCAAAGTTGAAATGTGTCGATTCACGGGGTGATGGAGATTGAGAACCATTACCGCCAAACACCAAAACGAACTCAAACTCCGAAACTACCAACTCGAAGCCGTCGACGCGATTCGACGATATCCGAAGCCGCGGCCGATCTTGGTCGCAGCGACGGGGGCGGGAAAGACTGTGATGTCGTCGCAGTTCGCCGTCGAGCGGCTGGAGCGCGGACCGGTGCTGTTCCTGGCCCACCGCGACGAGTTGCTTGATCAGACGCTGGAGAAGTTCTCGGTGGTGTTCGACGCGCTCGCGGAAAAGGGTCGCGAGGTCAAGATCGGACGTATCCAGGGCCCGGACGACGACGTCGAGGCGGACTTCGCGGTGGCAAGTGTCCAAACGATCTCGCAGCCGGATCGTCTCGAGCGCTGGATGGACGCGCACGAGACGACACCAACCGTGATCACGGACGAGTGCCACCACGCGGTGGCAAGGACGTACATGCGCATCTACCACGCGCTCGGGTTCCTCGGCGCCGTGGTTCCCGAGGGCCACGTGCATCTGGGGCTCACGGCGACTCCCTATC
>NZ_BAAJPH010000114.1:0-285 GCF_057538885.1 Alicyclobacillus sp. CIJ1 | reverse complement strand
GGGTGGAGGGGCGAACCCAGAACAAAACAACGGAGGTGGCAATAGAGTTGCCAATGTATCGAGTGACGTTTGTATCTCGTCACATCGAGGAGTTTGAGGTTGAGGCCGCCAGCGAGAATGAGGCGCGTGAACTGGTGTACGCAGGTGAAGTGGATCCCGTTGAGATTGTCGAAATCGCGGACGGCATAACAGAGATTCGAGTATTGGAGAGTTGTGAGTGAAGATCATCAATCTAACACCACACGAGCTCGCATTCATCTCTGACGACGGCACCGTGGTGGCGAG
>NZ_BAAJPH010000113.1:0-2262 GCF_057538885.1 Alicyclobacillus sp. CIJ1 | reverse complement strand
GTGAAGTGGATCCCGTTGAGATTGTCGAAATCGCGGACGGCATAACAGAGATTCGAGTATTGGAGAGTTGTGAGTGAAGATCATCAATCTAACACCACACGAGCTCGCATTCATCTCTGACGACGGCACCGTGGTGGCGAGGATCCAGCCATCAGGATCCGTGGCGCGTGTGACAAGCGTGAGTAAGAAAGTTGGTGAGATTGACGGGATTCCGGTCTTCAGCACGGAGTTCGGAGAAGCTGCGGGCCTGCCGGATCCAACTGACAACACCGTCTACGTCACGTCAACGATAGTTGCGCAGGCCGCGGCGCGGGCAGGGCGGACGGACGTATACAGTCCAGCGGAGCTCGTGCGGGATGGAAACGGTACAGTGATTGGGTGCAGGGGATTGCAGATTCCGATGGGTTGGTGAATTGCAAATGAACATTGAAGTCCTCGCATCTGCTGCCGAACGCGCTGTGCTTCGCTTCGAGAGTGGCGACGAGGCGGCAAGGATTCCAACAGTGTTATACGGTCTGCGGCTGTTAAGTTCAGAGGAGGCTTTAGAACGACTTAATCCATATGCGGCATATCAGGCCTCGATGGATATCTGTGATTTGATTGCAGGCATGACGCCGCGGCAGTTTGCACAGATGTTTCCGATCCAAAAGGTGTACGACGGCTCGCGGCGCGGTCTGAAGGACTATTTCTCGACCATTGAAATGATCGAACGTCGCGGATGGGACACGCCCATCGAAAATGCAGTGGATTTCTTGTGGGAATACAAGAACGACCACGTCACAAATTTCATCGTTAACACGTTGATTTGGGCAGGTCTCATTCGAGAGAGCGCATAGCGTTTCGGACCGGTGGTGAGTGTGGCGTGACTGCAATCGTGGCGCAGTTGTTGGGGAGCGCACTTATCGGAACAGGTACGGGATTTATTGGGCATGTCATTATGCACCGTGAATCTGGTGTTGGCTATGTGTTGTTGGGGTTGCTTTTCTTTGGCGCTGGTTGTTTGGTGGAGTTGCTGGCGTAAGGCACGGCAAACATCGGTTCGCGCAGGGCTTTGCAAGATTAGCAAGATAGTGAACTCGCCCTTGCGCCCTGGGCCGAATATCTTCGACCCATGGTGGAGGGGCGAAACCTAAGCCTCTCTATCGGGTGTCTGACGACGCCCGCAAGAGTGACAGCAGGGACGCCGAGCGCGCGTTCCCGGCACGAGCGTATCGCCGACTCAACAGCACGACATGAACACGCATGAGGCGATGTGCCGTGTCAGAGCGAACCTTGGCAATTGAATAATCTCAGAACCCTTTTCTCCGCCGCCGTGCCCGGCGCGCGAGCTGCAACCATTACGCGCCCGATGCGCGCTGTTGTCCCAAGCAGTTCGTGCGCTGCGCCGGGCGGCGGAGGCACCGCCCGACCGTGGCGTTCGGCAGGCGCAAATCAATTACGGAACACGGCAAAAGCGAGTGTTCCGCACTTCAGACGCGTTCCGCGCCTGCCGGAATTCCACTGGTGAGATCCCGTCGTCCAAGCCCTTTGGTGTGCTATGTGGCGAGGTGAGGCGAGCTCTTTACGGGGATGATTTCGAGAGACAGGATTCATACGCATTTCGACGAATAACGGGTGGTGAGAGCATCACTTCATGTGCACATGATTGGCGTTGGGATCCGCGGCCGGATCTCGTCAGTGACCACAGATTGTGGGAAGTCCTACTGACTCAGGTCGTGAGTGATGACACGCTGGGTTGGACGCTAAATGCTTCCCGATGTGGCGGCGCCACATTGAGATGGGAAAACGGTATGTACCATATCGTGCCGATCATCGACCCGAGGCTCGGGTTCGACAGCGAAGAAGATTGGCTTGAATTCCGAGAGAAGTGGCTGCTGCCGATGAAGGTGGAGATCACCCAAGCCCTTAAGCGCCTAGCCCAGGCCACCAGATTGGAGGATGCATCATGAGACGTGATCCGAGCAACAGACGCTATGATCCGGGGTTGCTCCTAAGTTGCTCCTATCTGCAAAATCCCGAGAAGCCTTGTGCCACAAGGGATCTCGGGGTGTGATCCGAGTGATCCGGGGTCGAAAACACGTCTCTATAAAAATTGCTGCTTCGATTCGTTTCGATACCATTTACAAACAATATAATCCATATTAATCCACAGACTAACAACAGTAACTATCTGTAAACGAATCGAAGCACTCACTTTCTCACAACCGCAAATTTGACTAGGATCACTCGGATCATACCCTAGAATCCCTTACGGCACAAGCG
>NZ_BAAJPH010000112.1:0-285 GCF_057538885.1 Alicyclobacillus sp. CIJ1 | reverse complement strand
TACAAACAATATAATCCATATTAATCCACAGACTAACAACAGTAACTATCTGTAAACGAATCGAAGCACTCACTTTCTCACAACCGCAAATTTGACTAGGATCACTCGGATCATACCCTAGAATCCCTTACGGCACAAGCGACTCTAGGATTTCACCACTAGGATCATTCTAGGATCACACTAGGATCACCTCGGATCATCTCTATTCTTTCCTTACTTCCTTCTCTCTCAGAAAAGAAAAAAAGGAAGGAAAGAGAATAATGAAAACCTTTCATTGGGATTGGT
>NZ_BAAJPH010000111.1:0-286 GCF_057538885.1 Alicyclobacillus sp. CIJ1 | reverse complement strand
GGATGTATGTGTTGAAGCACGTCGGAACATCGTTCGCGGAACTTCAACGACATTTTCGGACTTACATCCCTGTGGATGGAGAGTACGGGCTAACCATTGCTCCAAACAATTTTCTCTGGTGCGGCATGAGTAAAGCATTTGCAGTGTATTTGCTGGACTTAATTCAGCGCCGTCAGTTGTTCATTTTCGTGCCTGATCGTTCGCAGCGGGGATGGGTGGTGCTGAATTATGTGGTCGACGGGGGCGTGTTGACCATCCCCTATTCCAACCATTTCGGTGCCTACAA
>NZ_BAAJPH010000110.1:0-286 GCF_057538885.1 Alicyclobacillus sp. CIJ1 | reverse complement strand
GGATGTATGTGTTGAAGCACGTCGGAACATCGTTCGCGGAACTTCAACGACATTTTCGGACTTACATCCCTGTGGATGGAGAGTACGGGCTAACCATTGCTCCAAACAATTTTCTCTGGTGCGGCATGAGTAAAGCATTTGCGATGTATTTGCTGGACTTAATTCAGCGCCGTCAGTTGTTCATTTTCGTGCCTGATCGTTCGCAGCGGGGATGGGTGGTGCTGAATTATGTGGTCGACGGGGGCGTGTTGACCATCCCCTATTCCAACCATTTCGGTGCCTACAA
>NZ_BAAJPH010000109.1:0-317 GCF_057538885.1 Alicyclobacillus sp. CIJ1 | reverse complement strand
GTATTTGCTGGACTTAATTCAGCGCCGTCAGTTGTTCATTTTCGTGCCTGATCGTTCGCAGCGGGGATGGGTGGTGCTGAATTATGTGGTCGACGGGGGCGTGTTGACCATCCCCTATTCCAACCATTTCGGTGCCTACAAGCGTCCGCACTGGTCGCCATGTGTGCTGAATGTGCTTCCAGATGACAGTGCGAGGCTACGCGCGTTGAACAGCAAAGTTGAAATGTGTCGATTCACGGGGTGATGGAGATTGAGAACCATTACCGCCAAACACCAAAACGAACTCAAACTCCGAAACTACCAACTCGAAGCCGTCG
>NZ_BAAJPH010000108.1:0-988 GCF_057538885.1 Alicyclobacillus sp. CIJ1 | reverse complement strand
CAAGGACGTACATGCGCATCTACCACGCGCTCGGGTTCCTCGGCGCCGTGGTTCCCGAGGGCCACGTGCATCTGGGGCTCACGGCGACTCCCTATCGCACCGACAAGGCGGATCTCCGCAAGGTGTACGACGGCGTGGCCTACGCGATCGGGATCCACGACCTGATCGACATGGGTTTCCTCGTGCCACCGAGGTCGGTGAAGCTCGAGATCGTCGAAGGCCTTGAGGACAAGGACGACGGCGACTGGTCGGACGCCGAGGTCGAGGGCGCGGTGGACACGCCGAGCGTCAACAAGCAGATCGTCGCTGCGTGGCAGGCGCAGGCCTCCGACAGGCTGACGATCGCGTTCTGCGCGAGCGTCGAGCACGCCTATCACCTGGCGGCGGAGTTCGAGAAGGCGGGAGTCCCCGTGGCGGTGGTGCACGGCGCCTTGCCCAAGGAAGAACGCCGACAGACCCTTGACGCGTTCTCGGATGGAAATATTCGAGTCCTATGCAACTATGGAGTACTTACAGAAGGCTTTGACCGTCCAGAAGTGTCGTGCATCATCATGGCGCGGCCTACCTTGAGTCACAGTCTTTACGTCCAGTGCGTCGGGCGGGGCCTGCGGATTGCGCCGCACATCTTCAAACGGGACTGTCTGGTGCTGGATGTGGTCGGGGTCACGGACGTGCATCGGCTGATGACGGTGGATCGGCTGCTCGCGGGCGAGGACAAGGACGAAAGCGGCGAGAAGCGCGAACGGGCCGGCGGGGAGCGCGGGCCGAGGGTCGCCAAGCGGCTTACGGCGAGCGCGTTTCGGTGGATGCGGGTTCGCGAGCGTGTGTGGCTCGCGCGAGATTTCCGCGGCAACTTTGTCCGAGTCGAGCAGACGCAGGTCGGCTGGTACGTGGCCTACGGGCGATTCAGTACAGAGGAGCCGGGCGCGAAGCCCGAGATGCACCGCGTGTACTTCGGGCCGGACTCGGAGATGGCCTGGGGCGCGGC
>NZ_BAAJPH010000107.1:0-8174 GCF_057538885.1 Alicyclobacillus sp. CIJ1 | reverse complement strand
TCGAGCAGACGCAGGTCGGCTGGTACGTGGCCTACGGGCGATTCAGTACAGAGGAGCCGGGCGCGAAGCCCGAGATGCACCGCGTGTACTTCGGGCCGGACTCGGAGATGGCCTGGGGCGCGGCGGCGACGTACGCGCAGATCGGTCTCTCGCGGAGCGCCGTGGGGGCCGAGGAAGAGTGGATGGACCTGCCGCCAACGGAGAAGCAGTTGGCGGCGCTGGAGCGCCGAGGCCTGCAAGCGCCGCAGACGCGGTGGGAGGCGGCGGAGCTCCTGACGAAGCCAACGCCGAGGCAAGAAGAGTTGCTCAAGCGGATCTTCAAGGCGAACAACATCCCATACGCGCTGTTGCCCGAGACGATGGATGAAGCGAACGCGCTGCTCAATGCGGTGCTCGGGCAACGGCTGGAGCGACGGGAGTTTCTGGTGCGGTACGCGATGGTGTTGCCGCATAGATGGGAGATCTTCCGGGACGTGGTGCAGAGGCATGAGGAGTCTAAAGCGGCGGCGGAGGCGATCGGTGTATGACGGGACACCCAATCTTAGGGGGGGTGTTCCCATGAACGAGGCGCAAGAGAGGTTGGTTGTCGAGAATCAAGGGCTGGTGTATTACGTCGCACATCGCTTTCGCCGTCGTGCCGAAGCGGTCGGGATTGAATTCGACGATTTGGTCGCAACGGGTATGTTGGGGCTTTGCAGGGCGGCGCGAGTGTATGACCCCAAACGAGCAAAGTTTTCGGTGTTTGCGGTTCGGTGCATTGAGAACGAAATGCGTCTGCTTTTGCGTCAAGTTCGTCATAGACCGCAAATCACGTCGTTTGACGCGCCGTGGGGAGACGACGAATCGAAGAGCGGACATTACGAAAGCGTGTGGCTGCGTTGCGAAGCCGATTTTAGTGAGCTTGAGTGGAGGGATTTTGTTGGTCGGTTGTCGGAACGAGAACAACGCATCCTTGCGCTTGCATTGATGGGGTACGCGCAAAAGGACATCGCAGAGCGCGTGGGGATCTCCCGAACGCACGTGAGCCGAGTTTTAGGACGTATCGAACGGCGTTGGAATCAGCAAACGCAAGAAGCGGGAGGTAGGGGTAAGTGAAAACGATGCAAGCGAATGACACGGTCTGGGTAGTCGCACAGTGGTGGCCGGGTGAAGTGGATGTGCCGCCACTCATCGAGGTGTACAAGGACCCGGAATACGCTGCGGAAGAAGCGAGGATCAAACAAGCCGACGATCCCCACTCAGAAGTTGGGCTCTTCATGACATGGGTCAAAGAGTGAGGCTGTAGAAGGCAGTGATGAGGTAATGGTGATGAGGATGAACGACGCTCAACGCGAACTAACTGCGAAGAACATTGGGTTGGTCTACCACATTGCTCGTCGTTATCGCTACCGCGCCGAACGGGTAGGAATCGAATTCGACGATCTCGTAGCAGCGGGGTTGCTGGCGTTGTGCAGGGCGGCGTTGTTCTATCGCGTTGGAGTCGGAAAGTTCGCTGGATTTGCTGCGCTGGTGATCGCACGTGAGATGCAGAAGCTGATTGTGTGTGCGGTGAGGCGTCCATTGCAACGCTCGATCCTGCTGGATTTCGAAGACGAGGAGGAAGGCGAAAAGCATGTGGAGAGCCGGGATCTTTGGCGCGATGCGGACTGGAGTGAAGTAGAGGTACGCGAATTCATGGCGAGTTTGACGCCGCGAGACCGCGCGATTGTCGGGTGGACGGTCGCGGGGTATTCGCAGGCCGAGATCGGGCGCAGGTTGGGCGTAACCCAGCCTTCGGTGTGCCGGGCGTTGCGAAGGGCTCGAAAAGAGTGGGTTGTCATGCAGACGGTGAGTTGATAGGAGGGAGCATGTGGTGTGGCACTGGATCGTTGAGACGGAACGACTGTTGTACACGGCGTCGCCTCAAGCACGCGCCGGATGTGGTGCGGTAATTGCAGTTTTCATAAGTTCAATGGTTTCTGCTTGGCTATTAGTTCAAGAAAACACCCATTTACCGGAAGTGCTCGGCACACTTTTCATCGTGGCGATTGCGGCATCGTTTGTAGGGATGATTCTCGGTCTGTTGGCGCCCATTGTAGTACCTGTTTTGGTTGCCGTCGTGGCGGGATTTGCTTTTGGGTGGATCGCAGTTCAACTCTCTCGAGTTTCCAAGGTGCGAAAGCAACGTAAGAGCAACAGGGCCGTCAACTTCAGAGTGAGATAGGAACGGGAGGTTCGAACTCTACACGGTTACGAGCCTCGATTCCAATCTGATCGTTTTTCAGTTCGAAACCAACTTAAAAGTTTTCATTTTGGAAGGAGAATGCGATGGAGACTGTCGTTTCGAAGGACTACGTAGACGCTCTCATCAACATCGCCTGCGAAGCGGATGAATTGATTGTCGAACTCGAGGATTACGACCCGCGGGCGGGTCAAGCACTAAGGGCACGGTTTGCACGGTGGTTTGAGGTCATTGACCGATACGCAGAGGAGGGGCGGCAGAACGCGTGGCACTAAAAGATCTGGAGCGGGATGGGCGTTGGTACTTAGCCGGCCCCATGTCCGGCTACCCGGATTTCAATCGTCCGGCGTTTCACGAGGCGGCGGCGAGGCTTAGGGCACAGGGGCTGGCGGTGGTGAATCCGGCGGAGATCCCGGGTGAGGAGGACTGGGAGTGGGACGACTGGATGCGTGCGGCGCTGCACTGTCTCGTTGGATGTCATGTGGTGGTGTTCTTGCCGGGCTGGGAGTTCTCGCGAGGCGCGCAGTTGGAACGGGTGATCGCGGAGGCCTTGGGGATGCCGATGTTCGAATACCGGAACGGCGAGATCACGCCGCTTGTCGTGCAAACCACGCATAGGTGAGGAGGGATTCGATGATTGAATTCGCGGTCTGGGAGCAAGGACGAGTGAGAATCAAGCGCGGCATGTGTTTGGGGATTGTCGACAAAGGCGAGTATCCGCCGGTGTACGAACGTAAGGTGGCGCAAATGGCCTATGATCCTCATCAACCCTGCAAAGAGACGCGGTTGCTGATGGCGGTCTCCAAGCACTGCAAAGTCACGATCGTCAACACGGTGTATCTCGTCCTACCTGAGGCGATCGCGCCGTGGAATCGTGGCAAGCTGCGTGAGTTGCTGATGGGGGCCAAGGAGAGTGAGACACCATGCGCTGTCTGATCGAGCAACAGGTGCTGGAGCCCGCGCTGAGCGCACTGGCGCGGATTGCGCAGACACGCGCGCCCGCGGCGGTGTTGCAGGGTGTGCTCATTGAGGCGGAGCGCGGTCAGGTGACGTTGAGCGCCTACGACTACGATGTGGCGCTACGCATGACCGTCGAGGCGTCGGTGGTGGATCCGGGCGGCGTCGTGCTTCCGGCGAAGCTGTTCGCGGAGCTGGTTCGTCGGCTTCCCAAGGGGACGGTGGATATCGCGACGATTGCGCCGCACCACTTGAGCGCGTCGATTGACGTGGGCACCACTCATGCAGAACTTCATGGCTTCGACCCAGAGGAGTTTCCCGAGTTGCCAGACATGAAGGGCATCGAGCCTGTGGAGATCTCGGCAAAGACGCTGGTGGAAGCCATCCAAAGTGTTGGATACGCCGCGGCGAAGCAAGATGCGTCACGACCGATCTTGGAGGGTGTCTACGTAGGCTACGAGGACGGCAAGCTGATTTGGATGGCCACAGACGGGCTGAGGCTGGCGAAAGTGTCGCAAACGGTCGATCGGGAGATGTCGATTCGCTGCACGATTCCCCGGCGCGCGCTCACCGAGCTCACGAGACTCCTGGATGCGGACGACGACGCGACCCTGCAAGTCTACCAGTCGGTGAATTACGTGCTGTTCGCGTGGAACGGCGTGAAACTCTTTGGGCGGCTGTACCAGGGCGAGTATCCGGACACGTCGCGGGTGATGCCGCGGGAGTTCGCAGCATCGTGCAGGGTGGAGCGGAAACGGTTGGAGGAAGCCGTTGAGCGCGTGACGATCCTGGCGGAGAACGAGCGCCACACGGTATCGCTCTACGTCAAGGAGGGCGTGCTGGAACTGACGTCGAGGTCTGCGGAGCGCGGGCGCGCGCGTGAAGAGGTGCCGTTGGTTGAGTTCGCGGGAGAAGAAATCAAGGTGTCGCTGAATGCGCGGTACGTGCTGGAGATGTTGGAGGCGGTGGAGTCAAGCAAGGTCGTACGGATGCAGGTGGCACAGGGTAGGAACTCGGTGCTCTTTACGGACGAAGACGAAAACTTGCATCTGATCTCCGCGATCCTGACGCGCGACTGATTTGCCCTGCAAACCACGCATGAGCAAGAGGTGGTGATCATGCTTGATCGAGTTGTTGGACGACGATCCCCGGCGTGGGAGGCAAGCGAGGCCTACGGAGTCTACCAAACGGCGCTGTTTGAGGCTGTTGAACGACTTCGCGCGGCTGAGGTGGCTTACGATTACGCCGACGATCCTGCTGAACCTTTGGCGTTTGCGAACCTGCAAAAGGCGCGAGCAGAAGTCTCCACCATTCTACGCGAAGCGAGGGAGGCGTGGCGGGATGGATACCATGTGGGACGTGCCGATGGTTGAGGTGTACAACCGATTGACCATGATTTGCGAGTGCTATGACCGATTTTTGAGGGAACTCCAGTCGAACTGGGCGCAGTGCGAGACGAGCAACAATGCGGCGCTTCGAACCCGTGCGCGAGTGTACCGGGACGTGTTCGATCATCTCTTGGATCTCTATCAGGATCTGATTGAGACACGGATGATGGCCCAGACGTGGTCGGATGGCGTGCAAATGCGCGCGATGTTTGGAAACCATGTGGTGCTGATTCCAGCGGATCGGTACAAGGCGCTGGTGGAGTTGTACGCGGCCGTGAGACGCCGGGCAGACGCGGCGGAGGCCTTGCGACACACATACGACGATTTGGGTCGTGACTTGTTGACCGAACAGATGCGGATGGCGCTCGACGATGAAAAACGGGTGCTCAAGACCCTGGCACAACAGGAGAAGGAACTTGAACGAGAACTGGAGGAAACAACTGCATGCGGATGAGCGTACGGGCAGCGGAAGTCCAGGTGATCGCCGAGGATTCGGGAGTGCGTTTGATGATGCACGACGAGCACGGAGTGCTGGAGCTTACGGTGGACGAATCTACGGCGCGCAAACTGCGCGATGGGCTGGGTTTGGTGTTGAGACGAGAAGACGGTCCTAGAAGCGGCGGGCCGTTGGTAGCAAGTTAAACAATTTGCTTGGGGTGAAGGACGATGTTCGAATTGATGTACATCCAGGCTGCAACAAACGCGTGGATGATGTTTCAAAATGTAGTTTTCTTCGCTTGTGTGAGTGTTTTGGGTGTATCCGCCTGGGTTTCCGTTGCTGGTGGATGGAAACTTGGTGTGGCTAGCCTGATAACCCTGTCGATTCTGGTTTCTTTGGTTTTGCTGTTTTTGTCAATGTCAATCCATCACGACCTAGCAACTCTGCATGCATCGTTACAACAAATCAGTCGCACAAGGTGAATCATGGTGGGGGAGCGCAAATGCCGTCGAGTCGATGGGATAGCAACTTGTTTGGTCCGATCGAGGTTGTGGGCGATCCGTACGTAGGCGAATTTCTATGCGTCCATATCCCCGAGTGGGACGGGCGCAGTATGCGGCAGTTGTTCTGTCGGGTAGAGTCGGTAGATCGTACCGATCAAAGGCTGGAATTGTCGATCCCCCAAGCGCTGTTTGCTTGGGTTGTGGATTTGAAAGACGAAGACTTTGAGTAGCGTGAGAAGTAACGATGCCTAAATACGAGGTTGTGGTCTCGTGGAGCGGTTCGCGCGTGTACACCGTAGAGGCGACCGATGAATCCGAGGCGGAATCCATCGCGCTTGAAATGGCCCAGGACGAACTATGGTCCGACGGTTGGGGCGAGATGGAGGCTGAGGTGGATTTCGGATATGAGGATGACGATTTGGGCGACGACGAGAATGCATCGATCGGAAGAGGTGACGGGCATATGGTAACCACTCAAGATGTCCGCGAGAAGGCGAAGCGATTGTTGGACTTAGTAGAAAAAGTAAGCAGCTATGATTGGACCGTAGAAGGGCGATTCGATTATTCAATTACGGGTCGCAAAGGGACAACGAAACTCGCTATTCCGTTTGATTCCAATGATGCTCGGTTTATCGCTGCAGCACGAAGTGATGTTCCTACGTTGGCGCAATGGGTGTTGGAAGCAATAAAAGTGCTGGAAAAGATAGCTTATCATCGATACGACGACTGGAGACTGATGCAGTCGTGGGCTCGCCAATTCCTCGAAGGATGCGGGGAATCCGTTTCTGAAGAACAGACAATGGAGAGCGGTGAGAAATGACCGCGAAACTCTGGTTCATCACCGACGGCGAAAACTACGGCTACATCGTCGCGGATTCGCCGGTGGAAGCGTTGCAAACGGCAACCGGGACGATTGTCGGCGAGGAATTGGAGTTGCCGTTTTGCCAAGAAATCGTGATTCGCTTGGTGCCGAGCGGGGATCTCGTCACGCTGCTTGACGACACGGAAGTGCCGATCACCAAATGTGCGGAGGATTGGGTGCGGGAACAGGCCGAGGTGCCGTGTGTGATTGGGGTGGGTGAGCAATGACCGTCTTGGACGATCTCTTGCTCCGGATGACGTGCGAGCGAATTGCCGCAGGGATTGAGACACTAAGGGACATGGGTTTTTCTGAGGAAATCGTGTTGGAAGGATTGCGACGGCAAGTGGTTGCCGTGTATGGGCAACATCACGGAGAGATGCGAGATGGCGAAGTATTTTCGAGTCGAGCTTAGCTTTATGGATCACTCTCGGTATTCTTTCGAACATGTCGACGAGAAGCGCGCCCACGGCCTTAAGCAATGGGCAAGAGGATTCGACGACGACGTGATGGAGTTCGAATATCAAGGGAAGACGTATTGGTTTCATCGTCGAGCGCTCGCGGTTCTGGCAGTTGAACGGGAATGGATGCCGTTTGAATGGCTGGAGCGTATAGCCGAGCGTATTATTGATCCTCTGTGGCGCAAGATATGGAAGTTGGTTTCAAGGAGATTAGGTGGTTCGAAATGAAAGACACATCCCGTGTTGTCCACTGTCGCCGCGAGCCGTACGACGTGTACATCGGTCGTGCGGTTCCCCGTCTTGGACTTCCTCAAAGCAAATGGGCAAACCCGTTTCGGATTGGCAAAGATGGCACCCGCGAGGAGTGCATCGCAAAGTACCGCGAGTATCTTCTAAGCCGCCCAGACCTGCTGGAAGATCTCGATCAGTTGCGTGGCAAAACTCTCGGTTGCTGGTGTAAACCGTCACCGTGCCATGGCGATGTGTTAGTTGAGCTTTTGGAAGAGCAAAGATGAGGTGAAGTGCGTGAGTATCAAGTTGTGGTTTGAAGAAACAAATATTATCCAATCACGTCGTGACTGGACAGCGCAGTTTGCCGATGATGACGACGCCAATGTGTTGGGCAGACAAATCAGGTTTCTACGAACAGCCCGCGGTTGGACACAAGAAGAGCTTGGGAAACGGCTTGGCCTGAGCAAAGTCACAATTTCCAGTTATGAACATGGTGTTCGAGTTCCCGATGTCGAAGTCCTAAACAAGTTGGCTGACCTATTCGGAGTGACCGTCGATTTCCTGCTGGGGCGAAGCACAGGCGACAAAGACAGAGAGTTCATTGATGCGGTACAGCGTGGAGAGTACGCAGTGTCAGCCGTTGAACGCGAAATCATACGGATTTTACGCAATTTACCCAAAGAGAAGATGCAAACGGTGCTGGAGTTTGGGCGGTTTTTGCTCGTACAGGGCGATGAGGGTGATGTTCATGAACAAGCTATGTGATTGGGACGACATCATCCCTGCGGAGTACCCGATGGACTGCATTGCCTCCATTTGCCTTGATGGATCAGTAAAGGATTGACGGCAGACGAGTTCAGAACACATCAGCGTGTCTTCCACTCCCCTCTTCAGCAGAGAGGAGTCGCTGCCGTGTACTCTCATTGTCTGGAATAATGTAGAACGGGAGGTTGAACTATGAATTTGGCTGACTTGGACGAGAAGTACATGCGGGTAGAACCAGCCCGGGGCGGCGGATACGAGCCGTTGCCAGATGGCAAGTACCTTTGCCGCTTGGAGCGAGCGGAAGTCCGCAAGAACAAGGGCAACGACGGGAAGCACTTGTTCTTGGTGCT
>NZ_BAAJPH010000106.1:0-5614 GCF_057538885.1 Alicyclobacillus sp. CIJ1 | reverse complement strand
TCGAGCAGACGCAGGTCGGCTGGTACGTGGCCTACGGGCGATTCAGTACAGAGGAGCCGGGCGCGAAGCCCGAGATGCACCGCGTGTACTTCGGGCCGGACTCGGAGATGGCCTGGGGCGCGGCGGCGACGTACGCGCAGATTGGTCTCTCGCGGAGCGCCGTGGGGGCCGAGGAGGAGTGGATGGACCTGCCGCCGACGGAGAAGCAGTTGGCGGCGCTGGAGCGCCGAGGCCTGCAAGCGCCGCAGACGCGGTGGGAGGCGGCGGAGCTCCTGACGAAGCCAACGCCGAGGCAGGCAGACTTGCTCCAGCGGATCTTCAAGGCGAACAACATCCCATACGCGCTGTTGCCCGAGACGATGGATGAAGCGAACGCGCTGCTCAATGCGGTGCTCGGGCAACGGCTGGAGCGACAGGAGTTTCTGGTGCGGTACGCGATGGTGTTGCCGCATAGGTGGGAGATCTTCCGGGACGTGGTGCAGAGGCATGAGGAGTCTAAAGCGGCGGCAGAGGCGATCGGTGTTGTATGACGGGACACCCAATCTTAGGGGGGTGTTCCCATGAACGAGGCGCAAGAGAGGTTGGTTGTCGAGAATCAAGGGCTGGTGTATTACGTCGCACATCGCTTTCGCCGTCGTGCCGAAGCGGTCGGGATTGAGTTCGACGACCTGGTTGCGACGGGGATGCTCGGGCTGTGCAAGGCGGCGCGGGTGTATGACCCATCGCGAGCGAAGTTTTCGACGGTTGCTGTTGTGTACATTCAGCACGAGATGATGAAGTTGGTTGATCGCGCGCGTCGGAGACCAAAGACCGTCCCTTTGGTTGTGCCGTGGGACCAAGATGAGTCGGATAGTGGTCACTCAGAAAGCGCATGGCTTCGATGTGAAGCGGACCTAAGCGACGTGGAGTGGCGAGATTTTGTTTCGCGACTCACGGAACGAGAACGAACACTGCTAATGCTAGCCGCATCTGGACGTACACAAAGAGAGATTGCCCAACGGCTGGGGCTTTCTCAGGCCCATGTCAGCAGGCTACTGAAAGGACTTCATCGACGCTGGTCTCACCAATTACTTCATGCGGAGGGTGGATAAAAGCAATGCAAGCAAACGACACGGTCTGGGTGGTCGCACAGTGGTGGCCGGGTGAAGTGGATGTGCCGCCACTCATCGAGGTGTACAAGGATCCGGAATACGCTGCGGAAGAGGCGAGGATCAAACAAGCCGACGATCCCCACTCAGAAGTTGGGCTCTTCATGACATGGGTCAAAGAGTGAGGCTGTAGAAGGCAGCGGTGAGGCAATGGTGATGAGGATGAACGACGCTCAACGCGAACTCGCGGCAAGAAACATCGGGTTGGTCTACCACATTGCTCGTCGTTATCGCTACCGCGCCGAACGGGTGGGAATCGAATTCGACGATCTCGTAGCAGCGGGGTTGCTGGCGTTGTGCAGGGCGGCGTTGTTCTATCGCGTTGGAGTCGGAAAATTCGCTGGATTTGCTGCGCTGGTGATCGCACGTGAGATGCAGAAACTGATTGTGTGTGCGGTGAGGCGTCCATTGCAACGGTCGATCCTGCTGGAGTTTGAAGACGAAGACGAAGGCGAAAAGCAAGTGGAGAGTCGGGATCTTCGGCAGGAGGTTGACTGGAGCGAACTTGAGGTTCGTGAGTTCATGGCGGAATTGACGCCGCGAGACCGCGCGATTGTCGGGTGGACTGTCGCGGGGTATTCGCAGGCCGAGATCGGGCGCAGGTTGGGCGTAACCCAGCCTTCGGTGTGCCGGGCGTTGAGGCGGGCGCGGGGAAGATGGATTGCCTTGCAGACGGTGAGCGGTTGACGAGAACAGCGACAACCTTAAGATGCTCGATTCATCTGTCGTAGCGCTGGATTCCATGCTCATCGTTTTGGAGTTAATAAACATCTCAACAGTTCTGATAAGGAAGGATGATGCGATGGAGATCTTGATTCAGAAAGACTACTTGGACGCACTCGTCAACATCGCCTGCGAAGCGGATGAGTTGATTGTCGAACTCGAGGATTACGACCCGCGGGCGGGTCAAGCACTAAGGGCGCGGTTTGCACGGTGGTTTGAGGTCATTGACCGATACGCAGAGGAGGGGCGGCAAAACGCGTGGCACTGAAAGACCTGGAGCGGGACGGGCGTTGGTACTTAGCCGGCCCCATGTCCGGCTACCCGGATTTCAATCGCCCGACGTTTCGCGAGGCGGCGGCGAGGCTTAGGTCGCAGGGCTTCGTGGTGGTCAATCCGGCGGAGATCCCAGGTGACGAGGACTGGGAGTGGGATGACTGGATGCGTGCGGCGCTGCACTGCCTGCTCGGCTGCCACGCCGTGGTGTTCCTGCCGGGCTGGGAGTCCTCGCGAGGGGCAGTTGGAACGGGCGATCGCGGAGGCCTTGGGGATGCCGATGTTCGAGTACCGCAACGGTGAGATCACGCCGCTTGTCGTGCAAACCACGCATAGGTGAGGAGGGGATTTGATGATTGAATTCGCGGTCTGGGAGCAAGGACGAGTGCGTATCAAGCGCGGCATGTGTCTGGGAATTGTGGAAGAAGGCGAGTATCCGCCGGTGTACGAGAAGCGAGTGGCGCAAATGACCTACGATCCGCATCACCCATGTGACGAGACAAGGCTGATTATGGCGGTTCCCAAGCACTGCAAAGCCACGATCGTCAACACGGTGTACCTCGTTCTTCCTGAGGCGATCGCGCCGTGGGATCGTGGCAAGCTGCGTGAGTTGCTGATGGGGGCGAAGGAGGGCGAGACACCATGCGCTGTCTAATTGAGCAACAGGTGCTGGAGCCCGCGCTGAGCGCACTCGCACGGATTGCGCAGACACGCGCGCCCGCGGCGGTGTTGCAGGGCGTGCTCATGGAGGCGGAACGCGGTCAGGTGACGTTGAGTGCCTACGACTACGACGTCGCGCTACGCATGACCGTCGAGGCGTCGGTGGTGGATCCGGGTGGCGTCGTGCTTCCGGCGAAATTGTTCGCGGAGTTGGTCAGGAGATTACCCAAGGGAACCGTGGACATCGCGACGATTGCGCCGCACCACTTGAGCGCGTCGATTGACGTTGGGGCAACGCACGCCGAGCTGCACGGCTTCGATCCGGAGGAGTTTCCCGAGTTGCCAGACATGAAGGGCATCGAGCCTGTGGAGATCTCGGCAAAAACGCTGGTGGAAGCCATCCAAAGTGTTGGATACGCCGCGGCGAAACAAGATGCGTCGCGACCGATCCTGGAGGGTGTCTACGTAGGCTACGAGGACGGCAAGCTGATTTGGATGGCCACGGACGGGCTGAGGTTGGCGAAAGTGTCGCAAACGGTCGATCGGGAGATGTCGATTCGCTGTACGATCCCGCGGCGCGCGCTCGCGGAGCTCACGAGGCTTCTGGATGCGGACGACGACGCGACCCTGCAAGTCTACCAGTCGGCGAGTTACGTGATGTTTGAGTGGGACGGAGTGAAACTCTTTGGGCGACTGTACCAGGGCGAGTATCCGGACACGTCGCGGGTGATGCCGCGGGAGTTCGCAGCATCGTGCAGGGTGGAGCGGAAACGGTTGGAGGAAGCCGTTGAGCGCGTGACGATCCTGGCGGAGAACGAGCGACATACGGTCTCGCTGTACGCCAAGGATGGCGTGCTGGAACTGACGTCGAGGTCTGCGGAGCGCGGGCGCGCGCGTGAAGAGGTGCCGTTGGTTGAGTTCGCGGGAGAAGAAACCAAAGTCTCGCTGAATGCGCGGTACGTGCTGGAGATGTTGGAAGCGGTGGAGTCAAGCAGAGTCGTGCGGATGCAGGTGGCGCAGGGTAGGAACTCGGTGCTCTTTACAGACGAAAACGAAAACTTGCATCTGATCTCCGCGATCCTGACGCGCGACTGATTTGCCCTGCAAACCACGCATGAGCAAGAGGTGGTGATCATGCTTGATCGAGTTGTTGGACGACGATCCCCGGCGTGGGAGGCAAGCGAGGTCTACGGAGTCTACCAAACGGCGCTGTTTGAGGCTGTTGAACGCCTTCGCTCCGCTGAGGTGGCTTACGATTACGCCGACGATCCTGCTGAACCTTTGGCGTTTGCGAATCTGCAAAAGGCGCGAGCAGAGGTTTCAACGATCTTACGTGAAGCAAGGGAGGCATGGCGGGGTGGACACGACGTGGGACGTGCCGATGGTTGAGGTGTACAACCGATTGACCATGATTTGCGAGTGCTATGACCGATTCTTGCGGGAACTCCAGTCGAACTGGGCGCAGTGCGAGACGAGCAACAATGCGGCGCTTCGAACCCGTGCGCGAGTGTACCGGGACGTGTTCGATCATCTCTTGGATCTCTATCAGGATCTGATTGAGACACGGATGATGGCTAAGACATGGTCGGATAGCGTTCAAATGCGCGCGGTGTTTGGAGACCATGTGGTGCTGATTCCGGCGGATCGGTACAAGGCGCTAGTCGATCTGTACGCTGCTGTGAAACGTCGTGCAGACGCCGCGGAAGCCATGCGACACACATACGACGATTTGGGCCGTGACTTGTTGACCGAACAGATGCGGATGGCGCTCGACGATGAGAAGCGGGTGCTCAAGACCCTGGCACAACAGGAGAAGGAACTTGAACGAGAACTGGAGGAAACAACTGCATGCGGATGAGCGTGCGAGCAGCGGAAGTCCAGGTGATCGCCGAAGACTCGGGAATTCGTGTGATGATGCAGGACGAGCACGGAGCGCTGGAACTCGTGTTGGACGAATCTACGGCGCGCAAACTGCGCGATGGGCTGGGTTTGGTGTTGAGACCAGGAGACGGGCCCCGGAGCGGCGGGCCGTTGGTGGTGAGTTGACGTGCCATCGAGCCGATGGGACACGAATCTGTTTGGTAGCGTCGAGGTGGTCGGGGATCCCTATGCGGGCGCCTTTCTCGCTGTGCATGTCTCCGACGGGACAGGCCGCGGCGTTCGTCAGTTGTTCTGTCGCATTGAGTCTGTCGACCGAGCAGGGCAGTGGTTGGAGTTGTCGATTCCGCAAGCCTTGTTCGCTTGGGTGAGGGAGGCGGACGATGAGCCATGAGCAAGCTCTGGTACATCACAGACGGCGAGAATTACGGTTACGTCGTCGCGGCAACTCCGCTCGAGGCGTTGCAAACGGCGATCGGGACCATCGTCGACGAGGGGTTCGAATGGCCTCTGTGTGAGGAGATCGTGATCCGGTTGGTGCCGAGCGGGGATCTCGTCACGCTGCTGGACGACACGGAGGAGTCGGTCACCAAGCGCGCAGAGGATTGGGTGCGGGAACAGGCCGCGGTGCCGTGTGTGATTGGGGTGGGGGAGATCTAGAAAAGTAACCCTACGCTTAATCGATGCCTGGTCGTCAACTCCCCTCTTCAGCAGAGAGGAGTCGCTGCCGTGTACTCTCAACACCTGGAACAATGTAGAACAGGAGGTTGAAATATGAATCTAGCCGACCTGGACGAGAAGTACATGCGGGTAGAACCAGCCCGGGGCGGCGGATACGAGCCGTTGCCAGATGGCAAGTACCTTTGCCGCTTGGAGCGAGCGGAAGTCCGCAAGAACAAGGGCAACGACGGGAAGCACTTGTTCTTGGTGCT
>NZ_BAAJPH010000105.1:0-8111 GCF_057538885.1 Alicyclobacillus sp. CIJ1 | reverse complement strand
AGCCGTTGCCAGATGGCAAGTACCTTTGCCGCTTGGAGCGAGCGGAAGTCCGCAAGAACAAGGGCAACGACGGGAAGCACTTGTTCTTGGTGCTTGTGGTGGACGAGGGGGCCATGAAGGGGCGAAAGGTCTATCACAACAGAGTCATCGCCGACAACGAGAAGGCCCTTGCGTGGTTGAAGAACGATTTGCTGGCGATTGGATACAACGACTACGTCTCAAAGCTGGAATCCCTGGTAGGGAAATGTGTCGGCACCCGGGTCAGGGTGACGCTCAAGACGGTGACGAATCCTGGCGACGGAAAGAAGTCGCAAGTGGTCTATCTTGACCCAGTTAGGGGGCGCTGACCATGCGGGCCACATTGGAGCGGTACACGGCGGAGTTCGCCTTGTGGAGTCGGCACACACCGAATCGGGATCTCGTGGCCCTAGTGTACGACGTGCGGGATCGGCATGGCAATCTCTTGCGCAAGCACGCGTGGCTCCAGCTTGGACAGCGGTCGCCTCAGCATCAACCTCCGTTGCGCTCGGGCGAGATCGTCGAGTTCTACGCTCGGCGTGAGCGGTATCGCAGACGAAAGCCTCCGCCGCCCGGTGAGGAATCGGAGCCGTGCATCGGATTCCGGGTGGTGGGGTGTCTGTATCCAGCGGATCTCGAGCGGAGGGAGGATCCTTATGAAGCGACGCGAGGTTTGGCGACGGCGCTTGCGCCGACTGTTGGTGCCATGGCGGAAGCGGGTGTGGATCCCCGTTGACCCGCCGGAGCGCCGACAGCCGCCTGCGACGCCGGAAGCCTGGGAGGATGATTTTGATGATGCTGACAGGCATCGTGGAAGATTGCATTGACGCATTGGAGCATGACCGCGATGCCTACGTTGTCTATAAGATTCCACGAATCGCCAGAGGCTGTCGGATTCGCATCACACCAAAAGCTGGACCTTTGGGTGAAGTCGTAGAGGTCGGCCAAGGTTATACTGTCGCGAGGTTCAAGGCGTCCGAAGTCCTGGAATGGCTCGCGGTATTGGGTGATGGAGATGCACAACATGCATGAGCAGGGACAACGACAAGCGACAGTCGTCGAAGCCAGGCCACTCAAATGGCGACGAGGGTTGCCCACCGTGCTCGAGATCGTGATGGAAGTCAACGGCCAGGTGCGCGTACAGGAGTACATTCTGCGACCGGAGAACGGGTTTCGTCACAAACGAAAGGGGACTTTCAAACGAGCCTCGACGTTCAGTTCACATAATGGAAAGATCTAAATGTCGGTTCTGCGGCGAGCCCGTGGGCTACTATTGGAGCGTGCTCTGCGAAGACTGTCGAGACGAGTATCGGGAGGGCGAGATCAATGAACGAACGATTCGAGTTCCTCGAGGCGCAGTTACAACAAGCCGGTGAGCGCGTCGCCTGCGCGAAGGCGATGTGGCTCGTGAATCGCCACACCGATCGCGCCAACCAGCTCTATGAGCGGTACCGCGCCGAGCAAGCGTACCTGGCCCAACTGCTCGACGCGATCGCCGCTCCACAGTGCGATGAGTCTGGACCTCCACAAGCGGCATGTTAACACCGATTTCGTCGCTAAAACATATGAAACGATTGGAGGTCACGTCATGCGCTTAGTTCTTCCGCTTCCACCGAGTGTCAACCACGCCTATCGAAATTTCGTCCACCCGAAGACCGGGCGGCGGATGCGAGTGTTGTCACGCGAAGCCGAGCGTTTCAAACGTGACGCGGCGTGGTTGGCGCGCGAATGGGCGGAGCGGACCGGTTGGTGCGTGCCTCCGCCCGGTACAAAGGTCGTCTTAAGGATATGGTATTACTGGTCAAACCGAAGACGAACGGATACGAACAATCGGAACAAAGTATTGCTGGATGCTCTGGAGGGCGTGCTATACGTCGACGATCGTTGGGTGCTGGTTCGAGAAATGGATTTTGAGATCGACAAAGCAAATCCGCGTATCGAAATTGAGCTGGAGGCGTTGTCGGAGTGCGAAATGTCTTTTTGATTGGCCCGATGGGTGCGGGCAAAACGACGGTAGCGAAATACCTATGTCAACAACATGGCTACGTGAGGTACTCGCTGGCTTCACCGGTGCAAGCAGTGCTGGAGATCGCCGCGCCGTGGCTTACAGGCGCGAGCAAGGCGGTCAAACGACCCTACATGCAGAAAGTCGGTCGTTTTCTGCGACAGTTCCAGCCGAACCCGCTGCTCTTCCATGCCGAACAGGTGCTGAAGTCGGTGCAGACGCCTGTTGTGATTGACGATGGGCGAACGGCTGAAGAAGCAGTGTGGGCGGATCGGCAGGGATGCTCGGTCATTGTGCTGATGGCATCCGAGTTCGTGCGCCGACGCCGAATTCTGCAACGTGATGGAGAACTTCCTGACGCGAGGACGAACGAGGATGAGACGGAGCAGCAATGGCGTTATGTGCAGGGTGTCGTGATCGACACATCGGACATGACGGAAGACGAGATGTGTGAGCGAGTGTGGCAAGCAATTCAGGGGCGGGATATCGGATGAGGAACCGCGAGCACGCGACATCAGTACCCAATTGGAATAACGAGAAACGGGCCACCGGGTCATCGGACGTTACGGTGTACCGCTGGGAGCCGCATGAGGTTGAATCGTATCTCGAGCGCAAGTATGGCAAACGACAACGGGAGCCGTATCACCGCCCCGTTGTACCAAAAACGCCAACTCAAACAAAGAAAGGGCGAAAAAGAAAGGGCGAAAACGATGAGGCTGAGTGAAGCGAAATTTGTCGTCGTCGACACAGAGACCACCGGGCTACCACCCGAGGGTCGCGTCGTCGAACTCGCGCTGGTTGAGGTCGGGCTCAAACGTGAGCCGCAGATCGTGTATTCGGCGCTGGTCGATCCCGGATGTCCGATCCCTCCGGAGGCCTCCGCAGTGCACCACATCACCGACCGAGATGTCGCAGGAAAGCCGCGGCTGTCTCAGGTATGGCCGAAGGTGCTCGGATACATCGGCGACGCGATCCTGGTCGCGCACAACGCGGAGTTCGATCGCGGGATGCTGCCGGAGACGGGTCGACCGTGGATTTGCTCGAAGCGGCTGGCGCAGCACTTGTGGCCTGATGCGCCGCGGCACTCGAACCAGGTTCTGCGGTACTGGCTCGGGATCGACGTGGAGGTGGGACAACCCCACCGCGCGCTGGGCGACGCGATCGTGACGGCGCACGTGTTCCAGCGTGAGCTCGGGGTGTATCTGGAGTCAGGGTATCCCGACGATGTGGACGAGCTCATCGTCTTTGCGGAGTCGCCGATTGAGGTGCAGACGATGCCGTTTGGGAAGCATCGGGGTGTGCCGTTGAGGGACGTCCCGTTGGACTATTTGGATTGGGCACTTCGTAACTTGCAAGACCTGTCGCCGGATTTACGGTGGAGCATGCAACGAGTATTGGAGCAGGGGTTGGGATGGACGGGTTAATCTGTTGTGGATAAGTCTGTGGATTCTGTGTGGATAACCTGTGGAGGGACACGTCCATGCGTCGCGATCTGGACGACCTAATTGCGGAGTACGAGTCCACCCGCAAGTCGATCCGAGAAGCCCGCAATCGTGCGCGGAGAGAGCAGAACGATCACGATGCCGCCCTGTACGACAGCATGGTGAAGACGATTGATTACGCGCTGGCGGTGATGGAAGGCGGACATCGTGCGCCGCGGAGAGAGATTCTCGTTGGCGACCTGGTGGACCTGGACAGGCTGGCGGCACGTCGGAGGCGGTGGATGGACTGGGACGACGCAAGCGAGGGTGGCGAAGAGGAAGAACGTCTGCCCGTGGCGTGGCTGTCGGTCCTGAGTCTGCGGGAAGCGGCATGCCTCTTCGCGTACGAGTCCGGCATGACTTACTCGGCGATCGCGCGGGAGCTTGGGATCACACGCGGCGCGGTGCAGAACCATCTGAAGCGGGCGCGGGAGAAGTTGGCGAGGGTGGATGGGGTGCAGTTGGGGTTGTGGTCTGATAACTGCTCAGGTCTACCGTGATTTCGTTGCATATGTTCGGTGTCCGGTCACTAACATGCGGACCGATCCTGGGTAAAGAAAGTACGTCTTGCGTGAGATATTCCATGATGTGGTTTACAATGGCCTAATGAATCTACCTAGTGGGGTTTCCCCCTACGACAACTTGACACGGCTTATCAGTGATTATATTCTTACACTGGAGGTGGATATTATGAATACAATCGCAACAGGCGGTTACTCACACTCCGAGCGGACTCAAGGCTATTCTCATCAAAACTCGACTTATGACGTTTCTCCACAAACTGGTTATAAACTTGCGGGTTCAATGCTTGTTGCTAATGGTGCTGAAGTGGCGTCAATCGGGCTTGAAGCGGCATCTACCGGAGTTGCTTTGGTTCCAGGCCTATTCATAACTGGAATTGGTCTAGCGGAAATGGGGTTTGGAATTTGGGCGTTTGGAAGGTAAACTTGACATGAAACAAAATAAGAGATGGGTATGGATACTTCCTTATATGGGTTTGCTGGCGAGTATTGTCATGGCCATTATACTTTTGTTTTCTGGTTCTGGCAGTTTGGGGTATAGGATTTTTCATAATTGGTGGATGAGTGTTATAGTTTTGTTGTTTGGTATTCTCCAAAGACGTCCAACTCGTGCTATATCTTCATTTTTTCTTCGTGCTTGGAATAAAAAAATAGAAAAAACCGACAAATGAATTTGAGAAAGAAGCGAAATGGAGGTAGATTTTTATGGGGAAGTTTTTTCTCTTCTGACCTGTAAAATGGTAGACTCTGAGCTTCATCCATTAGAGGTTAGAAACTGCTTTTACATCGGTGTAGACAAGTCATTTTGCGTGTACGCTTCCTTTTGGCATCCTAATAGTTGTCGTGTTGTTTTCTCGTTAAGAAGTTTAGCTGATCCTGATAAAATCTTGGCTTCAACGGTGTTAGATTTGCCGGAAAGTAAAGATAATGTACGGGTGGCTGTATGTGTTATTGAAATACACCAAACGGGGAGGAGGTTATTAGGGAAATGGATAATTGATTTCGATATAAATGGCGAAAATGAAGGGCAGTGCGAAGTTGAGATTAAAGATTTCACATATATAAAAAACGCACCTTACAATTCAAGCATCGCAGGTATTTCTCGATTCGATACATTAGTATGATTCTTAGAGTCTTCGTGCACGATCCCTCTCCTCGTTCAAGCACACATCGATAGTGTCAAGCGTCAGTGAAAATGTCACCTTGAAACGCGTCATTTACGTCTTTGAATGTGTCACCTCGAGAGCGTTCGGACGTGCGCGCCGTACCCTTGCACGGGTGCAGGCCGTTTGACTTGAGCCTGAAGGGACCCAGGAGCAAGAGGACTCATGACGGACCCTCGAGACCCCCTTCAGGCGCCGCAAAAGTTTACCGCACCCGTGCAAGGGTCGCTTCGCTTACGGCGGGTTCCTTGAAGCCACCCCAGGAGCAAGCCTTGACGATCTGACCGTGGCTTGATTACGGTGAAATTGCCTCTGCAGACGGGGTCGGAAGCTTCGGCTTTGGGCGGCCGAGAGTCATTCGACGCCATGGATGGTCTGCAGGGGGCTTGTAGGGTTGGCGGGAAGGTGTGGGCGTGGCATCTTCCCGCCTTTGAACAGCCGGAGACTTCGAGCAAGGCTCGAGACGATACAAGCGACCTTGTCCTGCCGCAATCCACAATTCTCCGTTAGTAGTCACCCGAACCTCCACGGTGGAACGAGGGCCAAAGTCTCTTGGTGCTGATCGGGAGCAATGCGGTACATTTGTCCTTTCCACGAAATCGTTTGACCCGGCTTCGACAGTTGGATAGAGCATGTAGACTCATGGATGGATATGGGATCCTGAAGCGGCGCGGCTTGTCGGACTTATCGACAGGCGTGCGCCGCTTCCTGTATCAATTCTCATTCGATCTCGATCACGTCGTCCAATCTCACGACTTGCTCGCCGTCGGTGGTTCTCACACGCAGTTCCCGTCCGCACACCGACACGCGGCCCATCAGCACCACGTCCCGCTCAGGCGTAAACACCGTCACCCGCACGGCACGCTTCTCGCGAATTGCCGCGCTGCCTCTAGGATGTTCATGTTCCGTGAGATGGTGACCCACGAAAACTCATAACCCACATTTCGCGCCGCGCGACAGAAACTTAGCTGGAAACTTGAGCGAAGTAGCCATCTGAGCGTCCGACGACTGTATGGCTGGAAGAGTGTAGGGGATCGAAAGCGCGATCTTTTTGAGAAATGTTCAGTTTTGGAAACTCTGCGCGCACGGACCCAAGTGTCAATCAAGCCGTTTTTTGCGCTTCCGTGTAGATGCTCAGGTCCATGTTTAGCAGGTTAAGAACCCTCATGATCTGAGGATCATGAGGCGTTGCAGGTACTCGCTGCCACGTGTCGCCGACCTGCATGTGCACGGTTGTCATTCCATCCAACATCTCGAGGATGGCCAACCCTGTTGGACGAAAACTCTTTCGTTTGCCTGGAAGCATGAGGGGTTCCGTTTCCCGCTTCATCTTCTCTCGGATGAGGTATTCCAACACGCTGTACAAGAGCAGAGATAACAGCATGACGAAACCGAACGCTTTCACCCGTGTCGGCTTATGCAAGTAGATGGGCCCTACGTGATACGGGCTTTTCAGATACCGAAAACGCGCCTCCACCTCGTGTTGTTCCTTATACAGGCGGAGAATCTGTTCATCTGGCACGCGCTGATCATCGCGGATGTCGGTGATGAGCACAAACGTCGCTTCCTTCTCTCGCCACTGCTGAACCCGTTCCTCAGAAGGCGGTAAGATCGCCACTTCCACACGGTACTGTGTATGCATCGGCGGAGGCGGGTCATCTTTGCGCGGGCGACCGCGGTGCGCGCGTTTTGCCTGCACCTGTTCGGCACATATGCGGGCCGAGATGGGATGCAAAGTGGCACGGTGTTCGTGCATGAAGGTCTGCATGGCCATCTGCGCATCTTGTTCACAACTGTAGACGTTTTGGTTCATCGCCTTGGCCGCTTTCTCCAGCGCAGCCTTCTCACGCTTGAGCACCTCTTCGAGCTTGCGCTCCTTCCGGGTATCCAGGCTGGAGGAGCGCACCACCACGAATCGATATGTGTTAAAGTCTCAAGTAGTGGTGTAAAATCCGTCAGTCCCAATTGACGAGAAAGCCACCGTGCGTGTCTACTCTAAGTGTGGCGAACACCAAAAGTAGGAGGTACGCACGATGGCTTCGCTTAATAGCTTCGCAGTTTTGGAATGGATTCGCAAGATGCAAGATGAGGATCACATCGACGTGTTACGTGAACTCATGCAACTGATCGCCCAATTCATAGTCGATGCGGAGGCGACGGAGAAAATCGGCGCGGAGCGTTATGAACGCACAGAGAGCCGCGTCACGCAGCGAAACGGTTCGCGCTCGCGCACGTGGGATACGCGCCTTGGAACCGTGGAGCTGAAGATCCCGAAGCTCCGCCAAGGCAGCTTCTTCCCCTCCCTGCTCGAACCAAGGAGACGAGCGGAGCAAGCGCTGGCGGCTGTCATCCAGGAGGCTTACGTGAAGGGCGTCAGCACCCGCAAGGTGGACGACCTTGTGCGAGCCCTTGGATTGGAGGGCATCAGCAAAAGTGAAGTTTCTCGTCTGTGTCAGCAGATGGACGAGACCGTGCAACAGTTCAAAGAACGGCCGCTGGAACATGAGTATCCGTACGTGTGGCTCGACGCGACCTTCCCGAAGGTTCGGGAAGGTGGTCGCGTACAGAGCATGGCTTTGGTGATTGCGATTGGGGTGACGGACACCGGTGAGCGAGAAGTGCTTGGGTTTGACGTCGGCACGAGCGAGGAAGGTGCCTTTTGGACGGATTTTCTCCGAAGCCTGAAAGCCCGCGGACTGCGGGGCGTGCGGCTGGTCGTCAGCGACGCACATGCGGGTTTGCGCCAAGCGATTGCCGAGGTGCTCACAGGTGCAACCTGGCAACGATGCAAAGTGCACGCACTGCGCAACGTGCTGAGTCAGGTGCCGAAGAAAGAGCAGGCGATGGTCGCATCCATCCTGCGGACGATCTTTGCCCAATCGTCCCAGGAGGCGGCTCGCAAGCAACTCCGGCGCGTCGTGGC
>NZ_BAAJPH010000104.1:0-24373 GCF_057538885.1 Alicyclobacillus sp. CIJ1 | reverse complement strand
AGCCGTTGCCAGATGGCAAGTACCTTTGCCGCTTGGAGCGAGCGGAAGTCCGCAAGAACAAGGGCAACGACGGGAAGCACTTGTTCTTGGTGCTTGTGGTGGACGAGGGGGCCATGAAGGGGCGAAAGGTCTATCACAACAGGGTCATCGCTGACAATGAGAAGGTCCTTGCGTGGTTGAAGAACGATTTGCTGGCGATTGGATACAACGACTACGTCTCAAAGCTGGAATCCCTGGTAGGGAAATGTGTCGGCACCCGGGTCAGGGTGACGCTCAAGACGGTGACGAATCCTGGCGACGGCAAGAAGTCGCAAGTGGTCTATCTTGACCCAGTTAGGGGGCGCTGACCATGCGGGCCACATTGGAGCGGTACACGGCGGAGTTCGCCTTGTGGAGTCGGCACACACCGAATCGGGATCTCGTGGCCCTAGTGTACGATGTGCGGGATCGCGACGGGCATCTGCTTCGGAAGCACGCGTGGTTGCAGCTCGGACATTGCTCGCCTCAGTATCAACCGCCGCTTCGCTCGGGCGAGATCGTCGAGTTCTACGCTCGGCGCGAGCGGTACAAACGCAGAAAGCCTCCGCCGCCTGGTGAGGAATCGGAGCCGTGTATCGGATTCCGGGTGGTGGGGTGTTTGTATCCAGCGGATCTCGAGCGGAGGGAGGATTCTTATGAATCGACGCGAGGTTTGGCGACGGCGCTTGCGCCGACTGTTGGTGCCATGGCGCAAGGAGCGGGTGTGGATCCCCGTTGACCCGCCGGAGCGCCGACAGCCGCCTGCGACGCCGGAAGCTTGGGAGGATGATTTTTGATGATGTTAGCAAGCATCGTTGAAGATTGTATCGACGCAATGGAACACGATCGCGATGCCTACGTCGTCTATAAGATTCCGCGAATCGCCAGAGGATGTCGAATTCGCATCACACCGAAAAGTGGCCCTTTGGGCGAAGTCGTAGAGGTCGGCCAAGGTTATACTGTCGCGAGGTTCAAGGCGTCCAAAGTCCTGGAATGGCTCGCGGTATTGGGTGATGGAGATGCACAACATGCATGAGCAGGGACAACAACAAGCGACAGTCGTCGAAGCCCGGCCACTCAAATGGCGACGAGGGTTGCCGACGGTGCTCGAGGTCGTGATGGAAGTCAACGGCCAGGTTCGGGTGCAGGAGTACATTTTGAGGCCAGAAGGCACATTTCGACCCAAACGAAAGAGGGATTTCAAGCATGCCTAGACGTCCGCAACGCATGATGGAGAGACCTAAATGCCGGTTCTGCGGCGAGCCCGTGGCCTATCCGTGGAGCGTGCTCTGTGAAGACTGTCGAGACGAGTATCGGGAGGGCGAAAAACATGAACGAGCGATTCGAGTTCCTCGAGGCGCAGTTGAAGCAAGCCGGTGAGCGCGTTGCACGCGCGAAGGCCTTGTGGCTGGTGAACTGCGACAGTGACCATGCCAATCAACTCTACGAGCGCTATCGAGCCGAACAAGCCTACCTTGCGCAGTTGCTGGATGCCATCTTCCAATCCAAAAACCCGCAAGCTTCGTAACATGGACAGGAGTTCCGATCGAATATGCAACGTCTGATCTTGCCGCTCCCGCCTTCCGTCAACCATGCTTATCGGACCTATGTGCATCCGGGGACGGGCCAGCGGATGCGGGTCCTCACCTCCGAGGCACAACGCTTCCGGCGGGACGCGGCTTATCTTGCGCTTCGGTGGCGGCAGATGACGGGCTGGGCGATGCCGCAGCCCGGGGTCAAGGTGGTGCTGAGGCTGTGGTATTTCTGGCCGTCGCGCCGGCGAATGGACACCCATAATCGAGAGAAAGTGCTGTTGGACGCGCTCGAAGGCGTACTCTATCCGGAGGACCGATGGGTACTGATTCAGGAGATGGACTTTGCGGTGGATCGGAAACATCCTCGGGTCGAGATCGAAGTGCTTCTTCACCAAAACCTTTGCGCAACGTAACGATTGGGACACGTGCATTGCAAACGAGTATTCGCTATGCTCAGAATTAGAACATACGTTCGTTAGGGGTTAGGGTTATGGAACGGAAACTCCAGCACGTATTCCTGATGGGGCCGATGGGCGCTGGCAAGAGCACGGTTGCGCAGTACCTGCGACGGGAGATGGGCTACGTCCGGTATTCGATGGCGGCGCCCGTCGAAGCCGTGCTTGATATTGCGGCGCCGTGGCTGAAGGACGCAAGTAAGGCGGTGCGGCGGCCGTATCTACAAAAGGTCGGGCGGTTTCTTCGTGAGTTCAAACCAAATCCGCTGCTCCTTGCAGCGGAGGAGGTGTTGAAGCACACTGTGAGTCCGATCGTCATCGACGATGGACGAACGGTTGAAGAAGCGGTGTGGGCGGACCAGCACGGGTTTCTCGTCATCATCCTCACCGCCTCAGAGTTCGTGCGCCGGCGTCGCATTCTGGCACGAGATGGTGAGCTGCCGGACATGCGGACCCACGAGGACGAGACGGAGCAACAGTGGCGGTACGCGCGGGGTCTGGTCATTGACACGAGTGATCTATCGGAAGACGAGATGTGCCAGATGGTTCGCGCCGCGATCGAGTCCCACCGTATGGGGCGATGCAAACGAGAGGAGCGAACGGGCCAATGGCGATGAGACATGAGCACGGCACGCCGGTGCCGAATCGACACAAGGAACGGGCGAGCGGGGCGTCGGAGATCTCCATCTACCGAATGGACCCGGTGGAGATGGACCGATATCTTCGGGAGAAGTACGGCGCACGGGTGTTCTCGAAGCCGGCGGGTAAGCCGCCGGTCGGAGCAGATCTTGAGTCGAGAAAGTCAAAGCGAAAGAAGGGGACGCGTTGAGATTACAGGAAGCACGATTCGTGGTGGTAGACACGGAAACGACAGGACTTCCACCAGACGGCCGCGTCGTCGAACTCGCGCTGGTCGAGGTCGGGCTCGAACGTGAGCCGCAGATCGTGTACTCGGCGCTGGTCGATCCCGGGTGTCCGATCCCGCCGGAGGCCTCTGCGGTGCACCACATCACTGACCGCGACGTTGCGGGCAAGCCGCGCTTGTCGCAGGTATGGCCGAAGGTGCTCGGATACATTGGCGACGCGATCCTGGTCGCGCACAACGCGGAGTTCGACCGCGGGATGTTGCCGGAGACGGGGCGACCGTGGATTTGCTCGAAGCGCCTGGCGCAGCACTTGTGGCCTGATGCGCCGCGGCACTCGAACCAGGTTCTGCGGTACTGGCTTGGGATCGACGTCGAGGTGGGACAACCCCACCGGGCGCTCGGCGACGCGATCGTGACGGCGCATGTGTTCCAGCGGGAACTCGGGGTGTATCTGGAGGCAGGGTATCCGGACGATGTGGGCGAGCTCATCGCCTTTGCGGAGTCGCCGATCCAAGTTGCGGTGATGCCGTTCGGCAAGCACAAGGGGATACCGTTGAAGGACGTGCCGCTGGACTATCTGGACTGGGCGCTGCGCAACATGCAGGATCTCTCACCGGACTTGCGGTGGAGCATGCAGCGGGTGTTGGAACAGGGGCTTGGATGGACAGGAAGGGCAATTTAGGTGTTGACAACCAGTATATATGTGCTATTATAGGAACAAATAAGTTGAACAAACATCGCGGAGGGATGAAAGACGGCGAAGTCGAAAGTGATGGAAGGTCGTATCTCCGATCCGGATGTCATGCTCATCTTGACCTCCCCCGAGCGGACACTTGAGTCGGAATTTGTGACGCAACAGAACTGGGTGCGTGGTTATGGCCATGGCGATCCGTTCCCAAGTCCTGAGTCTGTAATCGAGTGCCTTAGAAACGAGGATGTGATCGGGTGGCGGACGTTTTGGTTCGGACTCCTGCTCCGTTGTCTTCTGCACCATTCGTCCGAAATTCGCGACTTCGTCCATGAGCAGTTCCCGAAGGATTGGGTCTCGGTCGTTGAGGAGGCCGACGTCAGCGGTTGGTATCCGGCAATTCGTCGCAATTTTGAGGAAACAAGCGACGCGCTTGATACGATAGACGAGCATCTCACGGCAATCGACCAATGGGTGTTCATCGCGTATGACGGGCTTGAGGCCTTCGATGCCGCGGGCTCGTACATGCCAATCCGTGCGCTCATCGGGTTCTGGTTCGACCGCCTGCGCAGGTGGCAACGCCTTCACGGGAAAATCTTTCTGCGGCGTGATCTGTTCGACGTTGGTCGGCTCAATTTCCCGGATGCTTCGAAGCTTCGAGCACATACGTTCGATTTAACAGAACACTGAGGCTACGGAACGTATCGTGTTGTACTCGGCATGCCTCGGTTGTGGACAAGTCTGTGGATTCTGTGTGGACAACCTGTGGAGGGACACACCCATGCGTCGCGATCTGGACGACCTAATTGCGGAGTACGAGTCCACCCGCGAGTCGATCCGTGAAGCCCTCAATCGTGCGCGGAGAGAGCAGAACGATCACGACGCCGCCCTGTACGAGAGCATGGTGAAGACGCTTGACTACGCGCTGGCGGTGATGGAGGGCCATTACTGCGCACCGAGGCGCGAGATTCTCGTGGGAGACTTGGTGGACCTGGACAGGCTGGCGACGCGGCGAAGGCGGTGGATGGACTGGGACGACGCAAGCGAGGGTGGCGAAGAGGAAGAGCGCCTACCTGTGGCGTGGCTGTCGATCCTGAGCCTGCGGGAAGCGGCGTGCCTCTTCGCGTACGAGTCCGGCATGACGTACTCGGCGATCGCGCGGGAGCTTGGGATCACACGCGGCGCGGTGCAGAACTATCTGAAGCGGGCGCGGGAGAAGTTGAAAAGGGCGGAGGGGGTGCAGTTGGGGTTGTGGAAAGAAGGGGCTAGCACAGTGAGGTCCGCTACGATAACTTGACACGAACTTGCCATGGGCATGGATCGACACTACTTTATATTAAGGTATTATGATGAGCCTTTTGCAGAATGACTGATTCCATCGCGAGCGAAAACCACGCACACTTCTCGTGAAAGATAACGTATTCCATAAAAACCCTTTTCTTTTGTGTGGATAGATCACGCACCTTCAGTGGTGTTCGTTCGAAGCATCAGGTTAAGCCACCTGCTCGAGACGATTCGTCCGGTGCATCGCCAGAGCAGATGCCAACAGTACACTGGCGTTGATGTACGCATGCGCTGTGACCTTCTCGATACCCCGCACATGCAGGTCGTCAAGCATGAGCTGCTCTTTCAGCCGTGAAAAGCAGCGTTCCACCGCGGTCCGTTCATCGTAAAGCATCTTCCATGTCCGAGAGCCGCGATGTGGATTCGCGTATCGACGGACGTCCTCATCGATGTGCTTCTTCACGACCATGCCATAGTTCGATGCAGAACAGGCAGCCATGCCAAGCGGGCAATCGACATGTCCTGTCGCATGGGGACAGCGAAACTTGAGCCAGGTGTTATGGACGCCCCAATACGTCATTCGGTACCCCATCGTGCAGCGGGGCGTGCCGTCGAAATCCATCCCTTCCGGCGGCTCTTTCTCATTCCGGCGATTCATCGGAATGATAGCCTGAGCGCCCAATGCTCGAGCGGCTTCATAGTTTTTCGTCTGGTCGTATCCCGCATCCATCAACACGAAGCGAATCCGCCAGTCGTGGTGATGTAGCTCTTCCATGAGGGGAATGGCCATCTCTCCATCGTAGACGTTCGCTGGCGTCACCGTGAGCGCCATGGGAAGTTCACTCTTGGCATCGACCGCCAAATGAACCTTGTAGCCAAACCACGCCAGCTTGTTGCCAAAGGCATCGAACTTCGCGCCCCAGTTGGCCCGATTGGAGGGCTGGACACCTGAGCGTGGGTGTTTCCGCTCATACGCATGGATCGCCGTGCTGTCGATGGCGACGTGTTCGCCCTCGATGAGTCCTTCATCGTGACATTGACGAACCAACTCGGCAAATAGTGTCTCCGCAACCCCTTTGTCGACGATGGCCTGAAAGACGCGGCTTAGGGTGGAGACGGACGGAACAGGTTCGTGAAGGGAGAAACCGCACTGGTAACGGAAGCGCAAATCACTCTCCAGACGTCGGTGAAGCTGCGTAAAGGTCGAAATCCCTTCAAGGGGGGCCACGAGAAATGCGCGCAAGATGGCTTCGCGAGAGATGGGCTTGGCCCCTTGGGGTGTCAAACTTCTCAACTTCGCGGCATACGGACCCAGATCGAGCGCGGAGAAAAAACGCTCACGCCGCTCCGAAGGGTCAATTTCCATCCATTCGTCAAAGGAAAAGAGCCATGTTTGTCGAATGTACACGTTGGACTTCGCCCCCGTAGAAATGGTTTGGTGGATACCATTTTCTTTCTCTCAAGTTGGGGTGAAGTCCTTCTTTGTGCTCGAAAAACCCTTGCCGCACAAGGGCTCGTGATTCTGCAAAAGGCTCTGATATGTAAAAGATCTGTAGGAGGCGGTACGATGGAACAGTTGGACGGTCATCCGCAGAAGTCGGCCTGCTCCACGGGCTCATCGTGGGCACTGTTTGGAATTCCGCTGGCTGCTGTTTTGTGTTGTGGGCTGCCGGTGATTCTCACGGCCCTTGGCCTGACAGCGGCCGGGACTTTCTTGACGGCGAATCGGTACTTCATCCTGGGCGGGATGATGCTGTTGATGGCGGTCGCGATGTTCGTCGGATCGAGAAGGGGAAAGCGTTGTGGTCAAAGGGCCTGTTATGCCAAACACGAACCAAATCCCGCAGACTCCGCAGGATGAGCATTGAGGAGGGACATCGTTGGCACAGCTGAAACTTCAGCCGGGAGAGGTTGTTCAATCGGCGAATATGGCTTCGACCTCATCCGTGGCGAGGTCCGCTTCGTGGGTCCGGCCACCGTCGAGGTGGACGGACGGCGGATTCGGTCCCGACGTTTCCTCATTGCTACAGGTGCCTCGCCAGCAGTACCGGACATTCCAGGGCTCATGGATGTGGATTATCTCGTCAGCACCACGGCACTTGAACTGCAGGAAGTGCCAAAGCGTCTGGCGGTGATTGGTGCCGGTTACATCGCAATGGAGCTCGGGCAGATGTTTCAACGCTTAGGCGCAGAAGTGACCTTGATGCAGCGGGGCGCCCGGGTCCTGAAAACATACGACCCAGAAGTATCCAACGCCATCACCCAGGCGCTTACGGCACAGGGTATCCGGATTGTCACCGGTGCCACCTTCTGCTGGGTGGAACAAGGTGGGCAGATCAAACGGGTTCATCTGATCGTGAACGGCCAGAAACAGGTGGTGGAAGCGGAGGCGTTGTTGGTGGCCACGGGCCGTAGGCCGTGGGACGTTGAACCTTCAGGCGGCGCAGGTGAAAGTCGGCCATCGGGGCGAGGTCCTCGTCGACGAGTATCTCCGGACCTACAACCCGAATGTCTACGCCGCTGGAGACGTGACGATGGGGCCACAGTTCGTGTATGTGGCCGCGTATGAGGGGGCAATTGTGGCCGAATACGCTGTGGGCGGCGGACAGCGGAAGATAGACCTGTCTGTGGTGCCGGCCGTGACGTTCACGTCGCCCGCCATTGCTACAGTCGGGTTGACGGAGGAGGCAGCAAGATCGAAAAGGCATGACGTCCTGACATCCGTACTGCCGTTAGCTGCCGTGCTAAGAGCGCTGGTTAACCGGGAGACGACCGGTGTATTCAAACTGGTGGTCGATGCGAACACTCGAAAAATCCTCGGTGTTCATGTTGTGGCGGACAACGCTGGTGAAGTCATTTATTCGGCGGTACTTGCAGTGAAGTTCGGCTTGACTATTGAGGATCTCCAGAACACCATGGCACCATACCTTACCATGGCAGAGGGGTTCAAACTTGCAGCCCTCACGTTCGACAAAGACGTGTCCAAGCTCTCGTGCTGCGCTGGATAATGGAACGCTATCATTGACTCGGATGCAAAGGATAGTGCACTTCAGTAGCGACACAGTGTCCAAGGAGGGATTCTGGTGATTGCAGCATTTGTATTCGACGCCTATGGTACGTTGTTTGATGTGCATTCCGTGGTAGATGCATGCGAGGATGTCTTTCCAGGATACGGTGAGCCAATCAGTCAAGTTTGGCGACAAAAACAACTTGAATATACTTGGCTGCGTGTTTTGATGCGTCGGTATGAAAACTTCGAAGAAGTAAACCGAGATGCACTGAACTATACGCTCAATCAACTGAATTTGAAGTGCGAAAGTGTCATCGTCCAAAGGTTGTTGGATGCTTATCTTCGACTGGAACATTACCCCGAAGTGCCACAGGTTCTCAACGCGCTTCAGCCCCGTAAGTTGGCGATTTTGTCGAATGGGACTACGAACATGCTCGAGGCTGTGGTTCGGAATGCTGGACTGCGGTCGTATTTTGACGACATTCTAAGTGTGGACGCACTGCAAACATACAAACCAGATCCACTGGTGTATGAATTGGCGGTTTCAGCATTAGGAATAGCTAAAGAGCGAATTTTGTTTGTCTCGTCGAACGGTTGGGATGTAGCTGGAGCAAAAGCATTTGGATTCACTGTCGCATGGGTCAATCGACAGGGTAAACCGCATGAAGAACTGGGAGTACGACCAGATTACGTCGTACGGAACCTCCTCGAGCTTGTGGATTCGGTTCCCTGAATCGCAACTTTGATCCTGTGTGACAGAAGAAATGTACCTGAGAAGGACAGGACCGGTTCCTGGCAACTTGGATGCGGCGACTTATTAGAGCGTCCTGGATTGATGCAATGCAACCTATACGAACATTTCACGTATCGTACTGATCCAGCAGGGAATTGTGAAGTACATTACGGATTGCTCACTGCAAAAGGGGCAATATAGAAGCGCGCTGGTTAGCCGGGCGTCCATCATGCCGGTATTCACATCACGAGGGGAGGGGAATGCTTGATGTTTCGAAGGCATGCTAGATGTCCTATGGGGGATCCAGCCGTAACGACATATTTCAAGTTCTGGTGAGAGAAAGAACCGGAAGATTGGTCCAGGATCAAGGAGCTTCAAGAGGCTGTCGGACACGGAGTGGATGAGGGCCTAACTCGTTTAAATGCACTCAGTCGGCATATCGATGCAGGTTGCACCTATTTCTGATAAAGGAACCTGGGTTGTAGAAAAGTCATGATTGGAAGGTGAATGAGGATGGCAGACAAGTTCTTAATCGTAGTTCAGGCGGGTCCGCAGGAGTTGGCAAGAGCACTGCACGCACTGTTATATGGACAAGAACTCCACGAAGCGGGTTTTACAGTCCAGGTCATGTTCGATGGAGCAGGCACGACGTGGATTAAGGAGTTTAAGAATCCGGAACATAAGTATTTTGATGTCTACAAGCATGTTGAAAAACTCGGGGTTATTGCAGGGGCTTGTGAGTACTGTGCCAATGCATTCGGTGTTGTGGAGCAAGTGAAGGAAGCTGGCGTCCCATTGTTTGGAGAGGCAGGAGGACATCCAAGCCTCGTGAAGTATATCAAGGAAGGATACACTCCGCTAATTCTGTAAGGATGTCATTTCCCCGGATAGGGTCCGTTCGTTGTTCGTGAATAGCCACTCACGTCGAGTGGCTATTCATCTGTTTTGTTTGCTATAGTAGTTCATCGTTGAGGATTAAATCTTCTACCCAGAGTAGATAACCTCTTTTAAGCAGGGACCATCTGGCGCAGGTAACGCTTGGCTCATCGTTTTGCGACTATCTCTTCCGCCTTCTTCAAATTGACTGCAATCTCCTTGCGGCTTGTGGTCACTATGCCCTCTTTGGCCAACCGTGCAAGAGTCGCGGAAACAGACTCACGCGTGGCGCCAATCATATTGGCGAGGTCCTGGTGAGATAAACTCATATCTAGCTTTATATACGGACTCGTTTCATTTGTATTCACTTGGCCGAATCTCTTGGCTAGTTTTGAGAGCAGGTAAAGCAAACGATAACGGACATCACGATATGCGATATTTTCCAACATGTCTTCGACTTCGCGAATCCTTTGGGTAAGAATAGCAATCAGTTTGAGAGCTACCTGCGGTCTTTTCATAAGCAAAGCTTCAAAATCCTTTTTGTCTAAGACACAGACCAGTGCATCATCAATTGCTTCCACGTAAGCGTCTCCGGACACCGTTGAAAAAGTCTCGATTTCACCGAATATGTTGCCTTTCCCCAACAAACCCAGAGTCAATTGCTTTCCGTCCTCATTGACCTTGAAAAGGCGTACACACCCTTGCTTCAGAAGATAGAGGTTCTTGTTCTCGGTATTCGGGCTAATGATGAGAGTTCCCTTCTTGATTGTGCTCATGAGGGCCATGGAACCAACCATTTGTAAATCTTCAATCGGCAATTCCTCGAACAGGTTAATTTGCGAAAGATACCACAACTTATTCATGAGCCAATCCCCTCTTTCGACGCCTCTGTTTTGCGCAAGTCAAAAGTGCAGAATAGCGACGCGGATTTGTGCATAGGCACGGTTCGTCGGAATCTTATGACGACATCGCTTCCGAAAGCGCATGTTGCAACCGGTAGCTCTCGCCTGTAAATGCCAGCACGTGTGCATGGTGCACGAGCCGGTCGACGAGCGCTGCAGTCAGTCGCTCTTCGCCAAAAATCGTGTTCCATTGTCCGAATTCTAAATTCGATGTCACGATGATGAGCATTCCGACTCTTTTGGACACCCAATCCAATAACTCTTGGACACTCAGTCCAATAACTTTTGGACACTTGTTCCGACATGTCTTGGACAGGCAAATGGCCTGTCGTTCAGCTACTGCTTATTTACCAGTTTCGTTGTCCTGGGGCAAGCTATTTCGTAATTTTCGCATGGATTCGCCTTTCAACATGAGCTTGTGAGCATGGTGGACGAGCCGGTCGAGGACGGCATCCGCGACCGTGGGGTCAGCAAATGTGTCGTACCACGCCTCAATCGGCAGCTGACTTGCCACACATGTCGATTGACACGAGGTTCGGTCGTCCAGAATGTCGAGTAACTCTCTCCCCTCCGGCGCGCTCATCGGTGCCAGCCCCCAATCGTCAAGGATGAGGAGATCTGCACGCCCCAGTTGACGCGCTAGGCGTGGGTAACTTCCATCGGCTTTCGAGATGGCGATGTCTTGGAACAGTCTGGATAGTCTGTAGTACCGTACACGATACCCCTGGCGACAAGCAGCTGTTCCCAGAGCGCAGGCAAGGAAAGTCTTACCCACCCCCGTCGGGCCGCAAATGATCAGGTTTTGGTGGTTCGCAATCCACTGTCCTGTCAACAGGTGGCGAACGACAGACGCTTCGAGCCCCCGAGCGACACTGTAGTCAATCTCCTCTGGTGCGGCATGGAACCTGAGATGGGCTTCCCGAAGCAGACGAGCGAGTTGGCGATTGTGCCGTTCTGTGCGTTCGTAATCCACGAGGAGCCCGAATCGTTCATCGAACGACAACGCGCTCATGTGGGGGTCTTGGAGCTGGCGCATATACGCGTCTGCCATGGCCGTCAGGCGGAGCTCTCGCAAGTGCTCAAGCGTTTGATTTGGTAACACAACGGATTCCTCCTCTAATTTCCTGTTGGGGTTGGAGCGCGAAAGTGAAGTCGCCTTTGGCGCGGCTCAAAGGGTCAAACCTCGCTCGGCCACAGATGTGCCGGCGTAATAACGAGATCCGCGAAGGTTCTCATGTGTCGGGACGGAGATGGCCTCGCATCCCGACGGCGGCAGTGCGACACGATCCAACCCTTTCTCCAAAATCGATTTCACACTTCTGTAGGAGACGGCTTCGATCGCGAGAGCTCTCAAGGCCGCAGCCTCGAGTCGGTCATGGGAGTATTGCCGGGCAAGACGACGCAACCCCAAGCAGGCGCGATACCCCTGTTCGGGGTGTCGCTTGGTTTCCAGTAGGTTCTTGACAAACGTGCCGGTGCCGGGACCGATACTTTCAGCCCAGGTGATGAGTTTTGAAGGAGTCCATTCAGCGTGCGCCTGATGCGCCTTGGGCCGGTGCAACGGTTCGGTCACCTGTTGACCCTTGCGAAATGCCCGCACGTGGCTGGCGACGCGCCTGCCTTTGTGAAACACTTCGACCACGTTTTGCGTCACTCGAACGTCGAGTTGTTGCCCTACCAACGTATACGGAACGCTGTAATAGACCCCATGGACCGCAATGTGGTAATCTATGTTTACCCTTGCGGTTCGCCATACAGCGAACTCGTAGGGATGCTGTGGAAGAGAGCGGAGGGCCGGCTTGTCCAGGGTCTCAAACAGGGACTTGCGTGAGCCCTCCAATTTCTGAAACGGTTTCTCATTCAATTTGACGAGCAACTCACGAATCGCCTCGTTGACCTCTGCCAGGCTGAAAAACGTCCGATTGCGAAGCACGGCTAGAATCCAGCGCTCAACCAGCAGCACAGAAGCTTCGGCTTTCGCCTTGTCCTTTGGTTTTCTTGGCCGAGCTGGCATCACGGCACACCCGTAGTGGTTCGCCATCTCGGCGTAGGTGCGATTGAGGCCGGGCTCGTAACGGTCTGCTCGCCGCACGCCCGCTTTGAGGTTGTCCGGAATAATCAACTGTGGAACGCCTCCAAAGAATTCAAACGCACGCACATGCCCGCCGATGAAGGAAGCAAGATCCTGAGACCACTGAGCCTCCGCATACGCATAACCACTCGCACCTAGCACAGCCACGAAGATCTGCGCTTGGCGAACCTCACCCGTCACGCGATCGACAACGCGGACGGTCGGCCCCGTATAGTCCACAAACATCTTCTCTCCTGCATGATGTGTCTGGCGCATCGACAAGTTCACTGTCTTGGCCCATTGTCGATAACGCTCGCAGAACCGGCTATACTGCAGACCTTCCGGGTGCGCAGCCTTATACTCCATCCACAGCAGCAGCAAGGTCACGCCCTTGTGACGCAACTCTTTGTAAACGTAATTCCAGTCCGGCTCCTGAACGCGCGCAGGTCGTCCCGAGGGAGAGGGAAATAGATGAGCCTCCAGCAGCGCATCGTCGTCGAATTCGGTGGGCAGCGGCCAAGATAAGCCGGCTGCCTTAACGCGACCGAGGACGTTGGTGACGGTGCTTGGGGAAATCCCGAGACTCCGAGCGATCGCCCGACCACTGAGGCCCATCTCAGCGTGCAACCTGAGAATCTCTCGAACCCTTGGCATGGAGGTCCTCCAATCTCGCATGGGTACCGACTCCTTTTCGTGGGATACGACAATATCCGCCACAAGGGGAGCGAAACCCTGCAATATGAACTGGAAGCTACCGAGGCCTCATGCCTGTCCAAGTATTTTCGGAATCAGTGTCCAAAAGTTTTTGGAACGGGTGATCGAGAGTTATCGGAATCGGTGATCGAGGATTATCGGAATGGGTGATCGAAAGTTCCCGGAATACGCACGATGACGCTCCGCTGCTCATAGCAATCCGAAATGACGTGGAATAACAACTCTGCGCCGTCTTTGTGAAAAGGCACAAAACCCATTTCATCGAGAACAAGCATCTCTGCCTTCTTCAGTTCGCTCAGGAAGCGACGCAGCGTCCCCGCTTGGTATCGCTCCTGCAGCGTCGCCACGAGGTCGTGAACGCGGAAAAATCGTACTTCATGTCCCTTCGCGCATGCCTTCATCCCAAGGGCAATCGCCAAATGCGTCTTTCCCGTACCGACCGGCCCGAGCATGAGCACGTTCTCTCGGCGCTCGAGAAACCCGAGCTCTGTCAGGTGTTCTCGGCTGCAGTGCGGCGGAAACTTGATTTTGCTGAAATCGTAGCCCTCCAACTGCTTTGCCTGAGGGAACTGGGCTTTCTTCAGCAGCCGCCGAATCCGCGCGGCTTCCCGGCCCTTGAGTTCCGCTTCGAAGACACCCAGGAGAAACGTGGTGCGATCTTTAAACGGAATGGATTCATAGGTCTCCATCACATACCCTAAGTGCAGGCTTTTACAAGCTTGAGCGAGCGCTTCTTTCATCGCATCCTCATCTCCAGCAAGGCGTCGTATCGCCGAAGGTCAGGCCGATACCCGAAAACTTCCGTTGGCGTATGGGACTCGATCCAAGGTGCAGGTCGAAACTCGGGATGCTGCCTAGCATACAAAGCGTGTTCCAGCACCGCTTCGGGATGCGAATGGGTCTGAAGCGTCTCCAGCACTTCACCGATGTCCGCCATGTCGTACCGCTCGAGCAAGCGGCGAATGAGGCCCACTCGCGCCTTTCGGAGGTCAGTCTCCGGCACTTGCACAAATGTGCGCACCGACGCGGGCAAATACTTCGCCAAGTCGGAGTACATCACAGCGCGCGGCTTCCGGCGATAGCCGTCGAACACCGCTTTCCAATCGATCTTAAACGATTTGTCCACGTACGGTCGCGGGAAGACCGCAAGCCTTTGATACGTCCCATCACTGGAAAGGACCTCGATTTCATCCCATTTGACCTTCAGCAAGACCGTCGCCAGTGCTTCGCACTGAGGCAGGGGATAGGTCGTGTTTTCGAATCGCAGCTCGCGGTACTTGTTCAGCCGGGAGGTCGTCAAACGGAAGACCTCGAATGGGACATCCGGCAACGCAAGCAGCTTCTTGCGCTCTTGTGCCCACAACTCGGCGATGAGTTCTCCCTTCGCGTAGTGTGGCCGCGCCATATCTTGGGTTTCCTTCTCGGCGAGATACGCTTCCAGCTCTGCGTCGGTTTCGCACACCGGCGGCGGCACGAGCCAATTGCGACGTGTATAGCCAACTTTGTTCTCCACATGCCCCTTCTCATGCCCTCGATAGGGATTGCAAAACAGGGCTTCGACGCGGTAATGAGCGACGAATCGCGCGAACAACTCTGTATAGATGCGTTGCCCGCCTGTCTCGACTTCGGCCACCGCTGCAGGGAGATTGTCAAACCAGATCCGCCTGGGCACACCACCAATGCGCTCAAACAGACGTTTCAGGGCTTCCAGAAAGCACTCCGTGTTTTCCGCCCGCACGGGAAATGCGAACGCTGCGTTGCTGAACGGGAACGACATCACGAGCACTTTCCGTTCCACGAGTTTCCCGCCCTGGCCGATGTAGGCCGTCTCAAAATCGACTTGCGCTTCTCCGCCGGGATGCTCGAGCCGTTCGTAGGCTTCCGCTGCTTCGGACTTTAGGGCTTCTCTTCGTTTTGAGACGTATCTCTCCACTGCACGACGACTGCCTGGGTATCCATATTCCGTTCGCAAGCGTTCAAAAATGCGCTTGGCCGTGTAACGTTGCTTGCGGGGAAGCGCTTGTTCCTCGAGCAGCCAGGTGTCGATGATTTCAAGGTACGGTCCCAGCACCGGGTGGCGCGTGCGGCGGGGACGAAGGCGTAGATTCCAGTCGTCCCGCGTCGCGTACTTTTTCGCCGTGCGCCAGTTGACACCCACAGACCGCGCAATTTCGGAGATCGAGTACTCCCCACTCTCGTAAAGAAACTTGATATACTGCTGCTGAGGCACTTTCAACATCCTCTCTCATCCCCCTTGAGGCGTCTTCGTCAACCCCAAGGGTAGAATTGGTAGAGTGGTGTTGCAAGTGCCTATCACATTTCCGCAGGCGCCGCCATGCTGTGTAGATTTGCGTGTCGGCGTTCTGCACTTTTATTTTGCGCTAAACAGCCTCTATTTGTTCTCTGCGCTCAACAACTGCTGAACTTCCTCTTGTTAAAGTCTCAAGTGGTGGTGTAATATCGGCCGGCCCGAATTCACGCCGAAGCCACCGTGCGTGTCTACTGTAACCGTCAAATCACCCCCACATGGTATCTGCCCTCCCGCTGCTTGAAAATGTCCTCATCAAGCCACGGGAGGGTTCTTGTATGCGAGAGCGCATGGCTCACCAGGAGAATGCCAGATGGGATCGTGGTGCAGAGCAGAGACGGCGAAACGTAGAACCTCGCGCAAGCGGACAGTTGGCACGACGCGACTTATCCGCGGATCCCACGAACCCGGGTCGGTCATGGGTTCGTGGGACTTCGTATGACTACAAAGTGTGGAAGTCGGGTTTCAATTCCATTTGACGGTCAGAGATGTTGTAATACCGTTGCACCAGATGGACAACTCGAGAGACGGAGGGTAGGTTAAAGTCTCAAGTGGTGGAATTTCGCCGTGCGTGCCTTATGTGTGACATTGTCGGCTTTGACCCTTGGCGAACTTTATCGACCGCCGTCACGCTCCGTCAAGGGACGCTTCGCTCGTCCTTCGACGCCCTTGACGGGCGTTCGGCGGTCGATTCTCATTCGTTAGGGCCAAAGTCTCGGTGTGCATGGTCGCATCACTTCGCCGCATGCACCTATTTGTGCAACCATGCCGCTGCCGCGAGTTGGGGCTGATTCGGTTTCAACTTGGCCATCGACTCCAAGCTGAAATACCTCCGTGCCACCATCCACTCTTCGTGCTGCTCTTGCAAAATAGCGCCTGCGAGTCGTAGCACGGCCTCGCGATTGGGGAAGATGCCTACGACGTCCATCCGCCTCCGCATCTCCCGATTCAGGCGCTCCAGCGGATTGGTCGAGCAGATCTGCCGCCAATGCTCAAAGGGCAGCGCCATGAACGCCAACACGTCGTCTTCCGCATTGGACAGGATCTCCATCGCCTTCGGGAATCGCCCCTTCAATTCGTCCACGACGCGCCGAAGTTGTTCGCGGGCGGCTTCCTGGGACGATTGGGCAAAGATCGTCCGCAGGATGGATGCGACCATCGCCTGCTCCTTCTTCGGCACCTGACTCAGCACGTTGCGCAGTGCGTGCACCTTGCATCGTTGCCAGGTTGCACCTGTGAGCACCTCGGCAATCGCTTGGCGCAAACCCGCGTGTGCGTCGCTGACGACCAGCCGCACACCCCGCAGTCCACGGGCTTTCAGGCTTCGGAGAAAATCCGTCCAAAAGGCACCTTCCTCGCTCGTGCCGACGTCAAACCCAAGCACTTCTCGCTCACCGGTGTCCGTCACCCCAATCGCAATCACCAAAGCCATGCTCTGCACGCGACCGCCTTCCCGAACCTTCGGGAAGGTCGCGTCGAGCCACACGTACGGATATTCGTGTTCCAGCGGCCGCTCTTTGAACTGTTGCACGGTCTCGTCCATCTGCTGACACAGACGGGAGACTTCGCTTTTGCTGATGCCCTCCAATCCAAGGGCTCGTACGAGGTCGTCCACTTTGCGGGTGCTGACGCCCTTCACGTAAGCCTCCTGGATGACAGCCGCAAGTGCTTGCTCCGCTCGTCTCCTGGGCTCGAGCAGGGAGGGGAAGAAGCTACCTTGGCGGAGTTTCGGGATCTTCAGCTCCACGGTTCCAAGGCGCGTATCCCACGTGCGCGAGCGCGAACCGTTTCGTTGCGTGACGCGGCTCTCTGTGCGTTCATAACGCTCCGCGCCGATTTTCTCCGTCGCCTCCGCATCGACCATGAATTGGGCGATCAGTTGCATGAGTTCACGTAACACATCGATGTGATCCTCATCTTGCATCTTGCGAATCCATTCCAAAACTGCGAAGCTATTGAGCGAAGCCATCGTGCGTGCCTCCTACTTTTGGTGTTGGGTCACACTTTGAGTAGACACGCACGGTGGCTTTCTCGTCAATTGGGACTGACGAATTTTACACCACTACTTGAGACTCTAACGGGTGTACAGATCTGGGATCTTAGCGAATGGATTATCGGTTCTGTTGTGGGTGAAAAACCCGATCTGGGTTTTGTGTGGGCTGATGATGGTATGGGCGAACACCCGTGTGGTTGTGTTTCCAGCTAAGCAAACGATGTCCGATGGCGCATGGATCGCACTACTGCGGGGTGGTTTCAGGTTACCGGAAGGGTTTGATCCGTGTACGAGTGGCTTGAACACTGAAAGTTGCATATGACATCGAATTGAAGACGATGATCGCCGCGTCGATGCCTAAGACGGCATTGCGCGGCGGAATGAGAGTCAGAAACGGATCGTTTTATCCCATACGATTTCAACGCCTCGTTTTCGAGTTTTCAACTGACGGTACCACCCTCGCACTAGTATGACAATCCATAATTGAGCATAGGTGAAATACATCACATTGGCGATGGTGATGTTTTGCAGACTTCCAAGATCGTCTAATACAATAGCGGCATAGAGTTGCACAACGTAAATCACGCACGCTTCGAACCAGATGAGAAGCAGAGGTACGGTGAAATGGGTGCTGACAAGGTTCATCAACCCCAGGATAAACCATGTGTCGGAAAGTACAACAAAGAAGATAAACAAGATATAAATCGCAAGCTGCTGAAGCGTATGGACGAGAACACGGCCACGCCACCAGGATGGCGACCAAAATGATTTTAGGATGAGATAGACATTCCCCTGCATCCATCGTGTGCGTTGCCGTAGCCATACTCGTAGAGACTCAGGTTCTTGTTCCCATGTACGCGAAGAGGGAACAACAGGGAGTTTGTAACCCGCGGATGTGATTCGAAGGGTGAGGTCGGCGTCTTCTGCGAGCGCATATGGGTCCCAGGCTCCTACTTCTTGTAAGACCGACCGCTTCACAATCATGTTCGTTCCCGTTAGAGAGCCTGTATGAAAGAGCACCCATCTACCGCATTGCATGATCAACTGAAAAATACTGAATTCCAACGCGATCATACGCGTCAAGGTGTTACGTTCACCATTGATCGTCTTGACGTAGCCCACAGCCCCGCCAGCCTTGTCGGTTCGTTCCGCGGCTTCAACAAGAAGTCGAAGGGAGTCTGGTTCGGGCTGATTATCGGCGTCGAACACAGCGACGTAGGATGAGTTTACGAGTGAAAGGCCATAATTCAAGACACGCGATTTGCCTTTCGGTGTCCCCGGTGGAACCAACACGTGACGAACTTGAGGGAAATGTCTAGCGAAAGATTCCGCAATTTCGCCGGTATGGTCGGTAGAACTGTCGTTCAGGACGAGAATCTCGAGATGGCCTGGATAGTCAAGCTTGACCATCGCCTGCAAAGTATCTCCGAGAACTTTTTCTTCGTTGTGGGCGGGAATTAGAATCGATACGCTTGGATAAGTTGGTAGTCTTTGCACCGTAAATGTCTTGGTACGGAAAGCAATCCCCGCAATGAGCAGAACCGAGTAGTACATGAGTAGAACCCAGAAGCATGTAGCCACAAATAAAAGCAAGGCACTCATGAGCTCGCCTTCCTTAGAGTTGGTTGTGTAAAGGTTTGGATGTCCGGAAGAATCCCATGCTCTTGTAGCGTTTGGTGCACTGATTCCCAGGGGCCGTTCAACTCGATTCGACGCATCCGAACGATATCGTCGGTATTCGTGAGAACTTCATGTATTGCGTTCCACAACCGATTTTCGATGATTGAGGTACCTGCGTCGGTAACATTTTGCAAGGCGACAAGTAAACGAGTCGGGGACTGCCGACCCACAAGGTCATATCGACCGCGAACACTGGTTAGTAAGATGGTCGCAACTTTCTCGATGGCTGCTTCCGCAACAGACGAAAATGGAGCGTTCGCATCAATGACAAGGAGAACCCCGTGTTCTCCACGACGAGCCATCGCGGTTACGACATCCTGTAACTGATACAGAAATTCATGTAGAGTTAGGACACCGTCAGGATCGAATTTGCGTAGCACACTTAACTCTTCTTCTGCCTTGATCCACCGCACGAAGACGCGATGCAAAATCAAGGTTTCCATCCACGTCGATGTACCCAAAATCAAGGTCAAGGCGTGATTGATAAGCCACGTGATCTGTTTCCAAGGAGACCAGTGTCCCTCCCAAGCCAGAAACACAAGTGTAAATCCAAACATCAATAAAATAGTCATCAAAATACCAAACGCTCGGTATGGGCGCACCCACATGCCCAACAGTAAGAACAAAACTGTCGCTCCAGCAAGGCTGTAAAACTGTAACTTCGGAAGTCTTTCACATAGCAACGAGATAGATGCCAATTGGACTGCGAGGAGAATGGGAAATGTCCATCGTATCCGGTCAATATGATGAGTCACCCTATGGAAGTGTTCATTTAGCAATTGGAGATCCATTGGCTCACCTCCTACTGTGGATTACGTAATAGGGAGCGCCTAAGATCTCAGTATTCGTTGTCTTCAAGTATGGAGGATCTTTTTACAAAAGAGCATCGAAAACGACAACCAAAGGTTCCCTTTGTCCAATCAGCATTGAACTGAATACCACAACCAGGTCGCTGTTTGCCCTGCAAACGCCCCATAGACGAAGACACCATTCTTCGTCTGGAGGCGATGGATTGTGAACACGGATCTGTTGTTGGAGGTTCGCGAACTGCAAGATTGGCTGGCGGAGTGGGAGGTGTTTTTCGTTCGGAGGAAGAATCCATGATGCTGCTGGTAAGCGGAGCAACGCGAACGGTTTACAGACACGCTGAGAACCCTCACATCGGCGTATTGTTGGTGCCTGGCGCTAAGAACGATGTTCGCAAGATTCCGTGCGGAATGAAGATTGCAGCCGACAACGGATGTTTTCGTGGGTTTGATGCGCGAGCGTTTGTTGGGATGTTAGAGCGTCTTCGCGAATGCGAACGTGAGGTGCTTTGGGTGGCTTGCCCGGATGTGGTCGGGGATGCAGAAGAGAGTGCGCGCTTGTACCGGATGTGGTCATCGACGATCCGGGCATTTGGCTTTCCTGTCGCCTACGTCCTGCAGGACGGCGTGCGTTGGATCCCTTGGGACGAGATTGCGGCGGTTTTTATCGGCGGGACGACAGCCTTCAAACTCAGCGCGACAGCAGCCGCCATTGCGCAGAAGGCCAAGCAACGCGGGAAGTGGGTGCATATGGGGCGAGTCAATAGCGTGAAGAGGATGCGATATGCACAGGGAATCGGGTGCGACAGCGTCGACGGCACAGCGTTCAGTCGGTATCCCGACACACATATTCCATGGGCGCTGAGGTTACTGGAATATGAGCAGTTAAGACTGGATTTGCCGATATGTTGTGTTGATCGCGACGCCAGCGTCAGATGAACCATGTTGCAGGAGTGTCCCATCCGGACAAGAACGTGTCGACGACGAAGTATGCGATTCGATGGACGCTCGCGGTTGTGCAGAAGATCACGAATTGATGGAGTACTTGGCTTGCGCATATGCCTAAGCGGGATACACTGATGTCAGGGATAGATATAGCTGCGTGATCAGGGCCGAGAGAAGGAGAAGCCGGCCCTGGTTTTGTTTGTGGATACGCTTGTTGTGCGGCTCCAAACGCCTCAAACTATTTTTGAGCTTTTGAGCTGAAGATGAGCTTGTCCAATATTCTGAGTTTGTGGAGGCGAGGGGCGCGGTGCGAGTTCGAACGCGATGGGACTGGACGTTTGCGATCCTCGGAAGCGTTCTGCTGTTCTTGGTGGGGTACATCCACTTGGCACTCATGGTCAACCAGTTTGGACTGCATTCGCGGATCGGGGTTCTCTTTCTTCTGAATGCCATCGGGGCATGGGTGGCGCTCGTCTGGATTTTATGGAAAGGGAGTTGGCCGGGGTGGATTCTGGGTTTTTTGGTCTCTGGTGGCGCGGCCTTTGCGAAGCTCGGGATGGGTTCGATTCCGGGGCTTCGAGCTTTGGTGTTTGGCAGGCGAGGATTCCCACGGAGACCTCCGGGAGGTCTGGGCACGCATCGCTTTGGACATAGGCCAGCGCCTGGTGGCGCGCCGCCGTTCGTGGGACATCATGTTCTTCCGCTCCCCGGGAGTATCGCCACTTGGGGCACGGTGTCGGTCGTGATTGAGGTTGCGTATGTTGTGCTGACCGTTGTGGCGCTGTTGGCTCAGGCATCGCATGCGGACGGGGCCAGTTTGCCGGGTGAAGTCTAACACAGAGGCAGGAACGGGACGGGGCCATCGCGAACTGGAAAGCAGATCAGAACCAGGAGGCGAGGCTTGTGAGAGCCTGTCGGAGAGTGCGGCACGTGGGCCGACTGGGGAGGATGACGATTCCTCCGAAGGTTCGGGTGGCGTGGAATCTCCGGAATGGTGACCCGATGCGTTTCACTCTGGAGGGGGACGCCATTGTGGCCGAATGCGTCTCTCCTTTTGGTGCAGAAGTGCCACATTGGAGTGATGAGCGATGAAGACGATCGTGTGGGCCGTGGACGGTTCGGAGTGCGCGTGGCGAGCTGGCGAGTGGGTGGCGGAGATGCTTGACAAGTGGCCGGAGGCGGAGCTTGTGGCGGTGTATGTGCACGTGCCGACGGTACCAGCGGCCGATGCTTGGACTGGGATTGGCATGCCGACGGTCATGGATGTAGAGGCGCAGGAGACGGCTCTTGAGCAAGAGCTTCGGGACGAGGTGCTGACGAAGTTCAAGGCTTATGCTGGGCGTGTGACATTCCGCGGCGAATACGGCGCGCCAGCGGACGCGATTGTCCGCGTCGCTGACGAAGTGAACGCGGATATGATTGTGGTGGGCACGCATGGACGGAAGGGACTCGACCGGATGCTCATGGGAAGCGTGAGCACAGGGGTGCTGCATCGGGCGAGACAGGCGGTGTTGGTGGTGAGATAAAGCATTTGTTGTATTTGTAAATGGAAGGCTTCCCATGTGTTGAATTTGCGAGGGTTCGAAGTGTACAATGTAGGTAGATTCGTTGCACCTCCATGGGTAGGCACTCCATTATCAACGGCATCCTAATTGGAAGCAGAGTGGATGTTGGAGTTCCACTCTGCCTTTTTTAATTCAATTTTGTCTTCCAATGCCCCTTCCAACGAGGACCATTTTCTCGCTGGAGGGGATTTTTCATGTCCAGGTGTGTGCGCTGTGGTCGTCCGCTTCGTTCACCGTCCAGTATTCGCCGCGGTGCCGGGCCTGCGTGCGCGAAGTTGTTGTTGCGGCAGGTCGGGGTTGAGGGCCGAATACCACGAGGATGGTCTGCGTCATCGGACGAGCGGGTGCAACGGCTGTTGGGCATGGGAGATCAGGTCGACGCGCCTGTGACAACTCACGGTCGGCCTTCCGATACGGAGACTGTCACGCGACAGCCCACACGTATCACGGCGACGGACGCCAAGCGACTGATGATGGACGCGGGTGTGCCCGCACGACATCGGGAACGTCTGCTGTCCAGGTTGCCTCACGTCACCCGTGAATACCGCTTCAGCAATGGTGGAGAAGAGCTGGAGACGCGGCGTACGCGCACGGTCGTTGGTCGGTTGTTCCAGGTGGAGGACGTGGAGCGTGCGATTGCGGAGTACAAGGCGAATCTTGACATGGCACGACAGTGGGACGAGCAGATCCGGCAGGAGCGAGCGGCTGAACGTGCTCGACGAGCAGAGGAACGGGCTCGGGAAGAGGAGGCCGCGCGCGCCGCGGAGGAGGCGGTTCGGCGCGACCGTCGGGATCTGGAACTCGCCGCGGCCAAGATCGCCGAGCTTGAAGCGAGGTTGCGGGAACTCGAGAACGAGCGGAATCGAGAACTGACCGAGGGCGGTTTCGAGGCGTTCCTTCGGTCGATCGAGCAGTGGGCGAACTCCGGCGGTCAGGAAGACGAGGTGTCGACGATCCGAACGCAGCTCCACACGCTTCGTGAATTCGCTCATTGGCTGGAGCAAAAGCTCGAGAATCCGGCGCATCGGTATGCTGCCGAGCAAGTCGAGGCGTATCGCCGAGCGGTGGCGACGATGCTCGATTGATGCGGTCATGTGCCGTTCTGCCCTGCAAATCCCCCTCTAACGAGATCAAGTTCTCGTCGGAGGGGGATTTTTCGTGACCAACTGCGTTCGTTGCACGCGCACACTGCGCGCGGAACCGAGTATTCGCCGCGGTGCCGGCCCGGTGTGCGCCAAGTGGTTGCTGCGTCAGGTCGGTTGGACGGGGCGTGTGCCCAAAGGCTGGAGCGTCATGTCGGACGAGCGCGTCCAGCGCTTTCTGAAGCGACCACTGTTGTCGCCGGATATTCCGGATGACCAGGCACCCCTCATCAGCACGCACGGTGCGCTTGAGACGATCGCGCCGAAAGCCAGGCCCTTGGAGTCGTATTCGGCGGAGGAACTGCGTAAGGCCGTGGTTCGGGTGCCCAGTCACCTTGCAGCGGAGTACGGAAACGAGGACTATGACGGTCCGAATCGCGAACTCTATCAACGCGCGCGGGCGCTGGGGCTGAATGAGTCCAGCGCGGCCCGGTGGGCGGAGACGGGATCGCCGCCTCAAGCCGTTGAGACGGAGGACGAAGTTCCACTCGGTGGGCCTGCGACGGCGGACAATCCGGACGACGCTCAGGGCGAGGCGACGGAGCAGCGCGCGTTTGTGACGCACAGCCGGAACCCGAAGGTGCAGGAGGCGTTCGAGCGGCTCAACGCGTTGTTGGACACGTTCGAGGACAGCGAACAGTTCAAGCGCTACCTGGAGTTTGCGGCGCGCGTGCCGCGATACAGCTTTCACAATGTCATGCTGATTTACGCCCAACGCCCGAACGCGTCGTGCGTCATGGGCTACAAGAAGTGGCAGGAGTTCGGGCGTCACGTCATGCGCG
>NZ_BAAJPH010000103.1:0-154868 GCF_057538885.1 Alicyclobacillus sp. CIJ1 | reverse complement strand
GAGCATGGAGCGAAGCAGGTCTGGTGACCATAGCGGAGGGGCAACACCCGTACCCATCCCGAACACGGACGTGAAGACCTCCAGCGCCGAGAATACTGGGAGGGAAGCCTCCTGGGAAGGTAGGTCGTTGCCAGGCGAGAGACAAAAGGTCAGGCACATCAGCCTGGCCTTTTTTGATTGGAAATCGAGGTGTCTGCGAATGGGACAGTTGAAGCTTGTGTACGACTTTCCTTTGGAGGAGGGGGAGCCCTCCCGTCGACTCGTGTTTCAACATCCACGCCACGTTTGGTGTGCCGTCCACGTGGAGGACGTGATGGCCGCGATGAATGCCGCCGCGGCGTGCGCCAAGCAGGGCGCATGGGTCTGCGGATTTGTGTCGTACGAGGCTGCGCCCGCCTTTGCGCAGCATTTGCGAGCCCATCGTCCGTTCGCAGATCTTCCTCTGGCGTGGTTTGCTGCGTTTGACCGAGTTGAGCGAAGTGGACATGGTGAAAAGGCATCCGGCCTGGATCGCACGCCGACCGCCCCATGGGAGACGGTCGCTTACAACCCTACGGGCACATCCCCGATGTGGTGGACTGGGTTCTCGCAACCTCACCGGGAAGTGGTCGACCACATTCGCCGAGCCATCGCCCGCGGCGATGTGTATCAGGTGAATGCCACCGGCCGTATCGCGTTTCGAGGGCGTATGGCTCCCGAACTGCTTTATGAAGCGCTGCGCCGCTCACAGAGGGCGTCTTACGCCGCCTGGCTTCACGTGGAGCCGTGGGACATCGTTTCGGTCTCCCCTGAACTGTTCTACCGGCGAAACGGCAGGAGCATCGTGACGCGTCCCATGAAAGGGACGTCTCCCCGCGCTCGGCGTCAGGAGGACGATCTCGCCCATCGATCTCACCTGCTGCGTTCGGAGAAAGAGCGAGCCGAGAATGTCATGATCGTCGATCTCTTGCGAAACGACCTCGGGCAAATTGCGGTCCCTGGGACGGTGCAGGTGGATCGGTTGTTTGACGTCGAGGCCTATCCGACGGTGTGGCAAATGACCTCCACCATTTCTTGTGTGTTGCGCCGGGAGATCGACACGGTGGATATCTTTCGCGCTCTGTTTCCATGTGGATCTGTGACAGGCGCGCCGAAGGCCGCAGCGATGCAGGCCATCGCAGCGCTGGAGCGGGTACCGCGCGGCGTGTACTGCGGGGCCATCGGAATTTGGACGCCCGACGACCGGGAGGTGTGGAGCGTCGCTATCCGAACGCTCGTCGGGCGGCGCGATCGCGGCACGTGGATGTATGGCACGGGAAGTGGCGTGACGTGGGACTCGTCGCCAGAGCGCGAGGAAGCCGAGGTCTTTCTCAAAGCGGCTGTGCTCGAGCGGGCAGGTATGGGTCCGTTTATCGAACTTCTGGAGACCATCCGACTGGACGACCAGAGGTGGTTCCTCTACGAGGAACACCGCGACCGGGTGCTTGCGTCGGCGCGCACATTCGGCATTCCGCTTGAGCCGCGCGCGCTGGACGAGGCGATGTTCGCGTGTGCTGCCGAACATCCCGAAGGCACCTGGCGTGTCAGGCTCTGTGTGTCCCTGTCAGGACATATCACCTGGGAAGCAATCCCATTCGAAGATTCGTACTTTGCACGCACCATCCACGAGGCCCTTCGACATGCTGGCCCCCGCACCATGGCCATGTCACCTGAGCCGGTCGATCGCCAGTGGATTTGGTTATATCATAAGACCACCGATCGCGCTTTTTATGATCGCGTTCGCAGCTGCGCGCCAGAGGCGTTTGACGTGTTGTTGTACAACGAGGACGGGGAAGTGACGGAAGGCACGTTCGGGAACATCGCGTACGAAATCGACGGCACCTGGTACACGCCGCCTGTGGAATGCGGGCTCTTGCCCGGGGCCCTGCGTTCCCGCCTGATCCGCCAGGGCGAGTTGTGCGAACGCGTCCTGCACCTCACCGAGATCGACCGCGTCAAGCGCTGGTGTTGGTTGAATAGCCTCCGGGGCGTGATCCCGGTGGTGCTTGTGGATGGCTCCGGACCTGCACCTCGAAAGCGGTAAGGCGGCTCCAGCGCGAAGAGAGGAGAGGCAACTTTGATTGAAATCGTCATTGGCCCATCCGACGATGGGAAGCCCGTTCACAAGTGGCTTCGGATGCTCTTGCCGGGGCTTCCTCTGTCGGGCGTGTACAAGAGCATCCGTACGGGACGCGTAAAGGTCAACGGAAAACGCGCCAAACAGGACACGCGCCTGCACGAGGGCGACATCGTGCACCTCTACTTCCGTGATGAAGACTACGCATCGCTTCACGCTCATCCCGTTGCCAAATACCACGGTGTTTCGCGCGCCATCGACATCTTGTACGAAGATGACGAGATTGTCGCGGTGAACAAACCGGTGGGTGTGCTCACCCATCCGGCAGATGGGGAATACAAGACGAGCCTCGCCGCGCAAGTGGAAGCCTATGTGTACGATCGCGGCGCGCGCCAAGGCGCTTTTCGCGCGGCGCCGGTTCATCGCCTCGATCGGAATACGAGTGGGGTCGTTGTGTTCGCGAAGACGGCGCGTGCAGCCAAAGCTTGGGCTGAGGCGTTCCAACGAGGCGAAGTGGAAAAGGAATATCTCGCCATCGTCGAAGGCGAATGGTCCGGCAGCGGCCGCGTGGCGGTGGACGTCCGGCGTGAAGGGAACGTCACACGTGTGGTCGAAGACAGCGGCAAGCCAAGCGAGACGGTGTATGAAGTCGTCGCATCGAGCCGCGGAACGTCGCTGGTTCGGTTGTGCCTATTGACGGGGCGGACGCACCAGATCCGCGTGCATATGGCACACCTTGGCCATCCTCTTCTGGCAGATCGAAAGTATGGCGCTCGCCCCATCCCCGGAGAGAGCTTCTACCTTCATGCGCATCGCGTGAAATGGCGGGACGTCGATGTGAAGGCGCCCATTCCCGACCGCATGGCGGACAAGCTTCGCGCGCTCGGTTATGAGGTTGGAGATCTCGTCTGAACCCTAGCGTTTTTCAAGCCCCAGGTGCTGCGAGCGCGCGTAACGGCTCGGGCACGAGGACCGGCTTTCCTGTGTCGGGAGAAACCGTCACGAGAACGAACAGCGCTTCACTCACAAGGGCGCCGAATGGACCCGTGATGCGCTGCCGCATCCGCAGGCTTGTTCGCCCTGTCCGCTCGAGCCACGTCGTGATGGTCAGGCGGTCGTTCTGGCGCGCTGCCTGGTGGTAATCGACCTCGGCGCGCGCCACCACAGTGACGGCGCCGAGGCTCTTGAGCGTGTGGTAATCCAGTCCCTGCTGTTCAAACCAATCTTCTCGTCCCCACTCGTAGTACTCCAGATACTTGGCGTTATTCACGTGCCCGTTGATATCGATCTCCGTACAGCGAACCACGATTTCCATTTGTGTGACATTCATGTCAGGATGCCTCTTTCTCCTTCGTCATCCCCGGCATACAATCGGCGCACATGGGGACGGTAAGGCGTAGAAGTTTCGAACGAAGGGGTGGTGTGGTTGCGCCGCACTCATTCTATCACGCGCCTTCCCCGGTTCACACGTCTTCTAAGGGCCAGCGCCTGTCTCTGGATGGCCGCGCTCTTTGCGTTTCCCGTTCAGGTCGAGGCATCCGAGCATCAAAACGCCCATCCGCAGGATCAGTTGCTTCCTATTTACAAGAAATACGGAGATCTGTATGACGTCGATTGGGCCGTGCTCGCGGCCATTGATCGGTATGCCGAGCTGACCAAATCCAAGGACGTCCGCGAACGTGCTCCTTACTACGGTTACGCGATGGACGATCCGGCATGGAGCGGTCCGGCGAATCCCAACCCAGAGGACGTGTTTGCCCCTACCATTGCGCTGTTCGGGGGCCTCGGCCAGGATGCAAACGGAGACCTCCTTGCACTTCCATTCGACCCTGAGGACCGCATCAAATCGCTGGCGCGATTCATCGATGAGGAAGCGGGAGAAGATGAGGACCAGGCCGTGTGGACCTTGTTCCAAGACGCTGTGGCTGTGGAGCGGGTGAACGGGTTCGCGCGGATCTTCCACGCCTTCGGCATCGACCCGCAGGGCCACGCCTTTCCGATTGACAAAAGGTATAACTACACCATCAAGCACACGTTTGGAGCGGGCCGAAGTTACGGTGGGCGCCGGATCCACGAAGGTGTGGACATTTTCGCGAACTACGGGACGCCCGTGCTTGCTTGCGCCTACGGTTATGTGGAACTCATGGGCTGGAACCGATATGGCGGCTGGAGAATCGGGATCCGGGATGCGAACAACACGTACTATTACTACGCACACCTTTCCGCCTACGCGAAGTCGCTTCGCACCGGCGACTTGGTTCGTCCCGGTCAGATCATTGGCTACGTCGGATCGACGGGATACGGACCTCCGGGTACTGCGGGGAAATTTCCGCCGCATCTCCACTTTGGCATGTACAAGGACACGGGCAGACGCGAATGGGCCTTTAATCCCTCGGCGTATCTGTTGCAGTGGCAGCGCCAACCGCAAGTGGTCCTTCGGGGACCCGTCGCGAATCCTTCATCGACGTCATGAAAATCAGGTCGAGACCTGTCCTGCGATGTCGACGATGTGATATTGTATAGGACGGAGTGAATCCGGCAGACCAAGGAAACGGGTACCCAGGGGCGGTCCGTACCCGTTTTCTTTTGTGTATCCACGCCAGATCCAGCAAGGGGGGCGAACCTTGGAACCCAGACCTGCGCGCTTGTCTCGGACCTACATGACCGACTTGGTGCTTCCGCCGGATACCAACCAATTTGGGACCATCTTTGGAGGCAAAGTGATGGCCTACATTGATAAAATCGCAGCCATCAGCGCCATGCGACACGCCCGACAGCGAGTGGTCACCGCGTCCAGCGATAGCTTGGATTTCTTAGCACCCATCCGAGTCGGTCAGGCAATTCACCTCGAGGCCTTCGTCACGTACGCGCACAAGACTTCGATGGAAGTCTTTGTGAAGGTGTTGGCGGAGAACTTGCTCACGGGGGAAACGGTCCTTACGGCGAGATCGTACCTGACGTTTGTCGCCATCGATGAAGAGGGGCGCCCGGTAGAAGTCCCGCCCGTCCTTCCGGAAACGGAAGAGGAAAAGGCGCATTACGAATCGGCTCCGCGCCGCAGGGAACAGCGGCTCGCGCGCCGCCAGGCCGCGTCGCAAGGAGAGTTCCCGATGCCCTGACCCCTGACGGTGAGGGCTGCGATCACGTAGGTGAGGTAGGAGTGTGCCACATGCAAAATCGTTTTCTCGGAACAGCGGATCCCGGGTATCGCGCAGCGCTCGCGCCGTCACGACTCGTGGGCAAGCGCTTAGCCAAGGGATGTGTGACACTGCTGGTTTCCTTTCCCTTGGTCGACTATACGCTTCGACAGTTTGTGCATCCGCTTGGATCGATATGGGACAAAGTTGTACTCGCCGTTCTCGCACTCGTGGCGCTGAATCGCGTGATGCGCGGCCATCGTCCTCAAGTGTTCGCCTGGTCGAAATATGCCGGTTGGTATATCACGTACCTCATCGCATTGCTGTTCATGGGACTCGGCAGTCCAGGGACGTCGTTTGATGGATTCAGGGCCGACATGTACGATATGCTGTTTGGTCTTTTGCTGCCATTCGTCGTCGAACCTGAAGATGCGCCGTACTTTTTGTACGTCGCCGCCGCGCTGGCCATGCTCATCGGCCTGGACGGCGTGCTCCAATATGTGTTGGCGGTGCCCATCCCGCCCGGTTGGGTGGATGTCGGGGAACATGTGCGCACGAGGGTGTTCTCTGTCCTCAAATCGCCGAACGAGCTTGGTGCCTACATGGAGATGATGGCACCCCTCATCATCGGCATGGGCTTTGCAGAAAAGAATCGGGTTCGAAAAATAATCTTTCTCGCAGGAGGCTTCTTCTGCCTGGTCACGCTTCTCCTTACATACACACGGGGCGCCTGGCTGGGGCTTGGCGTCGGTGTGGTCCTGGTGGCCCTCGCGTTTGAACGCCGTTTGCTTGCCGTGGTGGTCGTGTTGGGGGTCATGGGCTTCTTCCTCCCCCCCATTCATCACCGCGTCATGGACCTGTTTTCCCAGGTCTATTACATCAAGTCGTCCCAGGGCGGGAGATTGGTCCGATGGCAGCAGGCGTTCGACCAGCTCGCTGGAAGTCCGTTGTTCGGAGCCGGACTCGGGCGTTACGGCGGCGCGGTGGCTTCGGACAAGGGACTGTCCATCTACTCGGACAATTACTACGCCAAGGTGTTGGGGGAGTCGGGTCTCGTCGGACTCGTGCTCTTCTTTGCTCTGCATGTACGCATTGTGGTGGAAGTGGTGCAGAAGGTGGTGCGCCGCGCCGTCGGCGCCCATCGCCCCATTGCCTTGGGCGGGCTGATCGGCGTGATCGCGCTCTTGGTGCACAATGTGGTGGAAAACGTGTTTGAGTATCCGGCCAACTGCCTCAACTACTTCCTCATGGTCGGGTTGCTGCTCCTGTGGAGCCGGACCTTCGCTGGTCAGGAGGAGAACCATGGCTAAATCGTGGAAGACCGTCGGATTGTGGATCTGGTACGTCTTTTGGGCGTTGTTTGCCAATGCCGTGTACGTCTGGATATTACGTCCCCTGGTCGACGATCTCGCGCTTTACGGGGTGCTGGCCGCTCTCGCAATCATCCTGTTGTGGATGACGTCGCTCAAGCGGCCCATTCGCAAGCGGTGGTTGATCTATACACTATTCGTACTCATGGTGGCCGAAGGTTACAGCACGCTCGCGTTTGCCAGCAAGCTCAAGCAGGCGCTAGTCGCTGTTGCGATGCTTCTCTTGCTTTGGCTTTTGGCCATCCTCGTCGGTCGCGTCAGGCCTGTGGCGTCGCTCCTGGGTGGAGCGAGCGTCGTGATAGCGCAAGTGTTTCTCCCGCTCAATGACTGGGCGTTTCTCACGCACTTCCGGGTCTTACAGGATGCTCAAGTCAACCTGCGGGTTCAGAATTCACCAGAGGCGCCCTTCGCGGTCATTCCCGTCACAGGTGGACAGGCCATCATCACCATTGACAGCCACATTCCGACGCGGCAGGAATTGGAGGAACGTGCGATCTCAGCCACGGATTCGCCGGATGCGCTCTACAACGTCCTGCAGACGGCTCAAGGGGAGTACGAGATTGTCGAGTTGAAATCGGTCGGAGGCCGACTGAAGAAGGTGATCCCGACACCGCAGGATTTGGCTCGCGTCAACCCGCTCGATCTCGTCCGCGCGTTTTTTCCGTATGAACTGGCGAATTGGTATGTGGACAACGGCCGGGTGTATGAATACCTGACCCCGTTTTTGACAGACCAGGAGGCGGTGGAGGCGGCCCTCGACCCCGCAGCGTACCCTGCGAGCTTCCAGGCCATCGCCAACCAGGCAAGTGCGAAGGAGATCGCGAATTGGGACGACTGCCTCGCGGAACTCGGAGTGAAGCCGGATCGAGCGGGGGCGTACATCTCCAACGACCGCCTGTTGGGTGTCGGTGCGCCTCGCGGATCGACCATTACCATGCAAGCTGAGAGCGTCGTCGGAGAGGGCCACTTCACGAGCACCAAGGACCTTCAAATTCTGCTCGTCGGAGACAACTCCTTACACGTGTACGACGTGAATCTCGGGAAGATCGTGGCGAGCTACCAAGGTTCCGCCGAGAATCCCGTACCGAACGACATTCGGATTGGACCGCTGGTGCCAGGCGGGCGCGATGCCGTGTTTGTCAACGCGAGCCCGGCGTACATTCTGACCGTGAGCCAGCAGGGCACATGGAAGCGCGTGTACACCGCTCCAAGTCAGACATTCCGGTTTGAGACCGTGTTGACAGGCGTCAGGCCGTATCCCGAAATCTTGACCAATGATCCTTCCTACATCCGCAACTCGCCGGTTCGCTACTTTTCGGCGTACCGCTTTGTCCCGAATGCCGACGGCACCGGTCAGTTGGTCCGGATTTGGCGGGTGTTTCGCACGAATGTGGTCAACGTCACACCGCTGCATCTGGAGGGAGTACCCAAGGAAGTCCTGGCGCTGGACATTTACGGAACGGGAGACTATCTGATCATTGCTCCGTCGAATGCTCCGGTCTTGCCCGCTGCGTGTATCGCGCTGGCGGCAGTCATTGTGGGTGGTTGGCTGTACCGGCCTCGCCGAGAGGAAGAGGGGGGATCGCGATGAAGTCGGGCCGACGGAACCTACTTGCGTGTGTGATCTGCGCGGGGCTCCTCTCGACGGGGTGCACGCCTGCTGTTCAGTCTGTATCCATTGCCTCCGGTACGGCGACGCAGGTCGTGAGTGACCACGCGCCGTGGTCCCCGCTGTTGAACGCTCTCGACAAGAGCGAGGCCGCCACCATGTATAAAATGCAGACAGCCGTGAATATCCAAAATGGCAATCTGCACACGAGTTTCACGGTGTACGGAACCATTCAGCAACCGAACATGGCGAGCATTCAGGTGCACGAGAATAACTTCAACATCGCCTTCTATCAACAGGGGCAGGTTGCCTATCAGCAGGATGGGACGATTTGGTCTCCTGCGCAGCCGGTATCCACGCTGAACGCATACGCGGGCTACCGTGACGTCATCGAGTATGCGATAGCGCACCACCTGCCGCTCGAGAAGATGAACCGGACCTACGTGGTGGACGAGTATTGCGACGTTTACCGAGTCGTGGTTCCGAATGGCATCGTTTCCCTTCCCGCGTTCTTGGGTGGGGCGCCTGGCGCTTCGGCGACAGAGCTGTCGAGCCATGCAAGCCAGGTCGCGTACGTGTTTTACGTGGGCGAAACGTCTGGGTATATTCGTCAGATCCAGACCCAGTCTGTTGGCGTCGTGGATTCGGTTGGATCGCTGATCATGCAGACAACGACGATCTTCCAAGATATCAACAATGCGCAATTGGCGAAAGTCCAGATTCCAGTCTCGCTGGTGCAACAACTGGAACAGGGTGTCCAATGATTGCGTGAGCTTTCACGACATGGTATACTCGCACTATGACCTGTCGCTGAGTTCCGTATTGGAAGCGGAGGACCCAATGTTTTGGGGTGAATCGCAGCGCTTTGCTGCGTAGGGGCTCCTACACCCGAACCCGTCAGCTAACTCCGTAAGCGTTGTAGGAAGGTCAGGCGTTCCAAATCGGAACTTGGCTGAGAGGTAATCTTTCAGTCAAGGAGCTGATCGAAATGGTCATGAAGCCGGAATTGACGCAGTATGCGCGCGACTTGGAGATCCTGCATGCGCTGAAGCGCATGGAGCGCGGAGAAGGGCGTGGGACATCCAAGGGCGCACGCAAACGGAAGAAGCAAGTTGGACTTTGAGAACGCTTCGTCGGGCGCTTCAGGGCGCCCGATTTTCATGGTGATGAGCTATGACGACGAGTGGGCGCGGCGTCTAAAAAAGGCCTGGCGTTCGCCGGTTTCGTGAGCTATAATGATGCGGGTAATCACAGTGGTCCTCTGTCCATCGAGACACGAACACTGGCTGGGAAGGGAGGTCTACCATGAACTTGCTACGTTCAGTGGTGGAAGACCAACTCCGCAAGGACATTCCGGATTTCCGCCCAGGAGATACGGTGCGGGTTCACGTCAAAGTCCGAGAAGGCGGGCGTGAGCGCATTCAGGTCTTCGAAGGCGTGGTGATTCGGCGCCGCGGGAGCGGCATTAGCGAAACCTACACCGTTCGCAAGGTTTCGTACGGGGTCGGCGTCGAACGGACGTTTCCGCTGCATTCGCCCAAGGTCGACAAGATTGAAGTGGTCCGCCGGGGCAAAGTGCGTCGAGCCAAGCTGCATTATCTTCGTGGGCTTTCCGGCAAGGCAGCGCGGATCGAAGAAGTTCGGCGATAAGACACCAGAAAGCGCAGGAAGAGACCTGCGCTTTTTTCATGTTCCAGAAAAATGGAAGGTGATGGGGTATTGCCTATTCAATGGTTTCCGGGGCACATGGCGAAAGCGAAGCGGCTGATGGCAGAGGAACTTCGCGGCATTGACGTGGTCGTGGAATTGGCGGATGCGCGGTTGCCTGTATCCAGCCGAAGCCCCGTGCTCGACGAACTCGCGCGCCATAAGCCTAGGCTTGTGGTGCTGACGCGGATCGATCTCGCCGATCCTCGTTGCACGGATCGGTGGGTCGAACGGTTTCACCGTGAAGGCGTGATCGCCATTCCCGTCAACGCCCGAACAGGACAAGGCCTGCGCGAATTCAGGCGCGCACTTGACGAGGTTGTGGAGCACAAGATGGACCGAGCGCGCGCGCGTGGGATCGAGCGGGCGGTTACACGCGGGATGATCTGCGGCATCCCCAACGTGGGCAAGTCGACGTTCGTGAATCAGCTTGCGGGACGTGCCGTGGCCAAGACGGGGGATCGGCCGGGTGTGACGCGTGCCTTGCAATGGATTCGCGTGGGACACACGGAGTTGCTCGACACACCGGGAGTTCTCGCGCCCAAGCTCGCGAATGATGAGCAGGGGTTGAAACTCGCAGCGAGTGGGGCCATCAAGGAAGAAATCTTCGAGGCTTACGAAGTGTGCGCCTACGTACTCGCCTATTTGAGCGGGCGGTATCCACAAGCGTTGGCCCAGCGCTATGGTCTTCGCGTGGAGGCGCCCATTGAGTGGACGAACATTCAGGACGTTTGGCCAGCCGTCCAACCGTGGTTTGAACACATCGGTCGGACGCGCGGCGCGCTTGTCGCTGGAGGAGGCGTCGATGAGGAACGTGTCGCGAAGATGGTCATCCACGACCTCCAGGAAGGTCGGCTTGGGCCTGTATCGCTCGAGTGGCCTGAAGATTGATCTGCACCTGGAGCGCACCGATTTTCCTATCCGCGATGGCGGCCTGATTCGAGACGATGTAGACTAACGACAAGGAGGACTGAGATGGAGCCGTGGACGAGGCGTTATCGCCTGGATCTGGCGCTCTGTGGTGGCGGTCGAGCGGCAGGCGTCGATGAGGTGGGCCGGGGGTGCATTGCCGGCCCTGTGGTCGCGGCGAGTGTCGTTCTTCCCTTAGAACCACAGACGTATGCAGAATTGAAAGAGGTCATGGATTCCAAACAACTGAAGCCGAATGTGCGAGCGAAGCTTGCGGATCGCATTCGGGCCCGGGCTCTTGCCGTGGGCATCGGATTGGCGAGTCCTGAAGAAATCGACAGGATGAATATCCTCCAGGCGACGCAGCTTGCCATGGTGCGCTCCCTTGACGCTTTGGGGCTTTCTGTCGATCTGGCATTGGTGGACGGAAACCGCGGGTTTCGGCATCGCGTCCCCGTATTGCCGGTCGTCGACGGAGATGCGCGATCGTTGCTCGTTGCTGCAGCGTCCGTAATCGCCAAGGTTTTTCGCGACCGGCTCATGGCGCGGTTGGATGAGGAGTTTCCTGGATATGGTTTCTCCGAACATGTGGGATACGGCACACGCGCTCATTTGGAAGCGCTGCGTCGCCTAGGGCCCTCGGTGGTACATCGACTTTCGTTCGCCCCCGTGCGGGCGTGCGTGGGCGAGAAGGAGCAGATGGGCTATGGATCCTAGCATCCATCGCATTTCTCCGGCGGAACTGCAACCTGTTGCGCGCGGGGTCGAGCGCGCCGCGCCCGCCAGCGCGGACCGGGCGGATCGCAGCGCACATCGCGCGGCTGCGGAGGCGCCGTCACTCGCCAGAGGTGAACAGGCGTCGGATAGCCCGGTGGATGCCTTGGACCTCTTGCCGTTTGAGATCCTGCGAGATGATGTCCTGTGGACCAGCGAGCGGGGATGGAGGGCTGCGTTGCTCAACACCGTGCTTCAGGCGAGTGCTCAGGGCGCGTCGGAGGAACTCGCGTCGCAGCGCGCAGGACAGTGGTCACCGACCGAGTTCACAGCGACTGTGCCGTTGGACGAAGGAATACGGCGCGGGGCAGACCAGTCAGCCGCGGCGCAGACGGCCACGAACATCGGCGACGCCGACTTCACCGCGCTCCCAGATGGCGCAGTTGTACAGGAGCCCACATCTCCTGCGCAACTACGACCGGAGGATGTGGACGTCGGCCATGCGCGGATCCTCGCTGCGTCTGTCAGGCATCTGTGGTCCGTCATCCGGGAACTTGCTCAGTCGACGGAAGGTCACGCGACCCTTCGATTGCGCGAGTGTCCCACGTCTTCCCTCATTTCATTCGCTTCTGTGGGACGCGAATGGATTCATCAAGGCCTTGGGCCGGCGGAGCAGAACCGCCTCATGCAGTGGGTGTTGCTGGACCGGCTTCTTGCGTCGGTCGCTCCCCATCCATTGGATCGGCGCGGTACGGGTTTATTCGTGATTCAGGACCCCGCGCGTCGCGATCCTCCCGTAGCCGTTCGCTGGCGTGCTGAGCGGCGGACGCGCATGGGGCTCCGGGGGAAGCTGGTACACCGGCTGCGTCTCGACCTCGAGTTACACGGTCATCCTGTGACTTGTGTGCTCACGGCCCAGCGGCCAGCCTTGCATGTGCACATCACCTGTTCTCAGGATGCGCCGTTTATCGCCTACCTGCGGGCTGCACAACAGGTTCTGGCGCCTTCTCTTCAGGCCTGTGGCTGGGAACTCACGTCCTGGACCGTCGATGACGAAGGAGATGGCCCCGATGCAACGCACTAAACGAGCGGTGGCGCTTCGATACGACGCTCAAAAGGATTTAGCGCCTCGTGTGGTCGCAAAGGGCGCGGAAGAGGTTGCAAAGGCCATTGTGCGTACGGCCGAGGGACACCATGTCCCCGTGGTGGAGCAGACGGCACTGGTGGATGCCTTGTTTGCACTGGAAGTCGATCAAGTCATTCCGCCCGAGTTGTACCAAGCGGTAGCTGAAATCTTGGCTTATCTCTACCGTTTCCGCAGGGCGTGAATTCCTTATGCGGCCGAATCGGCGCGAACTCGGGGCCTTGGGCGAATCCTTTGTCGGCCAGTACCTTGAGCGGTGTTTGGGATGGCGCGTCATCGAAACCAATTGGAGAACGCGTTTCGGAGAATTGGATCTCATTGCGGAAAACGAAGACGAGCTCGTAGCCGTTGAAGTCAAGACTCGCACATCGCCCGTCGAGGGAGACCCCATCTACGCGCTGAGCCCAGCCCAAATTCCCAAATTAGTCGCGGCTCTGACGGCCTATGCAGCGCGTGCCGACCGATGGCCGGTGTTTGCGCTGGACGTCGTAGGTATCACGTGGAAGGACGGTGTCGTCGTCCATTTTCGGCACGAACGCCTCTATCCGCTCTGAATCGCGGATGGGCAGTGCCTTGAAAGTGTATCCGTCGCGGCGAAAGTCGCGAATGATGCGCGGCATCGCTTCGATGGTGTATCGGCTCGAACGAATCCCGTCGTGGAACAAAATGATGGACCCAGGCTGTGCGTGGCGCTCCACTTGGCTGACAATCGCACTTGCCGACTTGGCTTTCCAGTCCATCGAATCGACGGTCCACAGGGCGATGGGATGACCCAACTGGTGCACGCAGTCGATCTCGCTTGCGGCGATGGAGCCGTACGGAGGTCGATAATATAGAGGTTTCGTTCCACAGGTCTTCTCCACGACTGCGTCGGTTTTCTGGATGTCACGCACAAGCTCTTCGAGAGCGTGCTTTTTGGGATCGAAGTGAGAAAAACCGTGATTGCCGATCTCGTGGCCTTCCCGCTGAATCCGACGCACGATATCTGGAAACTGCTCACATCGATAGCCCACCACAAAGAATGTGGCTGGGATGTGCTGGCCGCGCAGGATATCCAGGAGCTTTGGCGTATATCGTTGACTCGGGCCATCATCGAACGTCAGATAGACAACCTTGGTTGCTCCTGATGAGGTTGCGTGCACCGTGGGTGTGCCGACGATTACGAGTGCGGTGGCAGCGAGCCAACCGATCACGGCTGACCCGATGTGGCGCAACACATGCTGTCCCTCCCTCCTCTTGGAACGCCTCGGTGGATATAACTTGCTTCAAATGTCGCTTCCTATGCCTGGATTTCGCTCACGTGATAGCATTTCGCATGGGAGAAAGAGAGCCTGGACGACGCCAGATCATGGCCTCTTCCACGTCAGATGTCAGAACTTCGTCTCGCCCTCCGAGTGCGGCGATGGTGGTCGCGAGCGCCGCGACTTTCACCCGATCGCGCTCCGACGCGTGCAGCCGATCGCAAGCGCGCCGCAAAGTTCGACGCGCCTCGTCCGAGAGGGTGGAGGTTCGATCCGGGACGCGCGCAAGTAGCGCTGTAGCTGCGCGAACCCTCTCGATCCAGTCGTCGAGCGATGCTTCGCCTAGCTCGCGACCTAGGTCGCGGTTGACGTGATGCACAACATCGATGCGGTCCAGAATCGGGCCAGGACAGCGCGTCCAGTATCTTCGAACGTCCGGGTCGGGGCACGAGCAATCGCCGTATCCTCGATATCCGCATGGACAGGGATTCGCAGTCGCGATGAGTTGAAAGGAAGCTGGGAACCGCATGGCCCTACCGTTCACGACGACTTCCACCATCCCCCTGTCCAAGGGTTCTCTCAGAGCGTTCAACGAGACGTGTGAAAACTCCAGCATTTCGTCTAACAGCAGCACGCCGCGATGTGCGAGCGTGACTTCCCCGGGAGAACCCAACCGGCCTCCGCCCAGCATTCCCCTCGCCGTGATGGCATGATGAGGACGCCTGACGGGCGGCCGGAGGGTGAAGGCGTAGTTGGGATTCGCGATTTCCTGCCATGCCGCCACTTCTAGCGCTTCGTCCTCCGTGAGATCAGGCAAAAGATGAGCAAACGCATTCGCCAGTGTTGTCTTCCCGACGCCTGGCGATCCGACCATGAGGAGCGTGTGGCGTCCGGCAGCGCAAATGGCGAGCAGTCGATATTCGACGGGGTGTCCACGGAGTGGAGGGAGGTCGCGAGCGGTTTCGGGCCGTGCAATGTGATGGGGCCGGACGGTTGGGACGTGCACCCGGGACGCTCGGAGTTGTGCCACGACATCGGCCAGGTTGGCAGCCCGCATGAGATCAAACATGTTCTCCAACGGCCACGGAAGATGTTGGTGTGTACTGACGCACAGAGAAGACAGTCCCTCGTCGCGCATGCGCAGCCCTATGGCGCTCAGGCCCTCCTGCGGCACGAGTCCGCCGTCGAGTGCAAGTTCAGCGACAAAGACCGTGGAGTCGTGAGGGAGGGGTGGTGAGCCCGAGGCGCGGAGAATGGCCACGGCGATGGCGAGATCCAGCCAAGATCCTTGCTTTTTCAGACTGGCGGGCTGTAAATTAACGGTAATCCTTCCCTTTGGGAAAGGGAGTCCGGCATGATGAAATGCGGAACGGACCCGGGCTTTTGCCTCGCTGACCGACGAGTCGGGGAGCCCCACAATCGTGAAACGGGGAAAGCCTGGTCCCACGTCAGCTTGGACTCGGACGATTTGAACGTCGGCACCGTGGCGAATGGCGCCGAAGGCATGTCCCAACACGTGAATTCGCCTCGCTTTCGGAACTTTTCACAACCTACGTATAGCAATTTCTCGGTGCATGAGCCATAATGTAGGGAAGAATCTCGTTCGCATCGTCCAGGCATGGCGAGTTTCAGGAGGGAGCCGTCATGGAAAACCCGAGGAAGCGGATCGCGAGAGGAGATGCGGAGGGACGGCGCGGCCAAGTGATCGACCTTCGCGCGTATCAAAGGCGGCGCCATCGCCGACTTCACCGAGGCCCGCGCCCGACGGGAGACGATTACGTCGTTCTCCGGGGGGGCGCCATCATCTTGGCGGCGGCGTCTTTCATCTTGGCGGTGATTGGGCTCACGCCGGTCGGGTGGAAGCAGAACGCGCTCGTCGCGAGTCTGTTTGCGGACACGCTCGCGTTGGCTATCGGCGTGATCCTTCACGTGTTGCGGGATCGCACCGCGATGCGTCTACTGGGCGCGCTGGTTGCGGTGTTTGCGTTTTCGTACTTGTGCAGTTTGGTTCACACTGCGTTATAGATACCCTGTCACGAATTTGTCAAGGTTTTCTGTATGCGTTTTCATCGTCTCAACCGGTCAAGACGTTGTCAAACGTGCTGCGAAGTTCTATCCTGATAGATGGCACAAGGTCGGCAGACGGCATGGCAACGTTTGTCCGGTTTTTTTGTGCGCCGTATCCGTAGGGGGACAAAGGAGGACGGACATCGTGAACATCCACGAGTATCAAGCGAAGGCCATCCTGGCTGAATTCGGCGTCAAAGTCCCGCGCGGGAAAGTGGCTTTCACGGTCGAGGAAGCTGTGGAAGCGGCAAAGGAACTCGGTGGCAAGGCTGTGGTGAAAGCTCAAATCCATGCAGGCGGGCGCGGCAAGGCGGGAGGCGTCAAAGTCTCGAAGTCTCTGGAAGAAGTCGAGGCAAACGCACGCGAGCTTCTCGGCAAGCGCCTTGTCACACATCAAACGGGACCACAGGGTCGCATTGTTCGGCGCCTGCTTATCGAAGAACTGACGAACATCGAGAAGGAGTACTACATAGGTCTCGTTCTTGACCGCTCCCAGGGGCGCCTGGTCATGATGGCCTCCCAGGAGGGTGGTGTCGAGATCGAAGAGGTCGCTGCCCAACACCCGGAAAAGATTTTCCGCGAGACGATTGATCCGTTGACGGGGCTCACGCCATTCCAGGCCAACAACCTCGCGTACAAACTTGAGCTGCCGCAGCATGCGGTGAAAAAGGCCGCTCAATTCATGATGGCGCTTTACAACGCGTATGTCGCCAAGGATTGCTCCATCGCGGAAATCAATCCGCTCGTCTTGACTGCGGAAGGCGACATCATTGCACTCGATGCCAAGCTCAACTTCGACGACAATGCCTTGTATCGGCATCCGGAGATTGTGAGTCTGCGCGACGAAGACGAAGAAGACCCCAAAGAAATCGAGGCGTCGAAGTACGGGCTGAGCTACATCGCGTTGGATGGCAACATTGGATGCATGGTGAATGGTGCGGGCCTGGCCATGGCCACGATGGACACCATCAAGTATTACGGTGGAGAGCCTGCCAACTTCTTGGACGTCGGCGGAGGCGCGAGCGAAGAGAAGGTGACGGCCGCGTTCAAAATCATCCTTTCGGATCCCAAAGTGAAGGGCATTCTCGTCAACATCTTTGGCGGCATCATGAAATGCGACGTGATCGCAAACGGCGTGGTCGCTGCGGCGAAACAGGTGGGCCTGGACAAGCCGCTCGTGGTGCGCCTCGAGGGCACGAACGTCGAAGCAGGAAAGAAAATCTTGAACGAATCCGGTCTGAAGTTGGTGGCGGCTGATTCGCTCGCGGATGCTGCCCAAAAGATCGTGGCGCTGGTCTGAGGAGGGACACTCGCGATGAGCATTCTGGTGAACAAGGAAACGCGCGTCATTACCCAGGGCATCACGGGATCTGCCGGACTGTTTCACACGCAGCAGGCGCTTGCCTATGGCACGAAGGTCGTGGGTGGCACCTCGCCAGGGAAGGGCGGCACGAAGGTCGAGGGGTTGCCCGTCTTCAACACGGTCGAGGAGGCCGTCCGCGAGACGGGCGCAAATGCGTCGGTCATTTACGTTCCGCCGGCATTCGCCGCGGACGCCATCATGGAAGCCGTGGCGGCCGGGCTCGAACTGGTTGTGTGCATCACGGAAGGTATTCCGATTCTTGACATGGTCAAGGTTAAGCGGTACATGGAGGGTAAGAAGACGCGGCTCATCGGTCCAAACTGCCCGGGCGTGATCACGCCGAATGAGTGCAAGATCGGGATCATGCCTGGATACATTCACACGCCTGGGAAGATCGGCGTCGTGTCCCGTTCCGGAACGCTGACCTACGAAGCTGTGTACCAGTTGACACAGCTGGGACTCGGCCAGTCGACGGCTGTCGGGATCGGCGGCGACCCGGTGAATGGGACGAACTTTGTCGACGTGCTGAAGATGTTCAACGAGGACCCGGATACTGAAGCCGTGATCATGATCGGCGAGATCGGCGGATCCGCAGAGGAAGAAGCGGCGGAGTGGATTAAGAACAACATGACGAAGCCCGTCGTCGGATTTATCGCGGGTGCGACGGCCCCTCCGGGACGGCGAATGGGACATGCGGGCGCGATTGTGTCGGGTGGTTCCGGAACGGCACAGTCCAAGATCGAGAAGATGAAGGCGTGCGGCATCCGCGTGGCCCCCACGCCGTCCGAGATGGGCTCGACGCTGTATCAGGTGCTAGAGGAGCGCGGCTTGCTCGAGCGCTGCAAGGCGTGAAGGCGTTTCGTTTGTTCCAGCCCAAAGAGTTCGCTTGGTTTCGCCAAGCGAACTCTTTTTTCGCTTACGTCATGGACGATTTGAATCAGCGCGACTTACGATGCCTAAAACGGGCTGGAGGGATCGTAGGTGGGCGACGACGAACTCGCCTTGGTGTGGTCCTTGTGTCCGGGGCTCGCGCCAAGCACGTTGCGGCGCTTGGTGCGGGCATTCGGCGGAATTCGCGCGTTTCACGAGGCGCGGATCGCGGACTGGGTTGCTTGTGGAGGTCTGGACGCAGCGCAGGCAAGTCGGCTGGACGCCTGGCGCCGCGCAGAACCGTCGGCTTATCGGATCAAGTCCCAATTGGAACACCGCGGCATTTGGGTACTCGTGCACGGGGCGGACGGTTATCCACGCCGTTTGTTAGACCTTCCGGACCCACCACTGGTATTGTTCGTTCGAGGGAGAAAGGAATGTCTCTCTCCTGAGCGAGTGGTCTTCGGAATGGTCGGGACCCGGCGGATGACCAGTTACGGCATGGAAGCGGCGCGGTGGATTGCAGGCGAGATTGCGCGGCGGGGTGCGGTGGTCGTGTCGGGACTTGCTATAGGCATCGACGCCACTGCGCACGCCGCGGCTCTTGAGGTGGGAGGCGACACCGTCAGCGTGTTGGGATGCGGGATCGACCGCTGCTATCCGCCGTCGAACCGGCGACTCTACCATCAAATCGCGTCCACCGGTACCCTCGTCAGCGAATATCCGCCCGGTACCCCCGTCCGCAAACATCACTTTCCTGAGCGCAACCGATTGATTGCGGCGTTGAGTCAAGCGGTCATCGTCGTCCAGGCCGGTGACCGAAGCGGTGCGCTCATCACGGCCCAGTGCGCGCTCGATCTGGGGCGCGACGTCTATGCCGTTCCCGGCCCCATCACGTCGCGGGCCAGTCGGGGTGTCAACCGTCTGCTTTTCGACGGGGCCATCCCGCTCGTGGATCCCCATGATCTGTTTCCGGAGCAGACGGACGTCGAGAACGGAGGACCCCAGAAGGTGCCTGCGCACCTCGAGCCCTGCTATCAGGCGCTCGCACGGCATCAGCCCATTCGCGCGGGTGAGCTCGCCGCCGTCGCCCATCTCGACCTCGGGTATGTCTTCGGCGCGCTTCTCGAGATGGAACTCGCTTCGATGGTCACGCGCCACCCAGATGGAACGTATCACATTCGGCCGAACCGAGCGCCGTCCGGCTCATAAGCCAATCAATGGAATACTCTTCGTGCGTCCCATCGTCCATCCTACATGAGGAAGGTGGGAGGACGATGAGCATGAAGGGGCGTCGCAGTGTATTCGTGGCCTTGGCTCGCATCTTCGCGGTGAGCGCATCGGCCCTCCTGAGCATGTGGGCGAACGAACCTCATTGCGCGGGCGCCACACCCGACTTGATGAATGATGCTCAGCCTGGGATGCGGAGTTTCACCGGCCCTCCGACGTCTTTGGTCTGGACAGTGGGCGATCGCGGCGAACCGATTTGGAGCTTGCACGTTGTCCTTAGTGAACTCGGCTATCTCCCGTGCAGGTATCACGCGATCCTACCGACCGAGCGCCTCTATCCTCAGGACTGGGGTCGCGTTCCAATCGGCTATTGGACGTGGAATTCGCCCAATGTCCCCATCGAACTTGAACGGACGTGGAATCCGGAGCAGTACACAGAGATCACGAAGGGCGCGGTGATGCAATTCGAGGCCGATCACGGCCTTCGTGTGGATGGGTACACCGGACCTCGTGTTCGTCGGACACTCGAACTCGCATGGGCGTTAGGTCTCACGGCAACCCATCCGTATCGGATGGTGTTGGTCGACCAATCGCTCCCTGAGCGGCTTCGCGTATGGGAAGATGGACGTGGCGTCGTCTTTGAAACGCCGTGCAGCACCGGCCTGCCGGCCACCCCGACTCAATCCGGGATTCACGCCATCTTTCTGCGAAACCGAGAACAGACGATGCAAGGAATCGGCCCAAGCGGCCGGCCTTACCGAGTGGAGCATGTGCCGTACGTGAGCTTCTTCTATGGAGAACAGGCCATCCACGGCTTCCCGCGTCAGACGTACGGCAAGCCACAGAGCGCTGGCTGCGTGGAGCTTCCGATTCGAGCGGCCAAGCACGTCTGGGAACTCACGGGATATGGCACACTGGTCGCGATTTCGCCGAACACGATGCGTGGAACCGAGTAGATCCATCGGTTAGAAGCACCTCAGATGTCAACAAGTTTGGGTTTTCTCCGGTCGTACAGGCTGATATGATGGTCGCCGTCCAAGACTTTGCCGAATCGCGCAAGGGCGCGTACGGGGGACTGAAGGCCTTTGGCCTTGGGGTGAATCGCGCCGAGGGGCGCGAAGGGGACTCGTTACCCGAACCCGACAACTAACCTCGGAGGCGTAAACGAGAGGATGGATGACATGCCGTTTCGAACTTGGATCGCAGGGTGTGCCATGGTCGCGACCGCGGCACTCAGTGTGTCGAACGCCTCTGCGGAGACCGTCACCGTAGAGCCAGGGCAGTCGCTGTGGACGATTGCGCACTCGCACGGCCTGCCTGTGCAGCTTGTGGAGGCCGCAAATCCGGACGTCAACCCGCAGAATCTGCAGATCGGCAGTTCCGTAAAGGTTCCCCATGTCGAAAACGTCACGGTCAAACGAGGAGACACGCTGTTTCTCCTTGGGAAGCGATTTGGCGTTTCGACCAGCGAAATGTTAGCCGCCAATCCCGCCGTGAATCCCTTAAATCTCCAGGTTGGATCCACGGTCCGTGTGCCGGTCGGCCTATCTCGGTCTTCGCACGTCCCTCAGGCCCATGTTGCCGCATCCACCTCCGCGACAAGCAGCGAACTCTACTGGTTGGAGCACGTCATTCACGCGGAAGCCGGAGGAGAGCCACTTCAGGCGCAGATCGCTGTCGGCGACGTCATCATGCATCGAATTCAAGCGGGTGGATACGGGAACACGGTGCAGCAGGTCGTTTTTCAAGTGAGCGACGGTCACTATCAGTTTGAAAGTGTCGCGAACGGTTATATCTATTCGCAACCCGACGCGCAGAATGTCCAGGCTGCACTCGACGTCCTGAACGGTGACGATGTCGTCCCAGGGGCGCTTGTGTTCTACAATCCTTCCGAGACGCCTTCTGGAAGCTGGGTTTGGAGTCAGCCTGTGGTTAGCAAGATTGGTCACCTCGTCTTTGCGAAGTGAGCAGCGGCACACGTTGCCCAAAAGAGCCAGGTTCGGTTCACTACCGAACTCTGGCTCTCCATTTTCTTCGGATTGCATCGCGGCCTCAGGGATTCGATGGTTCGGCCGCCAACGCTTCTTCCGCCATCTGCAGGATGCCGTCCAGCGTCTCTGCGCCCGCGATGAATCGCGCGGGGTGGCAAAACACCGCATCTTCGACGCCGCAAATGGATACAAGCTCCTCGCCTTCTTTGCCCGCCCATTCGCTCGGCAAAGGCTTGCGAGCTTCGAATGTCCCGGGACCTTTGGGCACAACCTGAAGGCGATATTGGCCGGTCTTATCCGGAAAGGCGACATAGAGCACTTCGCCAGCGGGGTCCATTTCGAGCAGAGTTTCTGTCCAGGGGCAACAGGTTGGCAAGACCAAAAGCGCAGGCTCCTTGCGAGCCGCATAAGCCGCTTTCACAATCTCCGTCGCCTGAATTCGGCTGATCTCGTGGTTCGCGTAGTTCATGAGAATCTGCGTAGCAAAGTCTAAAGCTCGCTCGAAGGCTCGGTTTTCGTCCTCCTGCGAATTCCACGGCGGATTGAAGGAACTCACGAGCTCCGAGATTCCCTTGATTCGCATGTCCCGCTCTAGGTCGATTCCATTGTCGATCGCGTCGATAGCCTGAAAGAGTTTGTCGTCGATGTTGCTGGATATCAGCGCTCGATCCTCTTCCCGCTCCACACCAAGGGATTCCAGAAATCGGTCGCCAAAATCGCGCCAGATGAGGCCGGCGGAAGCGTAGGGAATGCCGTTCGGGCGATGTACCTTTTGCACGCTGTGGTGATCGTAAGGGCCGCCGCCGACGTCGACGACGAGATCGCATTGCGCCAGCACCGATTTATTTCGGGTGCGGACGATGCGGGCGTCTGGATAAATCGCTTTGAGTATCGCGACGGCGAACACTTCATCGGCATGGAACTTTCCATGGTGCGTACCTATTTTCATAAGGATATGAACCACCTTGCCAACGGATGGACGGCGCGATCCGCCTTTGCCTTCACGTTACCATTCACGAAGTGGACAGCACAACTGGAACTTTCGCTCCATCTGTCCAGGACGAAACGGCGCGCGCACGCAAGCTGCGCAAAGTGAGGGACGGCGCGTCCACCGTTTGCAAAGGAAAGGATCCCGGTGATAATATGGTTTGAACCAAGGACAGGGTTTGCCAAGGCTGCGACGAATGGAGGATCGTGGCGTGTCAGACTATCTGGTCATCGTCGAGTCGCCTGCCAAGGCGAAGACGATTGGGAAGTATCTGGGGAGCAAGTACACAGTGAAAGCCTCCATGGGCCACGTGCGAGACTTGCCCAAGAGCCAACTCGGCGTCGACGTGGAACATGGTTTCGAACCGAAATATATTACCATCCGCGGGAAGGGCGATGTCATCAAGGCGCTCCGCGAGGCGAGTAAGAAGGCGAAAAAGGTCTATCTCGCGGCGGACCCTGATCGCGAAGGGGAAGCCATCGCTTGGCACCTGCAACATCTGCTCGATCTCAATCCTGACGATGACTGTCGTGTCGTGTTTCACGAGATCACGAAGGACGCAGTCAAACAGGCGTTTCAACATCCGAGGAAGATCAACCTGGATCTCGTCAACGCGCAACAAACGCGGCGCATTCTGGATCGTCTTGTAGGCTACAAGCTGAGTCCGTTGCTGTGGCGAAAGGTGAAAAAGGGCCTCTCTGCAGGCCGCGTGCAGTCAGTGGCGCTCAGGCTCATTGTCGACCGCGAAAACGAAATTCGAGCGTTTCAGCCTGAGGAATACTGGACTGTCGACGCCCACGGCCAAGTACACGGAAAGAAGCTCGTCGCTCGCTTTCATGGTTATGGTGAGGAAAAGACACCGCTTCCGAACGAAGAGGCCGTGCGCGAACTGTTGGCCCGTGTGGAAGGCCATTCACTGATCGTGCGTCGGGTCAGGAAATCCGAGCGGAAGCGAAATCCCGCTGCGCCGTTCACGACGAGCAGTCTCCAACAAGAGGCGGCACGAAAACTCGGGTTCCGAGCGTACAAGACCATGCAAATTGCGCAGCAGTTATACGAAGGGCTGGATGTGCCGGGCGAAGGCACGGTCGGTCTCATCACCTACATGCGAACGGATTCGACGCGCATCGCGCAGTCCGCGCAGGAAGAAGCGAGAGCTTATATTCGGCAATCGTTTGGCGAGGATTACGTGCCGGATCGGCCGCGGCAATATGCAAAAAACGAAGACGCACAAGACGCGCACGAGGCGATTCGCCCCACGTCCGTGATGCGGCATCCGGACCGGCTGAAGGATCACCTGTCGCGCGATCAGTATCGCCTGTACAAGCTCATCTGGGAACGATTCGTCGCGAGTCAGATGGAGTCGGCCATTCTCGACACAACGTCGGTGGATCTCGAGGCAAACGGTGCGTGGTTTCGCGCGACCGGTTCCGTCGTCCGGTTTCCTGGATTCATGGCGCTTTACACCGAGGGCCGCGACGACGAGAGCGAAGAAGAAGAAGGGAAACTGCTCCCTCCCCTCGAAGAGGGTGATGTGGTCCAGGTGAAGACCTGGAAACCCGAGCAGCATTTTACGCAGCCGCCGCCGCGCTACACGGAGTCGTCGCTCGTCAAAGCCATGGAAGAACTGGGGATTGGTCGGCCGAGCACGTACGCGCCGACCATCGACATCCTGTTGAAGCGCGGATACGTAACGCTCGATCAAAAGCGATTTGTCCCAACGGAACTTGGGGAAATTGTGGTGAACATCCTGAAGGAACACTTTCCCCAACTCATCGACGTGTCCTTCACCGCCGACATGGAAAGTCGACTAGACAAGGTCGAGGAGGGCCACGCGAACTGGATCGAGCTGCTCGATCAGTTTTATCATGACTTTGAGAAGGATTTAAAGAAGGCGGAAAGCGCACTGGGGCACGTGGAATTGAAGGAAGAGGTTTCGGACGTGCGGTGTGAAAAGTGCGGCCGCCTGATGGTCTACAAAACGGGCAAGTATGGGAAGTTTCTCGCGTGTCCAGGTTTCCCAGAGTGTCGAAACACCAAGCCGGTGCTGAAAGAAATTTCGGTCTCCTGCCCAAAGTGCGGGAAACCGCTTGTGGAACGTCGAGGCAAGTCGAGGAAAGTGTTCTACGGCTGCAGTGGGTATCCCGAGTGTGATTACGTGCTTTGGCAGCGCCCAACGGGTCAGGTGTGCCCGGTCTGCGGGCATCCGATGGTCGAAAAAGGCGGGAAGGGAAAGACCGTGGTGGTGTGCAGCAACGAAAAGGCTCATCCAATGGTGGCGACCGAGGCACAGGCAAAATGAGGGGGTGACGACATGACTCATGTCACGGTCATCGGCGCAGGGCTCGCGGGTTCGGAGGCTGCGTGGCAGGCTGCGAATCGGGGCGCCAAGGTCACGCTCTATGAGATGCGGCCGGTTCAGATGACACCTGCGCATCACACCGATCGGTTCGCGGAGTTGGTGTGCACGAATTCCTTGCGGTCCAACAGCATCACGAACGCGGTGGGGCTGCTGAAGGAAGAGATGCGCAGGCTCGATTCCGTCATCATGCGGGCCGCGGATGCTCACGCGGTTCCGGCCGGCAATGCGCTTGCCGTCGATCGCGACAGCTTTTCACAACGCGTAACAGAACTCGTTTCGCAGCATCCGAACATCACCGTCGTTCGCGAAGAAGTCACCGAGATCCCGAAGGACGGCGTCGTCGTGGTCGCGACCGGGCCTCTCACGTCTCCGGCGCTGTCGGAGGATATCCGCCGCCTGGTGGGGCACGGAGATCTTTACTTCTACGATGCTGCGGCGCCGATTGTCACCAAGGAATCCATCGACATGTCGAAGGTCTTTTTTCAGTCGAGATATGATCAAGGAGATGCGGCGTACATCAACTGTCCGATGACCGAGGAGGAGTTTGAGGCGTTCTACGACGCGCTCGTCCACGCGGAGTGCGCCGAACTCAAGGACTTCGAAGAGGAGCGGTATTTTGAGGGTTGCATGCCTATCGAGGCGCTGGCGAAGCGCGGAAAGCAAACCCTCCTGTTCGGCCCCATGAAGCCAGTAGGTCTTCGCGATCCGAGGACGGGCAGGCGTCCATTCGCGGTCGTCCAGCTTCGGCAGGACAACGCCGCCGCCACGCTGTACAACATGGTGGGTTTTCAAACGCACCTGAAGTGGGGCGAGCAGAAGCGCGTGTTCCGGATGATCCCCGGGCTGGAACAGGCGGAGTTTGTGCGATACGGGGTCATGCACCGGAATACGTATATCAACAGCCCGGTTGCGCTTCTGCCCACGTATCAGGCCAAGGCGCGTCCGACGCTGTTTTTTGCCGGTCAGATGACGGGCGTCGAGGGGTACGTGGAATCCGCGGCCTCCGGCCTCATCGCGGGCATCAACGCGGCTCGGGTGGCGGCCGGGCAGGACGCACTCGTCTTCCCTCCGACGACCTCCATGGGCAGCTTGGCGCATTACATCACCCATGCGTCGCCGCAAGGGTTTCAGCCCATGAATGCCACCTTTGGCATCTTTCCGCCGCTCGATCCGCCGGTCAAAGACAAAAAGGCTCGATACGAGCGCTATGCGGAGCGAGCGCTGGAGGATCTCCGGGTTTTCAGTAGGGAGCTGCAGCGCGTGTGACGCCGCCTGTCGAGGATGCGGTACGAGCTTTTCTGGACGATGCGGAACTTCGTTTCAGCCCGCGAACCGTGCGCAGTTACCGGCAAGACCTTGAGGCTTTCCGCCAATGGCTCGCCGGCCGCGGCGTCCACCATCTGGACGCCCTTTCCACTCGCGATGTGCGCATGCACGCGAGCGATCTGCTGATGAAAGGGGCGGCCAAATCAAGCGTGGCGAGGCGGCTTTCATGTCTCCGCACGTTCTTGCGGTTCTGTGCGGAACGGGGCTGGGTGCGGCAGGTGATGGCTGAACAGGTTCGCCTGCCTAAGCAGGACAGGCGACTTCCGCGCTATCTGCACGAGGAAGAAGTAGCGGCGCTCCTCGATCATGTTGCGGGCGACGATTTTTTGGCCCTGCGGGATCGAGCGCTGTTGGAGTTTCTCTACGCGACAGGCGTGCGCGTAAGCGAATGTGTTCAGTTGGATATCGGCGATCTCGACCTGTCGGCCGGTTTTGCGCGCGTCCTAGGCAAAGGGGGGCGAGAACGGTACGTGATGGTCGGGCGGCGGGCCGTCGAGGCGCTTTTGCGCTATCTTCCGCTTCGCGATCGGATGGCGCGCTGCTCCGCGGTGTTCATCAATCGCCGTGGCGGACGCCTGACGGACCGAAGTGTGCGGCGCGTGTTGGAGCGACGGATTCAGGAAGTTCCCGGACTCCGCTCTATTCACGTGCACGGCCTTCGGCACTCATTCGCGACACACATGCTAAACGGAGGAGCGGACCTCCGGAGCGTCCAGGAGTTGTTGGGGCACGCAAGCCTGTCGAGCACACAGATTTACACGCACACGAGCCGTGAGCAATTGGCTCGGGCGTACTACGCAGCGCATCCCCGCGCACGCCGAGGGACACAAGGACGGGAGTCGAACGACGATGGGATATGAGATGCACGGTACGACGATTTTTGCTATGCTGCGCGACGGGCGCGGCGCGATGGCGGGCGATGGCCAGGTGACCTTTGGCAACAGCATGGTCATGAAGCACGGCGCCCGCAAGGTAAGACGGCTTTATCACGATCGCATCGTGGCCGGATTCGCCGGCTCCGTCGCGGACGCCTTCACGTTGTTTGAGAGGTTTGAGAAAAAATTGGAGGAATTCCAGGGCAACCTTCCGAGGGCTGCTGTGGAACTTGCGAAAGCATGGCGATCCGACAAGATCCTTCAGAAGCTCGAAGCCATGCTCGTCGTCATGGACGCGCGTGACCTCCTGATCGTGTCGGGAGGCGGCGAGGTCATCCAGCCGGACGACGGGATCTGCGCCATCGGGTCCGGGGGCGGATACGCGCTCGCGGCGGGTCGGGCGTTGGCCCGGAATACGGAACTCGAGCCTGCCGAGATCGCGAAGCAGGCTCTTCTCATTGCCTCCGAAATTTGTGTATACACGAACGATCAAATCGTTCTGGAGACTGTTGGGGTATAGGGGGATGGCCATGCCCAGCGAGCGAGAGTTGACACCGAGGGAGATCGTCGAGTACCTCGATCGGTACATTGTGGGCCAAAAGAAAGCGAAGCGAGCGGTCGCCATTGCGCTGAGAAACCGGTATCGCCGTTCGAAGCTGTCGCCAGAAATGCAAGCCGAGGTGACGCCGAAGAACATCCTCATGATTGGGCCCACGGGCGTGGGCAAGACGGAGATTGCGCGCAGGCTGAGCAAGCTCGTGGGTGCGCCTTTCATCAAAGTGGAGGCCACCAAGTTTACCGAGGTGGGCTACGTCGGCCGGGACGTGGAATCCATGGTCCGAGACCTCGTGGAGACGGCGGTTCGAATGGTGAAGGCGGAGCATGCGGAGCGCGTGAAGAGTGAGGCGGAGGCTCGCGCGAATGACCGCATCGTCGAAGCGCTGGTGCCCGATCCGGGGGCGAGATCGCGCGCGAGAAATCCGTTCGAAATGCTGTTTAGCGGGGGATTCGCGTCGGAGCGGCCGCAGGAGCCTTCGTCGGACCAGATACGCGAGGAGCGCCGCCGCGTCAAGCAGAAACTGCTCATGGGGGCGCTTGAGGATCACTACGTGGAGGTCGACGTCGAGGAGCAGGCGGGCCCTATGGCGCTCGGATTCATCCCGGGAATGGGTGCGGAAAGCCTCGGCAATCTGCAGGAGGTGCTCGGGAACCTGTTGCCGAAATCCACAAAGAAGCGCAAAATGACCGTTCGCGAGGCTCGCAAGGTGCTCACGCAGGAAGAGGCGCAAAAGCTGATTGATATGGATGCGGTGACGGCTGAGGCCATCTACCGCGCGGAAAATCACGGGATCATTTTCATCGACGAGATGGACAAAATCGCGGGACGCGAAACGCACGGACCGGACGTCTCCCGGGAGGGCGTGCAGCGAGACATCCTGCCCATTGTCGAGGGGTCGACGGTCTCGACCAAGTACGGCGCGGTGAAGACGGATTACATGCTGTTCATTGGCGCGGGCGCCTTCCATGTCGCGAAACCGTCCGATCTCATTCCCGAGCTTCAGGGCCGCTTCCCCATCCGCGTGGAGCTTGAACCTTTGACCAAGGAGGATTTCGTTCGCATCTTGCGAGAACCTGAGAATTCGCTCATCAAGCAATACACTGCGCTCCTCGAAACGGAAGGAGTTCGCGTGGAGTTTACCGACGAGGCCATCGAGCGAATCGCAGAGATGGCGCAGAAGGTCAACGAGGAGACAGAGAACATCGGTGCGCGCCGCCTTCACACGTTGGTGGAGAAGGTGCTCGAAGATCTTTCGTTTGAAGCACCCGAGATTCACCTCGGCGAAATCAAAATTACACGGGCGTACGTCGACGAAAAGCTCGGCGATATCGTGCAAAACCGGGATCTGAGTCAGTTCATTCTTTGAAGTGCCATGGAAGTGCCATAACGCCCCAAACGGATGGCCTCGATTCCGAGGTCATCCTTTTTTTGTTTTTGATGGTTGTGTAACCGATGACGGACCTCTGAGCTCGATTCATAAGAAAAACTTAACTGCGTCTAGCAGGATTCCGGTCGGACTCGACGAATTTGTAGTTTCGACCTGAAGTTCGTCGAATTTTGTCGGGGGAGAGCCCAGGCCATGACGGTTTTCGAGCTGTTGCAGAGCGCTCTCGACGCCTCGACGCTCCGGCAGGCGGTGTACGCAAATAACATCGCGAACGCCGGGACGCCCGGCTATAAGCGCCAGGATGTGGCGTTTGAGACGCTGCTTCAAAGTGCGCTGGGGAGTGGAACGAGTGGCGCGCTCGGCGAGGCGCAGATCCCCATCGGGGAGGAAGAGCCGAAATACGATCTGAGGACGTTGCCGAATATCGTTCCCCAGGTGTACACCGATACGTCCACAACCGTGAACAGCAATGGTAACAACGTGGACATTACGGAAGAAATGGTCTTGATGGCTGAAAATCAGGTGAGGTACGACACCCTGGTGCAGGACATCTCGGATCGACTGGATCGGCTGCGCACGGCCATCATGGGGAGCTGAGGTCCATGTTTGACAACACGAGCATGAACATCTCGGCGAGCGGACTTGCGGCGAATCAATTGTGGCTCAACGTGATCGCCAACAATATCGCGAACGTGAATACCACCCGCACTCCGCAGGGGGGACCTTATCGCGCCGAGATCGTCAATTTTTCGCCCGTGGAAAATGACGTGTCCTTTCAGACGGCCCTGGGACAGGCTGTCCAAGGGGTGGGTGGAGGCGTTGAGGTGACAAGCATCACACAGGACACGAGTCCGTTCCAGCTGATTTACGATCCGTCCAATCCGGACGCCGTGAACGGCTACGTGGAGACCTCGAATGTCAACCTAACCACGCAGATGGTCGACTTGATTCAGGCGACGCGCGCCTATCAGGCGAACGCCACGGCCTTTGACGCGGCCAAACAGATGGCCGTGACGGCGCTAGGAATCGGCAAGTGAGGTGAAGGGGTATGGTTGGGCCCGTGTCATCTGCTTTGACACCCAGTGCGGGCGCCACAGCGTCTACGGGGAATGGTTCTTCGGGCGGTCTAAGTTTCTCCGACTATCTCGGGAAGGCGCTCGACGAGGTTAACCAGGTGGCCGCTCGCGCGGACAACCTGGCGGTGGAATACGCGAGCGGCGGCCCCGTGTCCACGGCGGATCTGATGATTGCCGAGACCCAGGCTTCGCTTGCGGTAGACCTTTTGTCTCAAACCGCCACCCGCGTGCAACAGGCGTACACCACGTTGATGAACATGCAGATTTAACCCACTACGAGGGGGATAGGGTGAGATGCGTTGAACGAAGCCCTGCGAAACATCTGGACCCAGGCTCGGGGGAAATGGGCGGGGCTTCCAGCGCGATCGCGCCGCAACGTGATCATCGCCGCGTCCGCGCTTCTGGCGGCCCTTCTGGTGGTGGTGTTTGCGGCGACACGGCCGCACTACGTGACCATCATGGAGGGTTTGGATGACAAGTCCCTTGGCCAGGTTCAGCAAGAGCTAGACACCTTGAAGATTCCCAACGAGATTCAGGGTACGGCGGTGCTTGTGCCTGCGCGATACGCGGACGAGGCGCGCATCCAACTGGCGATGGCGGGGCTGCCCCAAAGCGGTTACGACGCGTATTCGGGGATCACGACCTCGCTTGGTGAGACGCAGGACGAGTTCAACCTGCAGGTGTTGAACGCGCTGCAGCAGAGTCTGTCGGCGACCATCAGCGACATCAATGGCGTCGAATCCGCGCAAGTGCATATCGTCATGCCGCAGCAGCAGTTGTTCGTGACACAGCCGACGACCGATGCCAAGGCTTCGGTTTTCGTCGATCTCGGCCCGGGTGTGCAGTTGTCGTCCGCGCAGGTGTACGGCATTCAGCAGCTTGTGGCGCACTCCGTGCCTGGGCTCACTGTCGGCAATGTGACGGTCGTGGATCAGTACGGCAATGTGCTTTCGAGCGACGTGACCCAAAGCAGCTCATCCAGCCCGGTGGGTTCGGCGGCGTCGGAACTCGCGATGCGAGAAAAGCTCGAAAACGATCTGCAGCAGACACTCATCTCTGGATTGCAGCAGATTGTGGGGGCCCAGAACGCCGTGGTGGTCGTGCACGCGAACGTGACGTTCAACCAGACGCAGACCACCACGCACACGCTCATCAACGCTCCGGGATCGAACACCGGATTTATCACGAGCCAGGAGGTCCAGAAATCCCAGTCCTCGAGCGGATCGCCCGGGGGTGCGGCGGGCCAGGCCGGGAGCAATCCCAATCTGAACAGCACCTATGCGGCGGCGGGAGGGGGAGCGACGAACTCCACGTCGTCTAACACCATCACGAACTATGCGTACAGCTATCAAAATCAGCAGACGACTGCGGATCCGATGCAAGTCCTCGGCTACTCGGTCGGTGTCTTACTCAACAGCAACGACAAGAGCATTACGCCGGCCGTCGAGGCGCAGATTCGCAATTTTGTGCTCAGCGTGTTGGGATCCACGCCGACCCAGGGCAAGAACGTCGTGAGTGTCTCGGCCGTTCCGTTCGCGAATCCGATGCAGGCGGTTCCTGCGGCGCCCGGCGGGCGGACATGGGTGTATGCGCTTGGAGGGCTGTTGCTTGCGGCCTTGGTTGTGGTGGGGTATCTGGTCTTCCGCCGTCGTCGGCAGCCTTCCGGCGAGGTGATTGAAATCCCGGCGGGTGAAACGTTCGAGCAGCCGCTCGAGGAGCTGCCGCTGACGCAGGAGGAGGTCCTGCGCAATCAGCTCATCCATCTGGCACAGCATCGACCGGACGACTTCGCGAGCTTGTTGAGGACCTGGCTGTCCGAATAAGGTCCGTACAGAGAGACTGGAGGCGATGGGTGTGCAGCGGCGGTCGTCGTTGACCGGGAGGCAGAAGGCTGCGGTGCTCATGATTGCGCTCGGCCAGGACGTGGCCGCGCAGGTCATGAAGCGCTTGTCGCCGGAAGAGGTGGAGCAACTCACGTTCGAGATTGCCAACGTGAACAAGGTCGGGATGGAACAGCGGGAAGCGATTCTCGAGGAATTTCGCGATCTCGCCATGGCTCGGGACTACATTCAGACAGGCGGGATCGACTATGCGCGCGAGGTGTTGGAGCGGGCGCTCGGCGCACAGGGAGCGCAGGAGGTGCTTGCCAGGCTGACGTCGTCTCTCCAGGTTCGGCCTTTTCACTTTGCGCGCAAGGCCGATCCGAGTCAGATTTTGAGTTTTTTGCAGGATGAACACCCTCAGACGATTGCGCTGGTGCTCGCGTACTTGGAGCCCAGTCAAGCTGCGGCTATCCTCTCGGCCTTGCCCTCTGATCTCCAGGCGGAAGTGGCGCGGCGGATCGCCACGATGAAAGGCACCTCGCCTGACGTCGTGGCGGAGGTGGAAGAGATTTTGGAGAGCAAACTGTCCACCATGACGAGCGTGGATAACCAGCAGGCCGGCGGCATCGAGGCGATCGTCGAGATCCTGAATGGCGTGGATCGCGCCACGGAGAAAACCATTCTCGAGGAGCTGGCCAAACGGGATCCAGAACTCGTCGACGAGATCAAGAAACGAATGTTTGTCTTCGAGGACATCATTTTCCTCGATTCGAAGGCCATCCAGCGCGTCATTCGCGAGGTGGATGCGAGAGATCTCCAGCTCGCGCTTCGCGTCGCGAGGGACGACGTCAAGGAGGTCATCTTCAATAACATGTCCAAACGCATGGCGGAGCAGTTCAAAGAGGATATGGAGTACATGGGCCCCGTCCGGCTTCGCGATGTGGAGGACGCTCAACAGCGTATCGTCGGTGTGATCCGGCATCTCGAGGATCTCGGCGAAATTGTCGTTTCGCGCGGAGGAGGGGACGACATCATTGTCTAGCGTCGTCAAGCGAGGTCGAATCGCGCCATTCGACGATGTTGTTCCGATTCCAGCTTTCTCGCAGGCGGTTGCGCCGGAAGCGAAGTTGGATGCTGCGAGCGCTGCTCCCAGCGTGCCCTCGGAAGAAGCCGCATGGCCGCTGTTGGCAGAGCGCATTCTGGCGGATGCGGAGCGGAAGGCCCAGCAGATCATTGCCGAGGCGATGGAAAGGGCGGCTTCCATCCTGGATGAGGCGCGGCTGGAGATGGAGCGGCGCGCACAGGCGGCCGAGCAGGAGGCACGCGAGCGGGGCATGGAGGAGGGGCGCCGCGCGGCGCGGTTGCAACTTGCGGAGGAGAAGTCGCGGCTACAGGCAAAGATGGACGCGCTCGCGCAGGAGCTTCGCGAGGATCACGTCCGCCGGATCCAGGAGCAGCGCAAACCGATGGTCGACCTCGTCATGGCGGCTGCGCGCCGGCTCTTGCAGCGCGAACTGGCGCTATCGCCTGCGGACGTCGCTACACTCGTGGACGAGCTTCTCGGGCAGGTCGTGGCGGCATCCACGGTGTACGTGCGTGTGCATCCCGACGACTGCGAGTCGGTGCGCGAAGCCTCACCGCAGATCTCGCTGCGGCACGGCGGGGCCGTCGCCATTCAGGTGGTGCCCGACGTTTCGCTCGCTCGAGGGGACTGCGTGATTGCGGCGGACGCCGTCGAGATCGACGCGCGGGTGGAGGTCCGTCTGAACGAGTTATCTCGCGTGCTTGCCGAACTCGCGGAGGAGGGGCCTCATGGCGCGTGATTCGAGTTGGGTGGCCGAGGCGATTCGGGAGGTGGAGCGGAGGCAGTTCGTACGCCGCGCGGGGCGCGTGATGCGCGTCATTGGCCATACGCTCGAGGTCGCGGGCCCGACAGCGTCCCTCGGCGAACTGTGTGCGCTGGGTCGGGACGCGTCGGAAGGGCTGGGCGAGGTCATCGGATTTCACGAAGGGCGTCTCTATGTGGTCCCTCTGGGGCCTCTGCCTGACGTGTCGCCCGGAACGCCGGTTCGCTTTCTGGAGAGACAGTTTCGCATCCGTTGCGGGCCTGGCTTGGTCGGCCGGGTGTTGAACGGGCTCGGGGAGCCCATCGATGACCGAGGCCCCTTGGAAGGGCCGCTCGTGTGGCGGACCGTGGATGCGCCGGCCATCTCTCCGCTTCGGCGGGGGCGCATCCGGTCGCCTTACGCCACGGGGGTGCGCGCGATCGACGCGCTGCTCACCATCGGCCGAGGCCAGCGCGTCGGTCTGTTCGCGGGAAGCGGCGTGGGCAAAAGTACGCTCCTCAGCATGATGGCCCGCGGCGGCCGTGCGGACGTGCACGTCATCGCGCTCGTCGGCGAGCGGGGCCGAGAGGTGAGGGAGTTCTTGGAGGACGATCTCGGCGAAGAGGGGATGAGGCGAAGCGTCGTGATCGTCTCCACCTCGGATGAGCCGGCCTACGTCCGAAGCAAGGCGGCCTTCGTGGCTACAGCTATTGCCGAACATTTTCGCGACGAAGGGATGCACGTGACGCTCATGATGGACTCGCTCACGCGTTTCGCGATGGCGGAGCGCGAGGTGGGACTCGCCATGGGAGAGCCTCCGTCGTCTCGAGGGTACACGCCGAGCGTGTTTGCGAAGCTCCCTGTCCTTCTCGAGCGCGCAGGACCGGGACCCGTGGGCGCGATTACGGCCGTGTACACGGTCTTGGTAGAGGGCGATGATCTCAACGACCCCATCGCCGACGCGGTGCGAGGCATCCTGGACGGACATATCGTGCTTTCGCGCTCGCTCGCCAATCGAGGTCAGTTTCCCGCCATCGACGTCCTTCAGAGTCTTTCGCGTCTGTTTCCGTCCATCGCCAGGGACGATCACCGTCGAGCGGCGGAGCGCGTGCGGGAATGGATGGCGCGGTATGGCGAGATTGAGGATCTGCTCCGCATTGGCGCGTACCGCGAGGGTACGGATCCGGCGGTGGATGAGGCCATCCGGCGCATGCCGGAGATCCTCGAGTTTCTTCGGCAACAAAAGAAGGAGACAGTTGCGTTTGAAGAAGCTGTCGCGCAGTTGTTGAACCTCGCGGGGGATCGGGAATGAACAACTCCATTCACCGGTTGGCGAAGCGATACGAGGCGATTTGTTCCAAGAGGCGAGCCATCGCGGAGCGAGAGTACGCGGCCTCGGCCAGGGTAGAGAGCGAGGTCGCGGATCGACTGAAGGAGACGGAAGCGCGCCTCTTCCAAGCGCTCGCGGCGGCATCGAACCTCCGCGAGGCGCGAGAATGGAGCGTTGTGGGGGCGTTTGCGAGCTATCTGGAGCAATTGGAGAGCCGGTTGACAGCCGAATGGGAAGCGAGCGCGGACGATGTAGAACGAAAGCGGCGTGAACTTCAGGCGCGGTACGGTGAGGCCGAGATGTGGAAGTCCTTGCGAGCGCGCCTCGACAGCGCCAAGAGAAACCGTGAGGAACGAGCGTGGCAGGCCGAGCTGGACGAATACGCCATCATGCGGGGGGCACGACGTTCATGGAAGCTAAGCGATCTTCGGTGAGTGCGCGGACCAAGTTGGAGGGAACGCCGCGGGGCGCAGCCCGCGAGCCGCAACGGACATCAGGTCGGGCGCCTCGCGAAGCGGACGGACTGAGCGATTCGGCCGGACCGGCGCTCGATGACGGGAAGCCAGGGGTGGGCCGGAGAATCGTCACCATCGTCCTCTTGGTGTTCGTGCCGCTGGTCGTCGCCGCCGCTGCCATCGCGGCCGTGCTCGTCGTCCTAGGGGTTCCTGTGTGGCAAGACCTCCAACACCTGTTCGGGGGCAAAGGGTCACAGCCGTCCTCGGCCCAAGATGCAGCGCTGCGGCAGACCATCGCCATTGAGCGTTCGCAGATCCAATCGCTCGAATCTCAAGTGACTTCACTGAATCAACAGCTGTCGGCATCGCGCGAACAGGCTGCCTCGCTGCAGAACCAGGTGAAGAGCTTGCGCGCTGAGTTATCCTCCATCTCCAGCGGGCAGAAGCAGGGCGCGGCGGAGGCGAAGGTCCTCGCCCAGATGGATCCGTCGGCTGCAGCGCAGGTGCTTGAACACATGCCGGCATCTCAAGCGGCGTGGGCCATTGAATCGCTGAGCCCGGACGCGTCTGGGCCCATCCTTCAGGCGTTGCCGCCGGCAACGGCCAGCGCTTTGCTGCAGCAGTCCGCGCGGGACAGTCAAATCGCTTCGCTGTCCAACAGCACGGCGAATGCCGTCCCCTCTCCGTGATCGCTGGACTCCAGAAAGGAGGTGAATCTGTGGACGTGATGCGAGTGACCGGAGCACTGGCCCAGGCGAACGCAGACGATGGAGGCAAAAAACCCGCGGCGAAAGGTAAGCATGAGCAGGACCTGTCCGAGGTTTGGGCAGCTATCTTTGCGCAGGCCGGGGCGCTGTACCGCACGGACGGGCACGCGGCAGCGAACGCAAAGGGGGAGGTGCAAGAATCCCCGGCGGAGCGCGCCGAAACGCCTTCTGCAGCGGAAACATCGCTTGTCCGTGCGCCAGGCGATGTGAGCACCGAGCGCATGCTCTCTCAGGGATGGGCGATGGTGTACCGGCCGTATGCGACAGCCACTCCTTCGGATGGCATCCAACGGGCGGACGGAGGCGCGAAGGGTACGGCTCAGGTGGCCGATCGACTTTTGAATCCGCGTGACCGCGGGGCATGGGTGCATTCCGCCCGAACCGCACAGATGGCTGAAAAGGCGCAGGAGACAGCGGCCGGGCAACGTACTCCCCAGGCTACTCGCCAGGCGGATCCGCACGCAAGTGTCGCCACACGCGGCGTCCAGCGCGTGGCACGCGTGTCGGTCGATCACGTCGGGGCGTCAAGTGTGAGAGGCACGAGCGGCTCCGAGGTCAGCGTCGAATCAAACCGCGTGCTCCTTGGAAACGACGCCATGGCGAAACCGGAACGGACCCATGGGCGAACCGAGCGTCCGATATCGTCTTCGAGCGGCGAGACGACTTCCCACTCGGCGGCGATAAACGAATTGCGCGCGTCGGTCGCGGCGCCGGTCATTGAATCGGTTGATCAATACGCACAACGGAGCGACGTCGCGAAATCCGACATTCGAGCATCGGTGACGTCAACGCTCGGCTCGCTGGGCGAGGATCTGCGAGCGTGGGTGACGTCGACGGAGGGCGCCGACCCGAAGACGTTGACCGTGGCGCTCGAACCCAAAGAGTTGGGATCCATGAAAGTGATTGTCCACCACGGCGACGAAGGTCTCCAGATCCAGCTTGTGGCTTCGACCGCCGCAAGCGCGAACCTGTTGGCCGCGCAGCTTCCGACGTTGATGCAACAGATGGCGCAGGGCGGCTTGTCCGTCCGCGACGTGAGCGTCGGATTGGCGACGGACGCTGGGGAAGCGGGAGGCGGGGAGCGGCAACGAGATCGAGGCGGCGGTTCGGTGGGGGGAACCGCGGGCGCCGGGACCCTCAGTTCCAGCCGCCTGGCGCGCGCGGGGTATGGAGCCGAGGGCGAATACCCGATGTCGCTCATCAATCTCTATGCGTGAGGAGGGGGATTGTGTCGGTCAACCCAACTTCGTCTCTCAGCACACCTGTAAACGGTTTGTCCAGCGCGCAGACGGCCGCGCAGAGCGGGACCACGAGTTCTTCCAGTGGCAACGCTTCACAGACCGGGATGAACTCGCTGAACGAGAACGACTTCATGCAGCTTTTGGTCACGCAGTTGCAAAATCAGGATCCGCTCGATCCCGTCGATAACACGCAGATGCTCGCGCAGTTGGCGCAGTTCAGCGCCCTCGAGGAGATGACTCAGGTGGCACAGACCGATGCGCAGGTTCTGAACGCTGTCCAAAACTTGGAGAGCGAGATGAGCCTGCTGATGGCGCACAGCCTCATTGGGGCGTCGGTCACGGTCCAGGACGCGAGTGGGAATCAGGTTCAGGGAACGGTGTCGTCCGTGACGATGAATCAAGGCACACCTCAAATCGTCGTCAATGGAACTTCGTATCCGTTGACTCAGGTGGTTGGCATGGCGTGATCGATCCGGTTTCCTCGGCATGGCTGGGTGCCAATCTTTCGATCCATGGAAGCGCACAAACTTCGGCGCAGCGCCGCGAACCTGGCTCCTTCGGACAAGTGATGCAGGACGCCCTTGCCTCCTGGCGCGTGAGTCAGCACGCCACGCATCGCATGGAGGAGCGCGGCATCTCGCTGACTTCCGCGGATTGGCGGGCGATGGAGCAGGCGGCCAAACAGGCCGAATCGAAGGGCGCGCGGGACGCCTACATGGTGATGGGAGATGTCGGTTTTGTGGTGCACCTGCCGTCGCGAACGTTGGTGACCGCCTTGAAGCACGAGGAACATCCTATTGTCACCCAAATTGACAGCGTCGTCTTTGTGTCCAGGCCGGACCGCTAGGAGGCCTGCCCGGAGGGACCGACCGAACTCCGGGGGACGGCGCGATTGGAGGGAACTTGACATGCTTCGTTCCATGAATTCGGCCATCTCAGGCATGCAGGCCTTTCAGACGGATCTCGACGTGGTGGGCAACAACATCGCGAACGTCGAGACGGTGGGATTTAAGCAATCAGATGTGCAATTCGCAGATCTACTAAGCCAGACGATGTCCTTGGGCACGGCCGGAACGGCGCCGGGCACGGGCGGTTCCAGTGCCACGACAGGCCTCGGCGGAACGAACCCGGAGCAGGTGGGGCTCGGCGTGCAGGTGGCGGCGACCCAGATGGACATGTCGCAGGGTCCGGACGAGACCACGGGCGTTCCGACGAACGTCGCCATTCAGGGCAACGGGTTCTTTGTCGTGACGGATGGGACGAACACGTATCTGACCCGGGCCGGGAACTTCTCGGTGGACAGCGCGGGCAACCTCGTGCTGCCGAACGGGGTGGTTGCCGAAGGGTATGAGACGACCTCAGGTTCTTCGTCTTCTGGATCGTCGTCTTCTGGTTCGTCCGGTTCTGGGTCGACTTCTAGTTCGACGTCGCCTCCTCCGCCCTCAACCGCGTCGACGAGTCCTCCGTCGAAGCAAGTCAACGTGGCGCAATGGGCTCTGGACTGGGTGCAAAAAAACGTGTCATCGGCCAGTTCGGCAACTGCTTCTCAGGTCCAGGTGTCGAATGTGAGCATCGGGTCGAACGGTGCGATCACCGCGACGTTTACGTACACTCCATCTTCGGGAAACTCTTCGGGGACTACTGGAACTTCCACGTCGAGCGGGCCGACGACCTATACCGAAGTGCTCGGTTACCTCGCCCTCGCCCAGGTTCCGAATCCGCAAGGGCTCGTGAGCGTGGGCGACAACCTGTTCAGCGCGTCGAGCCCGGCGGCTGGTCAGCCGACCTATTGGACACCAGGGCAGGGGACGTACGGCACGCTCGCGTCCGGCGAACTGGAGGGTTCGAACGTCGACTTGTCGCAGCAGTTCGCAGAAATGATCGTCGCGCAGAACGCGTACGTGGCGAACACGCACATGATTGGCACCGACAACGCCATCCTGCAGGCGCTTGTCAACATGAAGAACTCGTGAAGCGAGTGAGGGCGCGGCCATGCCGCGCCCCAGGGAGATGCGCGCATGATTGCTTTGACGCGATTAAATGGGACCGTCGTTTGGCTCAATCCGCTGCATATCGAGTTGGTCGAAGGGACGCCGGACTCCGTGGTGACGCTGACCAACGGACATAAGTACGTGGTCTTGGAGGATCCGGAGACCATTGCGTCAAAGATGATCGAGGTGTACCGGCGGATTGGCCTCGTTGCGGCGCCCGTGCGCGATGAGGAGGGCGGGGCATGAAGAAGGCTGTGCGGACGATGCTGATGATCGTTCTCGGCATCGTGGTGATCGCCGGAGCGGCCATCGGCTATTTGCTGTATTCCAAGAAGCATCACGCTGCAGGCGGCGCTCCGCCCAAGCTCTCCGCGAAACAGATGGCGGATCTTCAGGTCACCTTGCCCCAGATGACCACCAACCTGGCCGGAAGCGGGATCATTCAATTCACGCTGACCTTGCAGGCGGATTCCAAGAGTACGAAGAACGAGCTGAACCTGATGGAGCCGCAGATTTCGGACGCGGTGAACGGCATCATGCGCGAGTTCACGTCGGACGAACTTCGCACCGACGCCGGTTTGAACCGCCTGAAGGCGACCATCGTGAGCCAGATTAACCGCCTGCTTCCGGCGGGAAAAGTCACGGCGGTATATCTTTCGCAAGTCCTGGTGCAGTGAGGAGGTGAGACGTTGTCCGAGGTCCTATCCCAGTCTGAAATCGATGCCCTGCTCTACGCGATTCGGACGGGCGAGATCGATCCCGAAGCCGAGCAACGGGCGAACGCCCATCCGCGGGTGAGGGTCTACGATTTTCGGCGCGCGATGCGGTTTTCGAAGGACCATCTCCGCGTGCTGCGGCGCATGCACGAACACTTTTGCCGGCTGCTGACGAGCCAGCTCTCGGGGCAACTGAGGTCGGTGCCGCAGATTCAGGTGGAGTCGGTCGACCAGGTTCCGTATGACGAGTTCATTCGTTCCATTCCGCCGCTCACCGTCCTGCAGGTTTACGATATGCACCCTCTCGAGGGTCGCATGGTGATGGAGATGAATCCGCAAGTCGTGTTCGCCATGCTGGACAAGTACATGGGCGGCGACAGCGCGGGACCGTATCGCGTGCGAGAGCTGACAGACATCGAAGTTTCCCTGTTTCGCCGGTTGTTTGAACATGTGCCGACCATCCTGGCCGAGGCTTGGAAGAGCGTGATCGACCTCGATCCCCAGTTTGTGTCGCTCGAGAGCAACCCGCAGTTCCTGCAACTCACCACGCCCAATGAGACGGTGCTCGTGGTGACCATCAGCGTCCGCGTGGGTGAAACGACGGGGCTGGTCAATCTGTGCATTCCGCACGTGACCATCGAACCGGTTCTGTCCAAGCTGAGCAATCGGTATTACATGGATCCGGCGTTTCATAGCGGCAGGCGGCAGGTAAATGACGAACTGCGCGCCAAGCTTTTGAGCGTTCCTGTGGACGTTCGGGTGGAAGTCGGGCAGGCCGAGTTGACCGTTCGGGAGATCCTCGACCTATGCGAGGGCGATACCATCGTGCTGCGGCAAACCATTCGCGATCCGGCCGTCGTCTACGTGGATGGGAGACCTGCGTTCTGGGCGAGCGTTGGGAAGCGAAACCGCATGTACGCGGTGAAGATCGTGGGCCAGTGGGAGGCGGATGTCGATGGTGGACGATGACATGAAACTGTCTCAGGACGAGATCGACGCCCTGCTGCGCGCTGGGGCGGCTGAACAGGCGGCCGCGAGTGGCAGGAAGGCGCAGCTGACAGAGGACGAGATCGACGTCTTGGGGGAAATAGGAAACATCTGCTTCGGATCGGCCGCCACTTCGCTTTCGTCCCTGCTCGGCCGTCGGGTGGATATCACGACGCCCGTTGTGAGCATCCTTCCGCGCTCCGAGGTGGAGAGCCGGTTCCCGACGCCGTACGTGTTAGTGCAGGTGGATTTTACCGAAGGGCTGCAAGGCACGAATGCGCTCGCCATCGAAATTGAGGACGCAAGACGTATTGCGGATCTCATGATGGGGCGGGAGCCGGACGACTCAAGCGGCGACCTTGGCGATCTGGAACTCAGCGCCGTAGGCGAAGCGATGAATCAGATGATGGGCAGTGCGGCCACGGCCATGAGCCAGCTGTTCGGCCGGTACATCAACATCTCTCCGCCCTCCGTCAGGGTGGTGACGTTCACGCCGGACGAAGCGCAGGCGGCCTTTGGGCCTGCGGAGGAACTCGTCAACGTCGAGTTTCGCCTGTATGTGCACGACCTCATCGATTCGCACATCATGCAGCTGATGCCCGTTCCGTTCGCACGCGAATTGGTGCGGTCTATGCAAGTACATACGAACGCGACGGCGCCCGAGGCTCGGCAAGCCGGTGAGGGGCGCGACAGCGTTGCCGCAGATTCCGCCGGAACTGAGCCGCGCGACGATGCACAGTCCTCGAATCGCGCACAAGCGGACGAAGCGCCGAGCGTCGCCGTCAAGCGTCCGGTTTTTGCAGAGTTCGACGACGAGACGAAGCCGCGCGACGGGCGACCGGTGGCCAATCTGTCGCTGCTATACGACGTGCCGCTCAACGTGACCGTGGAACTCGGGCGCGCCAAGAAACTCATTCGCGAGATTCTGGAACTTGCTCCCGGTTCGATTTTGGAATTGGACAAGCTTGCGGGTGAACCGGTGGATATCTACGTGAACCAAAAGAAGATCGCGATCGGCGAGGTGGTCGTGATCGACGAAAACTTCGGTGTGCGCGTCACCGATATTGTGCAGGCGGATAAACGGATTGACCCGCTGCCCTGAGCGAAATACACCTGGTGGGAGGCATGGGCCATGGCAAACATTCTGGTGGTGGATGACGCCGCCTTCATGCGGATGATGATCAAAGACATCCTGACCAAGAACGGGCACGTCGTGGTGGGAGAGGCGGCTGACGGGGCGCAGGCCGTCGAGCGTTATCAAGAGCTCCGCCCGGACCTTGTCACCATGGATATCACGATGCCGGAGGTCGACGGGATTGAAGCCATCAAGCGCATTCGGCAAATCGACCCGAACGCGCGCATTATCGTCTGCTCTGCGATGGGGCAGCAGGCGATGGTCATCGAGGCCATTCAGGCGGGGGCCAAGGATTTTATCGTCAAGCCGTTTCAGGCCGATCGCGTCGTCGAAGCGGTGCAGAAGGCGCTCCGGTGATGCGCTCCATGGGACGATGGTCCGCGGCCCAGAGCGTGGGGAGCGCGGTAGCGTGCGCGCTCATCCTGATGATCCCGCAAACCATATGGGCGGCGAAAGATGAACCGCTTGCGGCGGGCAGCGGCGTGTGGGCGTACATCCAGCTGGTGGTGGCGCTCGCGGTCATTCTCCTCCTCATCGCGTTTTTGTTCCGAGTGCTCGGCAGGCGCGCAGGAGTCTCGGCCCGAGGACATATCGAGGTGGTGGCTGCGCGCCAGGTGGCGCCGAACAAGTCGGTGCAAGTCGTGCGTGTGGGCGCGAAGCTGTATCTCATCGGCGTCGGCGAGGACGTTCGCCTCTTGGCGGACGTCACGGACGAGTATCCGCATGTTCAAGAGGCGCTTGCGGAGGATCCGGACGGCTTTTCCGCCGCACTGCGGGAGGCCTTGGACCGATTGAGAGAAAGGCGGCGGGAGGAATGAGGAGCAAAGGCCGGGATGGCCGGGGACGGTGCCTCGCGGGCGCGGTCGGAGTGGCTCTGGGGATGGCGGTCTTCGTCTTAGGTTGGCATCCGCCGTTTGTGCACGCGCAAACTTCGCCGACCGCACCTGCGATACCCGGGGTGAGCGTCTCCGTCGGAGGCTCCGGACCCACAGCGGTGGCCAACACGGTGAAGATCGTGCTTTTGCTGACCGCGCTCACGTTGGCACCCGCAGCGCTCATCCTGATGACCTGTTTCACTCGCGTGATTGTGGTCTTGTCGTTTGTGCGCAACGCGTTGTCGCTGCAGACGTCGCCCCCCAACCAGGTGTTGGTCGGGCTTGCGCTGTTTATCACGTTGTTCGTCATGCAACCGACGCTGCAACAGGCCAATACACAGGCGCTTCAGCCCTACCTTCGCGGGCAGATCTCGCAAACGGTCGCCATCGAGCGGGCGGAAGCGCCCTTCAAGGTCTTCATGGCCAAGCAGACGAGGACAGAGGATCTGGAACTCTTCCTCGCCTATCGCCACGAGACGTTGACCCCCGGGATGGAGCGCCACCCTGAAAGCATCGCGATGTCTGCGTTGGTGCCGGCGTTCACCCTCAGCGAGTTGCAGACGGCGTTCCAAATCGGGTTCATGATCTATCTTCCGTTTCTGGTGATTGATCTCGTCGTGTCCACGACGCTCATGTCCATGGGCATGATGATGTTGCCGCCTGTCATGATCTCGTTACCGTTCAAGGTGCTGTTATTTGTGATGGTCAACGGCTGGTACCTCGTCGTCAAATCGCTGCTCGCCGGCTACGCCTCATAGCGCAGGGAGGAAGCCCGATGACCGATACCTACGTGATTGGCCTTGCGGCCCAGGTGATGTGGCTCGTCGTCAAGATTACGGCGCCAGTCCTTCTTCTCGGATTGGCCATGGGACTGGTAGTAAGCATTTTTCAGGCGACGACACAGCTTCAGGAGCAGACGCTGGCGTTCATTCCGAAGATTATCGCGGTCGTGATCGCGCTCCTGGCCTTCGGACCGTGGATGTTGCAAAACCTCATCGATTTTACGAACTCCATACTCGGCAACCTGATGCAGTACGTGATGTGAATGGTGAACGACATCCTCGAACATGTGAACTTGTTTTTGCTCATGGCCGCGAGAACCAGCGGGTTCATCCTCGCTGCGCCCATTTTGTCCAGCGCCTATTGGCCGAATCTCGCCAAAGTGGCGCTTGCCCTGGCGCTGGCTGCATTCGCGGTGCCTTCAGTCCATGCTTTGGTTCCCGACATTGCGACCCAACCGGGGGCGTTTGTCGTCGACTTCGCGCTCGAGGCGGTCGTCGGGGTCGTGTTGGGTTTTGTGGCCACGTGGATTTTCAACACCATCAACATCGCGGGCCAACTGGTCGATCTTCAAATCGGCATGGCGGTCGCCGATCTCGCCATGCCGGGATTCGGGCAGCAGGCAGGCGTGTTCAGCAGCGTGTACAACGTGTGGTTTTCTCTGTTGTTCATCGGCATGGGGGGGCTTGGCGGGCTATCGAGCGCCGTCCTCGAGTCCTTCCGGCTCATCCCCATCGCGGATTGGCACCTTCCAAAGGACTGGATGACGCTCTGTGCTCAGACCATGGGCACCGTCATGCTCATGGGTGTCGACGTGGCCCTGCCTGTGTTTGCCAGCCTGTTTTTGTGCGACGTCACGTTCGCGCTTCTTGCGCGCGCCGTGCCGCAGATGAACGCTTTTGTGGTCGAGTTGCCCGCCAAGCTCTTCATCGGGCTCGCCTCGTTCGCGGTCGCCCTACCGGTGACCGTGGGTTTGTTCCGTCAGTTACTGAACGTCGTGTTTCTGAATCTGCAAAGTGTCATGCGCCTAATCGGAGGGTGAAGGATGCGTACGCTGCAACTCCAGCGATTCGCCGCGGGTGAACGCACCGAACGGGCGACGCCCAGGCGGCGCCAGGAAGCACGGAAGGAAGGTCGCGTGGCCCGCAGCCCCGAGCTGACTTCGGCTGTGGCATTTGCGGCGGTGCTTGTGGCGCTTCGCATCCTTGGCCCCGCGGTGTGGGGCGAATGGGAAAACCTGATTCAGCGCGATCTCGGCGGCTCTACCCCGAAGTCGTGGACGGTCGAAAGTGTTCGCGCCTTGATGGCAGCCCAGGTCGTGGCTGCTGCACACATGATGTTGCCCATCGCCGCGGTGGCTGCCGTGATTGGACTGGCCGCGGCGCTGATGCAGGTTCGACCGATGTTTGTCCCGCAGCTTCTGCTGCCAGACTTGAAGCGCATCTCGCCTGCGACGGGCTTGCGTCGGATCGCGAGCCTGCAAGGGGCGCTTGAAGCGCTCAAGTCGCTGCTCAAGCTCGCGGCCGTGGTGGGTGTCGCGTACACGTCCCTGACATCGCTCGCCCATCAGATGGTCAATCTTTCCGCGGTGGAACTCGATGCCGTGCCAGGGATCCTCGGCCGCGCTGTCTTCAACCTCGCGATTCGCGTCGCGTGCGCGATGGTCGCCATCGCTGCCATCGACTACGCGTATCAACGTTACAGCCTGGAGCGCAGCCTTCGCATGTCCAAGCAGGAGCTAAAAGACGAACTCAAGGAGACGGAAGGCAATCCGCTCCTCAAGTCCGCCGTGCGCCGGCGCGCCCGCCAGATTGCTTCCAGGCGCATGATGCAGAACGTCGCCAAGGCGGACGTCGTGATTACGAACCCGACACACTATGCGGTGGCCCTGGTTTACCAGAGCGACAAGATGAACGCGCCGCAGGTGGTGGCAAAAGGAGCCGACTTCGTCGCGCAAGAGATCCGCAGGAGGGCCGAAGAGCATCAAGTACCGCTTGTGGAGAATCCACCCCTCGCTCAGGCGCTGTATCGAACGGTCGACATCGGTCAAGAGATCCCGCCCGATCTGTATCAGGCGGTTGCGGAAGTGCTCGCGTATGTGTACCGCATGCGAGCAAAAGGGCGGAGGTGACGGGCGATGGCCAAGTGGTTGAAGCGGACCGATCTGATGGTCATGCTGTTTGTCCTTTGGACCATCGTGATGATCGTGATTCCCATCCCGCGCCCGCTGTTGGACGTGCTGATTCTGTTCAACATGTTCGTGTCCATGACCATTCTGCTCGTCGCCATGAACACGGCCGAGCCGCTCGAGTTTTCCATTTTTCCGTCCCTGCTCCTGGTCACCACGCTGTATCGGCTGTCGCTGAACATCTCGACGACGCGGCTCATCCTGAGCCAGGGCAACGCGGGGGCGGTCATTCAGACGTTCGGGAACTTTGTCATCGGGAACAACCCGGTCGTCGGATTTATCGTGTTTCTCATCATTATCATTGTGCAGTATGTCGTCATCACGCGCGGGGCGGAGCGCGTGGCGGAGGTGGCGGCCCGCTTCACGCTCGACGCGATGCCAGGGAAACAGCTCGCCATTGACGCGGATCTCAACGCCGGACTCATTCAGGAGGCCGAGGCGCGCAGGCGGCGCGAGAAGATCCAGCAGGAGGCCGACTTTTACGGAGCGATGGACGGCGCCTCCAAGTTTGTCAAGGGCGACGCGATCGCGTCCATGGTCATCGTGGTCATCAATGTCGTCGCGGGGCTCATCATCGGCGTCGCGATGCAGCACGACTCGTTCAGCCAAGCGCTGCACACGTACACGATGCTCTCTGTGGGCGACGGCCTCGTGAGCCAGATTCCGGCCCTCCTCCTGTCGACCGCCACCGGGCTCATGGTGTCTCGCGCAGCCACGGACCAAAATATGGGCGCGGACGTGGTCAAGCAGGTGTTTGGCTACGCCCGGGCCCTGTATGTGGTGAGCGGCGCCCTCTTGTTGCTCGGCCTCATCACGCCCATCGGAATCTTGCCGGTCATCCCCATTGCCGGCGGCGCGACCTTGATGGCTCGGCGGGCCGAGCGAAGCCGGGCGCAGCAGCGGAAGCGGGAAGAAGAGGAGAAGGCCCGGCAGAAGCGGTCCGAGGCGAAGAAGCCCGAGAACGTCTATCAACTCATCACGGTGGAGCCGGTTGAGTTCGAATTTGGGTATGGCCTCATCCCGCTGGTGGACGCGCGGCAGGGCGGCGATTTCATGGAGCGCGTGGCCATGATTCGCAGGCAGCTCGCCACGGACCTGGGCGTCGTCCTGCCCATGGTGCGCATGCGGGACAACGTGCTCCTCAAGCCCACGCAATACGTGATCAAGTTGAAAGGGGTTGAAGTCGCGCGAGGCGAAATCCTCATGGGACACTGGCTCGCGCTGAGCCCCGGGATCGACAATCCGGAGATCAAGGGCATTCCGACCCGAGATCCCACGTTCGGCCTACCCGCGCTCTGGGTGACCGGCGACATGAAGTTGCGCGCCGAGGCGAGCGGGTATACCGTCGTCGATCCGCCCTCTGTCATGGCGACGCACCTCACGGAGGTGCTTCGGCGCCACGCGCACGAGCTGCTCGGCCGCCAGCAAGTGAAGGAACTGCTGGATCATCTCAAGCAGACGCATCCCGCCGTGGTCGAAGACGTGTATCCCGGGACGCTGTCGCTTGGGCACATTCAGCGCGTGCTCTGCAACCTGCTCGAAGAAGGCGTTCCGATTCGCGATCTGGTGACCATCCTCGAGGCGCTGGCCGACGCGGGTCGGCAGACGCAGGATGTGGATCAACTCACCGAGAAAGTCCGCCAGCGTTTGGCGCGCCACATCTGCGCGCAATACCTGCAGGGCGAAGACGGGCTCACGGTTCTGACGTTCGATCCGGCGCTCGAGCGAGAGATGCAGCAGGCCGTGGTGGAACAGGGCGGCGCGTTGTCCATCGGCCTGGAGCCTCAAAGGGCGCAGGCTTTGTTCCGCAGGCTCAAAGAACAGTGGACCGAGCTCCAAGGCACAGGAAAATCCCCTGTCCTTCTGGTGCATCCTCGGCTGCGGCTGCCACTGAGCCGCTTGGTTCGCCGCTACGTGCCGGATTTGCCTGTCTTGTCGTTTGCCGAATTGGATCCGTCCATCTCGATTCATAGCGGAGGCGTGGTGAATGTGACGTGATCGTGCGCCGTTATGTGGTCAAGGACATGCCTGAGGCCGTCGCGTCCATCCGGCGGGAACTCGGCCAAGATGCGGTCATCCTGAGCACGCGGAATATTCGCGTGCGCAAGTGGCTCGGCCTTCGATCCGAGCGCCGCATCGAGGTGATGGCAGCTGCAAAAGAGGAGCTCGCTGCGACGGCTGGGGCGAGCTTCGGGCAAGCCCTGAGGATGGCGATGTCGGGATCCGCGGGGGAACGTTCGTCCGCGTCGCCGGCTCCGGAGGTGTGGTCTCAGCTTGCGAGTGAGATCGCCGAGATCAAGCAAATGCTCGCCGAGGTGAAACAGCGGGGTGACGCGCCATCGGGCGGTGAACACGACCCACTGCAACGCTGGCGCACCTTCCTGCAGGCAGAAGGTGTCGACGCGGTCCTGGCGGATCGGTGGGCGCGCATGGCGCTCGGTCACCCCGTCGCGCCGGGGGACCGTCCGGCTCTCGCGGCAGCGCTCATCGAAGCGATTCAATCCGATCTTGGGGCACTCGCCCATCCTGCACCCATTCGGCGGGACAGTCGCATGGTCGCCTTCGTGGGTCCGACTGGCGTGGGAAAGACGACGACCATCGCCAAAATTGCCGCACTGCACGTCCTCGCCGGTAAGCGCCGCGTCGGCCTCTTGACCACGGACACGTTTCGCATTGCGGCGGTGGAGCAGCTGAAGACGTATGCGGACATCCTGAACGTGCCGATTGCGATTGCGGATGAACCAGAGGATGTGCCTTCTGCCCTGGCCGCCCTTTCGTCGTGCGATCTCGTCCTCGTGGACACCGCGGGAAGAAACTTTTTGAACCCGGCTTCCATCGAGCAGACCAAGCGCATGCTCGCGCCCATCGAGGCGGATGAGGTGCTGCTCGTCGTCTCGCTCGCCACGAAGCCAGCCGACGCGCTGAAAGTTGCTGACATGGCGAAACCGCTGAGCGTGGACAAGTTCATCTTCACAAAGCTGGATGAGACCTCATCCGTCGGCATGATCCCAAGTCTTGTGGCCATGTGCCAGTTGCCCATCGCCTATGTGACCACCGGCCAGAATGTCCCGGACGACATCGACATCCTGTCGGTGTCGGACCTGTTGACGCCGTGGAAGGAGGCTCATGGCCATGGCTGATCAGGCGTCGCGCCTCCGAGAGCAGATGTCGCTCTGGCGGAAAGAACAACAGGTTGCCCCTGACACTTCATCCCAGCCTGTCGGCCGCGAGGCGGGTTTTGGGTCTGCGCCCGTGTTTGCCATCATGAGCGGAAAAGGGGGGGTCGGAAAGTCGAACCTGTGCGTCAACCTGGCGATCGCGTTCGCGGAAGACGCCATGCGGGTGCTCCTCATTGACGCGGATGCGGGTTTCGCCGACGTGGAGATTCTGTTTGACTCGACGCCCGTGCTGACCCTCTGCGACGTCGCCGCGGGCGCGCCGCTGGAGGAAGCCCTGCTGGCGCCCAGGCCGCACGTGGACGTTCTGGCAGGCGGGAGTGGGAGGTTTTTCGACGACGTGGGCGGAAGCGGCTGGGACAGGCTTTGGCAAAGCATTGCGCGCGTCTCGGCGAGGTATGCCTGGGTGCTCGTGGACTGCGCGCCGGGCGTGCACGCGTTCGCGGAGCGGATGTTGCGACAGGGGGCGCATCCCATTTGCGTGGTCACGCCGGAGCCCACAGCCATCACGGATGGATATGCGCTTTTGAAGTGGATGCACGCGAAGGGACTCGGTGTGGACCCGTGGCTCGTCGTCAATCGAGCGAAGTCCAAGGCGGAAGCTGACGACACGGCCGCGCGTCTTGTGGACGCGGCCGCGAAGTTCCTGCACATGCGGGTGACGTACGCGGGAATGATTCGGGACGATCCGGCGCTGGTGACGAGCGTCATGGCGCGACGGCCGCTGCTCCAACATGTGCCGGGATCGCCCGCTGCCGTAGGTTATCGCCAACTGGCCCGCTGGATTCGAGAACGAGTGCATTCGCGCGGGCATCGCGTGAACGGAGAGGGGGCGGCCCGATGACCGAAGGCGCGCACGGCATCCGGCAGCTCATCGTGATGGGCGCTTCGACGGGCGGCCCAGCTGCGGTTACCGCGATTTTACGGGAACTTCCGCTTCTCGACGCATGCGCCGTCCTGATTGCGCAACATTTGCCCGCGACCTTCACAGCACCGTTTGCGGAGCGGCTTCATCGGGAGAGTGCCTGGCCCGTGCGCGAGGCGCGAGACGGGCTGGCTGTCACAGCGGGACACTGCTACGTCGCGCCGGGCGGCAGGGTTACCGAGGTCGTGCTTGACGGCGGCGAGCTTCGCTGCCGGGTTCGGCCGCCGACGCCCACAGACCGCTACCTGCCTTCGATCGACGCGTTGTTTTCGAGCGCGGCTTGCCTTCCCGGCATTCGAGCCATCGGGGTGCTGCTCACGGGCATGGGGCGAGATGGAGTGGACGGCCTCCGAGCGATTCGCGAATCTGGGGGCCTTGCCATTGCAGAGGCCCGGGAGACGGCCGTCGTCGACGGGATGCCGCGCCGCGCGAGAGAGTCTGGATGGGTGGACGAGGTTGTCCCGCTCGGATCCATCGCCCATCGTCTGGCCGACTTGTGTCAGGTCGGGAGGTGACACGGTGCACGAGGAATACCTGGAAGCCTTTTTGGCGGAGGCGATGGAAAACGTCGAACGCTTGGAGACGTTCTGCCTCACGCTTGAGCGAGACGGTTCGAGGCCTGATCTGCTCGACGAGATGTTTCGGGCCGCGCACACCCTGAAAGGCATGAGCGCGACCATGGGGTTCTCCAAGTTGGCGACCTTGACCCACCGCGTGGAGGACCTACTTGGAGCCCTTCGCGACGCGCATGTTCCTGTGGAGCCGCGGCACGTGGACGCCCTGCTGTCGGCGGTCGACCGCATGCGAGCACGGCTACAGGCTATCGGCGCCTCATCTCAGGAACCTGAAGAGACGGATGACGACGTGCTGGCGGCGCTCGCAAGCGCGCTTTCCCGATCCGAAGGCACGTTCGAGCCGCGCGACTCGTCCCGCGCACCTTTTGCGAATCTTTCGGATTGGGCGCGCCGGGCTGCGGCAGAGAACAAAGAGCTTTACACCATCCATCTCCGCCTCGTCCCCGACTGCATCATGCCCGGCGTGCGTTTGGCGATGGCGTACCAAGCCTTGAAGGCTTCGGCGACGTTGTTGGGGGCCCATCCTGCAGAAGACCAAGTCATGGCCGGACAGGTCGAGGCCACAGAGGCTTTCGCGGCCGTCCTCGTATCGCCTGGCGAGATCGCGCGTGTGCGCGAGGCCGTGCTGGACATCACCGACGTGTCGGCCTGTGACGTCTCCAAGGTGAACGAGGTTCCTTCCACGCCTGTGACAGATAAGCCCCGTCCAGAGCGGGGCGATCTGTCCGTCAAGGACTCGATGTCGCGGCCATCGTTCGGCGCGCTCGCTTCCGGTGCGGATTTGCGGCGGGACGCGACCCTTCGTGTCCCGGTCCGCAAGGTGGACGAGCTCATGAATGCCTTGAGCGATCTCGTCATCACCAAGACGCGGCTTGCCACCTTGGTGGCAGCCTCGGATGACCCAGACTTAAAGGAGGCGGCTGAGCGGTTGGACCGCCTTGTGGCCGACATCCAGGACGGGCTGACGCGCCTCCGAATGGTCCCGGTCGAAACGGTCTTCCATCGCTATCCTCGCATGATGCGCGACCTCGAGCGCCGTCTTCGCCGTGAGCTCGACTTTGTGATGACCGGCCTGGACACGGAGATGGATCGTGTCGTCCTCGAGGAGATGGGCGAGGTGCTTGTGCATCTTCTCCGAAATGCGGTCGATCACGGCCTCGAGCCCCCCGAAGTACGTGAGTCTCAAGGCAAGCCCCGGCGCGGCACCGTTCGGCTTTCCGCGTACACATCGGGCGGCCAGGTGTTTCTCGAGGTGTCGGACGATGGCCGTGGGATTGACCGCGATCGGGTTTTGCAGACGGCCATTGCCAAGGGTTGGGTTGCGCCGGAGGAAGGTGCATCCATGTCGGACGAGTCGGTTTTCGCGCTTCTGTTTCGGCCGGGGTTCAGCACCGCGGAGCGCGTCTCGGACATCTCAGGGCGGGGCGTAGGACTTGACGCCGTGCGAGAAAAAGTCGAGGCCCTGGGGGGCCAGATTCGCTTGGAGTCGGTTCTCGGGGCGGGGACGACGTTCATCATTCAATTGCCGCTGACGCTCGCTATCCTGCCGGCCCTCTTGGTGTCAGTCCGAGGGCAGGTATTCGCCATCCCGACGGCGAATGTGGATGAGGTGCGAAGGCTGACAAGAGATGACATACGTCACGTGCAGGAGCGACCCGTGCTTCGAGATGAGCAGGGCATTGTGCCCATTGTGGACCTGGCGGAGCGATTGGCGCTGGGCGCTCGTCGCGAGGGGTACCCGCAGACAGTGGTCGTGTGCCGAGATGGGAAGCGGAGGCTCGCTCTTCTCGTCGATCAAGTCCTCGATGAGCTCGAGGTCGTGAACAAGCCGCTCGGCCGATTTCTGCAGCATGTTCGGGAGTTCGCCGGCGCCACAGTTCTCGGCGATGGCCGAGTGTCGCTCATTCTCGACGTGCGCTTTATTGCCAATTCCGCGTAGCGGGAAGGAGGGACGTTTCGTGGATTCGTATGTCGTCATGCGCGTGGGCTCCGAGCGGTACGGCGCGCATGTCTCTCAGGTGAGATCGGTGGAACGCGTCGGGGATATCACGCCCGTGCCGCGGACCTTGCCCTTCATCAAGGGCGTCATGCATTTGCGCGGCGCGATTGTCCCGGTGATCGATCTCGCGGAACGCGTCGGGTTGACGCACGTGTCCGTGGACGACGAAGAGAGGCGAATTGTCGTCGCGGAGCTAGACGGGATGGCCGTAGGCATGTTGGTGGATGCGGTCGAAGACGTGGTCCCAATCGCGCCGGAATCCGTGGAGCCCCCGCCGTCTGTCGTTGGAGGTCTGGAGGCCGTGTACCTTCGGGGTGTCGCGCGAATCGGCGACGATCTCCTTGTGCTGCTCAACTTGGAACGGGTCTTTTCGGCCGTTGAATCGGAGCAACTCAAACAGGTGGAAAAGTTGGTGTACGGATGAATCCCTATGATCTTAGCGCAGCCGATCTCGACGCGCTGCGGGAGTTCGGCAATATCGGAGCGGGACACGCCGCCACGGCGTTTTCCGCATTGCTGGGCGGCGTTGTGCGCATGTCGGTCACGGACGCCAGGCTGTGCCGATTCGCGGAGGTGGTGGACGTCGTCGGCGGCAACGACACGATGGTCGTCGCCGTGTATATCCGGATCGAGGGCGAGATCGCGGGGAATATGTTTGTCGTGTTGTCGATCGAGAGCGCGGAGCGCCTCGTGGATGAGCTCATTCCGGGGCGGGAACGCGGCCATCCCTACGGGGAGATGGAGTATTCCGCGCTCGGAGAGGTTGGCAATATCCTTTCAGGGGCCTACGTCGCCGCGATTGCCGATTTGTGCGGCTTTCGCATGACACAATCCATCCCGGCAGTCGCCGTCGATATGGCCTCAGCGCTTCTCGACATTGGGCTCATGTATGGAAGCGGAGAGGACAATCAGGTGCTGCTCATCTCGACGCTCGTCACACATGGTGGGCGTGAGATTCAAGCGCATTTTTTCCTGCTTCCGGATTTCGAGAGCGCTTCGAGACTCTTTGACACCCTTCGGGGAAAGATGCCTCGTGGTTGACGATGAGGTCGAGATTCGCGTGGGCATCGCCGAAGGGGCCATCCTCCGCGGTCCGGGTCGGCTGGTGACGACAGGCCTAGGCTCGTGCGTGGGTGTGGTGATCTACGATGCCGAAGGCCATGTGGCGGGAATGGCACATGTGATGCTGCCCGAGAGCCCTTCGCCTGACACCAAGGCGCCGCAAAAATACGCGGACACCGCGATTGACTGGCTCATCCGCGAGATTGTGCATGCGGGCGGGAGTCCGCTGCGCCTCCGCGCGAAGTACGCCGGCGGAGCGCAGATGTTTCAAGGCGTGAAGATGGAGACGCTTCGCGTCGGAGAGCGCAATGCGGAGGCGGTGAAAAAGCGGCTTGCGGACAGAGGCATCCCTGTTATCGGAAGAGACGTGGGTGGACATCAAGGCAGGACCTTATGGTTTGACTTGCCGTCGTGTGTGCTCACGGTGCGAACGGTCAGAGGCGACATGCGAGTGCTTTGACGCGGGGAAGGGGCGAACGAAAAGGTGTGGGAGACGCTCATCTTGGCCGCGGTGTGTATGGTGCTCCTCGCCATGCTGTACGCGTTAAGTGGCGCTTGGAAAACGCACCCGGGTATCCGAGGTTTTTTCCGGTGGATGGCATCTCAAGGGCGCTTGCGCGGCGCCAGCCAGGGCTCGCCCAAAAACGCTGGTTTGTCAGCAGATCGCGCGCGGTGGGAACCCGTGGCCGTTGAGAGGACCTCGGACGCGCGTTTGGCGATCCAGGTTCTCGAAGAGTTGTACCGGGAATGGGACCAGCGAAGCCGAAAACTCGAGGCGCGAATTCAGGCGCTTGAGACGGCGGTGGCTCGGATGACCGCAGAGGTCGGCGAGGCTCTGCATGGTGCGAAGCATGGCGGGAACCACGCGGTAAACGGCGAGTTTGCCCCCAAGCAGATGGAGGGGCTCTCTGAACTTGACTTTCAGTACGAAGCTCCGCTTGAATCGGCTGCGGAGAAGGGCGAGCAAGGGGCCTCGGCGGAGGCGGTTGACGCGTGGACGGAGGATCGCGAGCCTGCGCGCCCGAGCGTCCATGCGTCTCGAGAGCGCCTCTATTTTTCGATTCTTGACCTCCTTCACGAAGGCCGATCTCGAGACGAGATTCGGGATCTGCTGGGCGTGTCGGCGGACGAGATCGCAAGAGTCGAGCAGCTGTTGTGTAGGGTAGAGCCTTCAGAGCCGGGCGTTCATTGACGAGCCCCTGCGTCGCTTGGGTGCTATCCACGCCCTCCCGAGCCGTCACCGTTTTCCTTCCTCGTCGCGTACAATGGGCCATGCGTGTGTTCAGCCAGTTTTGGCTTTGGACGTCGCTTTACAGACCGCGATGGGGCGAGGGAGAACGGGTGAAGACGAGGGGACATCGTGTGCTGAAGGGGCGGTGCAGGGCTCCTGCCTCGAGGGCGTGGATCGCGCCGTCGGTGTGGCGTGGAGGGATCGAGAGAGGCGCAGACCCGGGTGGAGGACAAGGAAAAACTCGGTCAGACGAGCGGCGCGTGGGAGAGCCGGATGCGGGCGCAGTGGCGGGCGCAGTGGGTGCTGTGTCTGAAGCGCTCAAGACCCCCATTCGCCTGGAATCCCAGGAGATTCACATCGGAGACGTCGTCACGGTGTACACGCTGGGCCTCGGCCCGGCCAACCCAGGGTTTACCGGCGTGGTGCTGAGATCGACGCCCTCCTACTTGCACCTCGGATTGTTCGCGCACGAGGGAGAGTCCGGCAGCACTCAGCGCCCCGTGGTCGCCGAAGCCATCATTCGCTACGACCAAATCGCCTGTGTGGTGCGCCGCATATCGCGTTGAGCAAGTGGTAAGCTTCTTGGGTGCGACGTGCAAAACAAGGGAATCCGCGGGCGAGAGGAGAGTCCTCTCGCCCGCGAGAACTCACAAGTCGTTTTGGATGATCGACGTGATTTGGCCGAGCGGAATCGTTGCGAGCGCGCCGAACGCGGTTCCGCTTCCCGCTGTGCCGAAGGCTCCGGTGGCGCCACTCGGCGCAGAAGCGGGCGCGAGCAGGAGGTAGAGGTTGTTGCTGTCCACCCCGACGATAGCGCCCGTGTACCCACCTCCGCCCGTTCCACCCGCGGTGGTAAACACGGTGACGACTTCCCCGAGATGGAGTTGGCGAATCGAGTCGGCGATATTGAAGTTGTTCGTCGCCATGAGCTTCCCTCGCTTTCCAGGCAGGTTTTGCGCCACGAACCGCGCGCTTTCGCGGCACACTGTAGACAATGCCGAAGCAGGAAGCCAGGTCACGGACGAAACACCTGGGTGATATGCCTTAAAAATGGAGCAAAATGGGTAGTTCCCGCGGGCGCGCAGATGGCTGCGGACGGTTGCTGGTGTTCGTATCGCTGTGGTATAGTATGGAGCGGTGCGTACCTTTGAATCGAATACGCACGGATCGGGATGCGGCGTCCGGTGCCCGATGGGTCGGCGTTGCGGATGATCGGTCCGGAGGGAAAACAAAAAGGAGGAAATCGGCTTGGCCATCATTTCGATGAAGCAGTTGCTCGAGGCGGGCGTGCACTTCGGACACCAGACGCGCCGCTGGAATCCGAAGATGGCGCGGTACATTTTCACGGAGCGCAACGGGATCTACATCATCGACCTGCAGAAGACCGTTCGCAAGGTGGAAGAAGCGTACAACTTCGTGCGAGATCTCGCCGCGTCGGGTGGCACCGTGCTGTTCGTCGGCACGAAGAAGCAGGCTCAGGAGGCTGTCAAGGAAGAGGCCGAGCGCTGCGGGATGTTTTACGTGAACCAGCGCTGGCTGGGCGGCACGCTGACGAACTTCAATACGATTCAGAAGCGCATTCGCCGCCTGCAGGAGCTCGAGCAGATGGAGGAGGATGGGACGTTCGAAGTCCTGCCGAAGAAAGAGGTCATCCTGCTCCGGAAGGAACGCGAGCGGCTGGAGAAGTTCTTGGGCGGCATCAAGGGGATGAAAAAGCTTCCGGACGCGCTCTTCATTATTGATCCTCGCAAGGAGCGCATTGCGGTGGCTGAAGCTCGCAAGCTCGGGATTCCGATTGTGGCCATTGTCGACACGAATTGCGATCCTGACGAGATCGACTACGTGATCCCGGGCAACGACGACGCGATTCGCGCCGTGCGCCTTCTGACGAGCAAGATTGCGGACGCTGTGCTGGAAGGCACGCAGGGTGGGGAAGAGACCACCGCGTGAGATGAAAGGTGGCGGGTGCGTCGCGCGCTCTCGTCACCTTTTTTGTGCCGCGCGGCGCGAAATGTGATAGAGGATACAGACGATTGAGGAGGAACCATCGTGGCTGAAATCACAGCAGCAATGGTGAAGGAGTTGCGCGAGCGCACGGGCGCTGGCATGATGGACTGCAAAAAGGCGCTGACTGAGGCTGGCGGCGATATGGAGCAGGCCATCGTCATTTTGCGTGAACGCGGTCTCGCGCAGGCGGCCAAGAAGGCCGGTCGGATTGCCGCGGAGGGCGTGGTGGAGGCCTATATCCACGGCGGCGGCCGCATCGGTGTCCTCGTCGAGGTCAACTGCGAGACGGATTTCGTGGCGAAGAACGAGGAGTTCCGCACCTTTGTGAAAGACATCGCGATGCACATCGCGGCGTCGAATCCGCAGTACGTGCGTCGGGAAGAGGTGCCGCAGGACGTCATTGAACGGGAACGCGAGATTCTGCGGGCTCAGACGCTAAACGAGGGTAAGCCCGAACACGTGGTGGACAAAATCGTGGAAGGGCGCTTGGAGAAGTTTTTCAAGGAGAATTGCCTCCTGGAGCAGCCGTTCGTCAAAGATCCCGACAAAACGGTCGACACGCTGGTGAAGGAAAAGATCGCGACGATTGGCGAAAACATCTCGATTCGCCGGTTTGCTCGGTTCGTGGTCGGGGAAGGGATCGAGCGCCAGGAGACGAACTTCGTGGAAGAGGTCATGTCTCAGGTTCGCCTGTCGTAAGGCTGGTGCATGAGGGGACACCGTTGCGTGTTCCCTTTCATGCCATTATGGCCACCTATTTTCGCGCAATGGAGGGGCCTGTGTGACGATTCCAAAATACCGCCGCATCGTTCTGAAGTTGAGCGGGGAGGCACTTGCAGGGCGCCACGGTTTCGGGATCGACCCGGCCGTGATCCGAGACATCGCCAGGCAGATCGCCGATGTGGCAAAGCTCGACGTCCAGGTTGCCATTGTGGTCGGGGCGGGCAACATCTGGCGAGGTGCGACCGGGAGTCAGATGGGCATGGATCGAGCCACAGCCGACTACATGGGGATGCTGGCGACCGTGATGAACGCATTGGCGCTGCAGGACGCCCTCGAGAAGCTCGGGGTGGCCACGCGCGTGCAAAGTTCCATCCACATGTCGGAGGTCGCGGAGCCTTATATCCGCCGCCGGGCGATTCGGCATCTCGAGAAGGGGCGCGTGGTCATCTTTGCAGGCGGGACGGGCAATCCGTTCTTTTCGACGGATACCACGGCCGCGCTCCGCGCTGCCGAGATCGAGGCCGAGGTCATCCTCATGGCGAAAAACGGTGTGGACGGCGTGTACACGGCGGATCCACAGAAGGATCCCACGGCGACCAAGTACGCGGAACTCGACTTCATGGAAGTGCTGAAACAAGGTCTCGGCGTGATGGATTCCACGGCGGCGAGCTTGTGCAAGGACAACGACATTCCCATTCTGGTGTTCAACATCAACGAAGATGGCAACATCCTTCGGGCTGTGATGGGAGAAAAGATCGGCACCTTGGTGGGAAAGGGTGATGCGCATGCATGAGGAACTGATCCAAAATCTTCAGGAGCGGATGGACAAGGCCATTCAGAATCTGCGCCGTGAATTTGCCACTGTGCGCGCAGGACGAGCTGCGCCCTCCATGCTCGATCACGTCATGGTCGAGTATTATGGCGCGCAGATGCCGGTCAACCAGGTGGCCAGCGTGACGTCGCCCGAGCCGCGCCTCTTGGTCATCTCTCCTTGGGATAAGTCCATGCTCAGCGAGATTGAGAAGGCGATTCAGAAGTCCGATCTCGGGTTGAACCCCGCGAACGACGGCAACGTCATTCGATTGACGATACCTGCGCTCACGGAACAGCGGCGTCAGGAGTTGGTCAAACAGGTGCGCAAGATGGCGGAAGAGGCGCGCGTCGCCATTCGAAACATTCGCCGGGACGGCAACGAGGAGATCAAGAAGCTGGAGAAGGCCGGAGACCTTTCGGAGGACGACGTGCGCCGGCTGATGGATCGGGTTCAGCAGTTGACCGACAAGGCCATTGCACAGGTCGACCGCCTGTTGGAAGATAAGGAGAAGGACGTGACGCAGGTCTGAGTTCCAAGGTAGCTGGATTAAGGGGGATGCCAGCCTTGTTCAAGGGTTTTGGGCGTTCGCAGCGTGCCAGTGCGGCGGCGGTCGAGCAGGTCGAGCAGCCAGCGCTCGACGTGAAGCCCCGGCATATCGGTCTCATTATGGACGGAAATGGCCGCTGGGCGCAAAAGCGCGGTCTTCCCCGAATTGCGGGTCACCACGCGGGCATGTTGGCCATGAAGGAAGCCATCCGCGCGTGTGACGATTTCGGCATCGAATGCGTCACGCTGTATGCTTTCTCGACCGAAAATTGGAAAAGGCCTGCGGCCGAAGTGGATTACCTCATGCGGCTGCCGGAGCAGTTCTTTCGGAGCGAGATTGACGAGCTGGTGAGGCGCAACGTCCGCGTGCGTTTCATCGGCGACACTGAGCGCCTCCCCGCCCACACGCAGGAAACCGTTCGCCGCGCCATTCAGTGCACTCAGCACAATACCGGGATGATCGTCAACTTCGCGCTCAATTACGGGGGACGAATGGAGATCGTGGCGGCGATGGAGCGCTACGCCCGCGAGGTCATGGAAGGTCGGGCGACCGTGGGGCAGCTCACGGAGGCCACGTGCGATCGGTATCTCGACACAGCGGGGCTTCCGCCGCTCGATCTCGTCATCCGCACGAGTGGCGAGATCCGACTGAGCAACTTCCTCTTGTGGCAGGCGGCTTACGCCGAACTCTGGTTTACGGATGTGTTGTGGCCGGACTTTACACGCGACGATCTCTACCAGGCGATTTGCGATTACGCAAAGCGCAAGCGGAGGTTCGGCGCGATCGAGTAGGTGTCCATTCCCATGCTCAAGCAGCGGGTCGTCACGGCTGTCATCGCCGGACTCGTGGTCCTGTTCGTGTTGTTGTTTGGGGGGCTGACCGGCTGGCGATGTCTTGTGTGGATTGCGACGTTGGCCGGGGCGTTGGAATTTTGTCAGATGTTCGGGCAGCGGTGGTTCGACCCGGCTGCGTGGTTCGGGGCCATCGCGATCACGCTCGCCGATTGGTTCCCGAAACAAGCGTTTCACCCGTTCGTCCTGTTCTTGGCTGTGGCGGTGGTTTTCGCGCTGCCCGTCATCACTCGAAGACCGAATGACTTGCGCACCTACGCCGTGACGGCGTTCGGCGCGCTGTATCTCGCCGCGGGCGGCGCGTCGCTCATCGGCCTTCGCGCTTTGCCAGAAGGATGGTTCTGGATCTGGCTGTTTCTCGTGGCGGCGTGGATGTCCGACACGGCGGCCTATTTTGTCGGCCGATTGGTTCAAGGTCCCAAGTTGCTTCCGGCCATCAGCCCGAAGAAGACCGTGAGCGGTGCTCTCGGCGGAGTGGCAGGCGCGGTCGTCGGCGCAGTGGTGTTCGGAGAGATTGCCGACCCGCGGTACAGCGTTTGGGTGTTCGCGGCCGTGGGGCTTCTGGTGGCGCTGACGGGCCAGGTGGGGGATCTGGTCGAGAGCGCGTACAAGCGCGCGGCCGGTGTGAAAGACTCCGGCCGGATGTTGCCGGGTCACGGGGGCGTACTGGACCGGATCGACAGCCTGCTGTTCGCGGCGCCCTTCGCTTTGTGGTTCATCTCCGGCGTGCTGAAAGGCTGGATGTAGAGGAGCCTGGTGGAGGAGAAAACATGAAGCGCATCGCCATTTTGGGAAGCACGGGCACCATTGGAGTGCAGGCGCTCGACGTGTTGTCCCAGTTGGATACATACGAGGTCGTCGCGCTTGCGGCGGGGCGCAATGTGCAGCGGTTGGCGGAACAGATTCGCCGATACCGCCCGAAGCTCGTTGGCGTTGCCGACGAGGCAGCCCGGCGCGCGCTGCTCGAACTCTTACCGGGTGAACAGGTGGACATCGTCGTCGGAGACGAGGGGCTCGTCGCCTGTGCCGCGTATCCGTCGGATGTCGTGCTGAATGCGGTGGTGGGGGCCCGGGGGATTCTGCCTGCGCTTGCTGCGGTCGGCCGCGGCGCGCGGCTGGCGCTCGCCAACAAGGAGTGCCTTGTGGCAGCGGGAGATCTGATCCTTCGCGCCATGCAGGACGCAGGCGGTGAGATTGTCCCAGTGGACAGCGAACACTGCGCCCTTCACCAGTGTCTGCGATCCGGCAGGCCCGAGGAGGTCCTGCAGCTCGTCCTCACCGCTTCGGGAGGCCCCTTCCGCTCCTGGCCGAAGGCGCGCATGGCGGAGGTCACAGTCCGCGATGCTCTGCGCCATCCAAACTGGAACATGGGCCAGAAGATCACCATCGACAGCGCCACGATGATGAACAAGGGGCTCGAGGTGATTGAGGCGCATCATTTGTTTGCCGTGCCATATGATAAGATAGCTGTGCTTGTACATCCGGAAAGCATCGTGCACTCCATGGTGGAGTTTGTGGACGGCTCGGTGGTGGCACAGCTCGCGACGGCCGACATGCGCTTGCCCATTCAGTACGCCGTGACGTATCCTGAGCGCCTCGCCGCGCCTTGGCCGCGGCTGAACCTGGCGGGTGTTGGAGCACTTCACTTCGAGGAACCCGATCTCGACAAGTTTCCCTGCCTGCGTCTCGCCGTCGAGGCGGGCCGCGCAGGCGGCATCGCGCCCTGCGTCCTGAACGCGGCGAACGAAGTGGCGGTCGACGCGTTTTTACATGAAAAGATCCCGTTTTTGCGGATCCCTGAGGTTGTGGAAGCGGTGCTGGAACGCGTGCCGAACGAAGCCCCTCAGTCTGTCGACGATATCCTTCGCGCGGATGCACAAGCTCGGCGTCTAGCTGAATTCTACGTGGCAAAGGGCGGATGAACAGTTGCCAATGTTAGCGCACCTCGAGTTCTATGCAGAGGCGGCCATCGCCATTGTGCTCGTGTTTGGCGTCTGCGTAACGTTGCACGAGTTTGGTCATTTTTACGTCGCCAAACGATGTGGTGTCGCGGTGCCCGTGTTTGCCATCGGCTTTGGCCCGAAGGTGATATCCGTGGTGCGCGGAGGAACGGAGTATTCGCTCAGGCTCATTCCGCTCGGTGGGTTTGTGCAGTTGGCGGGCGAGGCTCCACAAGAGTCGTGGTTTCCCGTCGGCCAATCCGTCGCGTACGAACTCGACGACTTGGGGCGGATCACCGCACTCGGGGAGCCCCGCGATCTGCCCAACGCGCGCGTGGGCGTGGTGCGCGAGGTCGATCTGACCGATGAGATGACCATGACCCTGCAGACGGACGAAGGACTTCGGCGCTTTCCCGTGAAGGAGGGCGCCCGGGTCATGCTGAGCCGGCGCTCGTCCATTCCCATTGTCCCGAAGGATCAGCAGATGATTGGCAAGCCGCTTTGGCAGCGAGCTGCCGTCATCCTGGCCGGACCTGTGATGAACCTCATCCTGGCGGGTGTGTTGTTCTCCGCGGTGAACACGTACACAGGCGTGCCGACAACCACCGTGGGACATGTCGAGCCTGGGACGCCCGCGGCGCATGCTGGCCTCGCTCCTGGCGACACCATCGTGGCCGTCGATGGCCGCCCCATTCACTCCTGGGCGGGACTTGTGCGCGCGGTGTCCGAGGAGGGTGCGCGTGATGGCCATCCGGAACCGCTTGTCCTTGAGGTGAAAACGGACGAAGGCACGCGATCCGTCGTCGTCACGCCCCGCCTCGTCAGCGGCGAGCCGATGATCGGCATCGACGCCGAGATTTCTCACAGCCCTCTCCACACCGTCCCCGCCGGATTTTCGGCGCTGGTCCGAGACATTGTCATGACCATCCAAGGCTACGTGGGGCTGTTCGTGCATCACCAGTTCCAGTCGCTCTCGGGCCCCGTCGGGATCGCGCACGTGATCACGGAGCAGGTTCGATTCGGTATTTGGAACGTGGTGGCCGTGACCGGCGCGCTCAGCCTCGGGCTCGGCTTGTTCAACCTGCTCCCCATTCCAGCGCTGGATGGCGGGCGGCTGTTGTTCATGGCCATCGAGCTCATTCGAGGGCGGCGGGTGGACCCGGAAAAAGAAGGATTTGTTCATTTTGTGGGTTTTGCGATTGTGATGTTGTTCGCGGTCGTGATCACGTATCGCGACGTGACGCATTGGTTCTAGAGGGGAGCGCGAGATGAGGCCATGGCCATCACCGAGCACGCCGTCCGGGAGCGGGCGCTCGCTAGGGTTCGAAGCGTCCGCGTGCGTCGGGCGACCCGGGAGATCCGCGTCCACGTGGAGTCGCCCTTCGGCACCTTGGGGCCTGACGCAGACGCGTTCTCTTCCTTCTATCGCGATCTCGCCGAGATCCACGAGCTGTGCGCCTCGGCGTTTGGGACGTCCTGCGCATGGAGCATCGAAGTCATGTCTGCCGACGTCGTGTCCACGCGGGAAGCGGAATGCGCAATGCGCGCTCTTGCCGCTGCCTATGAGGAGCGGTCTCACGTTTCGGGCAAATGGCTGTCGCAGGCGAGACTGACCGTGGAGGCTGTGGACGAGCCCGCGCGGTTTCGCGCCAGCATCCGCGTCCCGAGCCAACCGATTGCGGATCAGCTCAAGCAGAAAGGTGTTGCGGAGTGGCTCACCTCGGAGGCTCGTCGCGCGTTTGGCCTTCATGTGGCGGTCCTCGTCGAGGTGGATGAGACGGCTTGTGAAGACCTCCTTGCGGCGGGCGAGAAACTGAAGCAGGAGGCCGAGGCGCGTTGGTGGCGCCAGCTTGCCGAAGAGGCGAAATCAGCGAAAGACCAGCCCAAGGAGTCGGAAGGGCGGAGTGACACCGGCGCTGCGCAGGGCGTGGAGCCGTTTGTCGTCGGCCAGATGTACGAGGAGCCCACACCCATCCCATTGCGGGACATCGCCGATGAGATGCGGCGTGCCACCGTGGTGGGCGAGGTCTTCGGCGTAGAACGCAGGACGCTGGCGAGCGGGCGCACGCTCATTCAATTTGCCATCACGGATCACACGGACTCCATCTCGGCCAAGATGTTCGTGCAGTCGGAGCGAGATCTGCAGGCCACGTCTCATCTCGCGGATGGCGTGTGGGTGAAAATTCAGGGTCAGGTGCAGTTCGATCCGTATGCCAAGGAACTCGTGTTTATGGTCCAGTCGATGCGCCCTCAGGATGCGCCTCGGCGGGCGGATACGGCGGAGGTGAAGAGGATTGAGCTGCACGCCCACACCACGATGTCGGCGCTGGATGGCGTCGTGAGTGCTGCAGCGTTGGTGAAGCGCGCCGCGGAATGGGGGCACGAAGCCATTGCCATCACGGACCACGGCGTGTGCCAGGCGTATCCGGAAGCGTATCAAGCGGCCAAGAAACACGGAGTGCGGCTCGTGCTTGGCGTCGAGGCGTACGTGGTGGACGATGGTGGGCTTTTGGTCTATCGCGAGTGCGATCGGCCGCTGGACGACGAGACCGAGTATGTCGTGTTTGACACGGAGACGACCGGGCTCAACGCGCGGGAAGACACGCTCATCGAGATCGCCGCGGTCAAGGTCAAGGCGGGGCACATCGTGGACACGTACGCGACGCTCATTGATCCCGAGCGGCCGCTCGACCCGAAAATCGTCGAGTTGACGGGCATCACGAACGAGATGGTGGTCGGTCAGCCGAAGCTGAAGGAGGCGCTTGACGGATTCCGCCAATTCGCGCGCGGCGCCGTGCTCGTGGCCCATAACGCGGAGTTCGACGTGGGATTCTTGAATCAATGCGCGGATCGCTTGGGCCTCGATCCGTGGGAAGAACCCGTCATTGACACCCTGGCGCTCGCCCGCGTGCTCTACCCGGGCGAGAAGAACTACAAGCTGAAGACGCTCACCCAGAAGTTTTCCGTCGAGCTCGTCAACCACCATCGGGCGCTGGCGGACAGCGAGGCGACGGCCAAAGTATTCGTGCGCATGCTCCAAGACGCGAAGGCGCGCGGGATCCACAACCTGTTGGATATGAACCATCTCCGCGGTCAGATTGACATCTCGCGCGTTCGGCCGTTCCACGCCACCGTGCTGGTCCGCAATCGCGAGGGGCTGCGAAATCTGTACCGCCTCGTCTCCATCGCGCATACGCAGTATCTGCACCGCGTGCCGCGCATTCCGAAAAGCGCGCTCGCTCGCCACCGCGAAGGGCTGCTGATCGGCACAGCGTGTCGCCAAGGAGAGCTTATCGAGGCGTTCTTTCGCGGCAAATCCGAGGACGAGATCGACACGTTGCTCGAGTTCTACGACTATCTGGAGATCCAGCCGGTCAGTCATTATGAGCCGCTTGTGCGAGAGGGCGTCGTGGCGTCGTTTGAGCAGGTGCGCGAACTCCTGCGCAACATCGTGGAGATTGGCAAGCGCCTGAACAAGCCGGTCGTGGCCACGGGCGACGTGCATTATCTGGACGAGCACGACGCCATCTTCCGAGAGATTTTTCTGCAGTCGCAAAAGCTGGATACCAAGCAGCCGCCCCTTCACTTCCGAACGACCGATGAGATGCTCGAGGAGTTCGCGTTTTTGGGAGAAGAGGACGCGCGCGCCGTCGTGATTGACAACCCGCGCCGTCTGGTGGCGCTGTGTGACGACGTGAAGCCGATTCCGGATGAGCTTCACACGCCGGTCATCGAAGGAGCGGAGGAGGAAATCCGTAGGCTCGCTTACGACAAGGCGAAGCGCATCTACGGGGATCCGCTGCCCGAGCTCGTCGAGAAGCGGCTCGAGCGCGAGCTCAACGCCATTATCTCACACGGCTATGCGGTCATCTACTTGATTGCCCACAAGCTGGTCACGAAGTCTCTGAGCGACGGGTACTTGGTCGGCAGCCGCGGCTCGGTCGGCTCGTCGTTGGTGGCCACCATGACGGATATCACCGAGGTCAATCCACTGCCGCCCCACTACGTGTGCCTGGCGTGTCACTATCACGAGTTTTTCCTGCAAGGTGAGTACGGATCTGGCTTCGACCTCCCGGACAAGGCGTGCCCCAACTGCGGCGCGAAGTTGCACAAGGACGGGCAGGACATCCCGTTCGAGACGTTCATGGGCTTCGATGGGGACAAGGTGCCCGACATCGACCTGAACTTCTCTGGGGAGTATCAGCCGAGGGCGCACCGGTACACGGAAGAGTTGTTTGGGAAGGACCACGTGTTCCGGGCGGGCACCATCTCCGTGGTGGCCGAGAAGACGGCTTACGGGTATGTGCGGAAGTTCGCCGAGGAGCGCGGGTTGGTGCTGCGCAATGCCGAGATCGAGCGCTTGGTCCGAGGATGCACGGGCGTGAAGCGGACCACCGGCCAACACCCGGGCGGGCAGGTGGTGGTGCCGCATTATGTCGAGATCTATGATTTCACGCCGATTCAATACCCCGCGGACGATACGTCGTCAGAGACGCTCACGACCCACTTCGACTACCACTCCGGGCTCGAGAACTGCCTGTTGAAGCTCGACATCCTCGGCCACGACGATCCGACCGTCATCCGCATGCTGCAGGATCTCACGGGCGTGGATCCGAAGTCCATCCCGCTCGACGATCCCGACGTGCTGGAGCTGTTTCGGAGCACGCGGCCGCTCGGCGTGACCCCGGAGGAAATCCGGTCGACCACCGGCACGTACGCCATTCCGGAGTTCGGCACGCGCTTTGTCCGCCAGATGCTCGAGGATACGCGGCCCACGACGTTCTCGGAGCTCGTGCGCATCTCGGGGTTGTCGCACGGCACGGACGTCTGGCTGAACAACGCTCAGACCCTCATTCGCGACAAGATTGCGACCCTGTCTGAGGTCATCTGCGCCCGAGACGACATCATGCTCTACCTCATCCAGAAGGGGCTCGATCCGGCGCGCGCATTCAAGATTATGGAAGGTATCCGCAAGGGGAAGGGCGTCAAACCGGAAGACGAGGTGTACATGCGGGAGCACGGCGTGCCGGAGTGGTACATCGAGTCGGGCAAGAAGATCAAGTACATGTTTCCGAAGGCGCACGCCGCGGCGTACGTGCTGATGGCCGTTCGAATCGCGTGGTTCAAAGTGCACCGACCGCTCGCATTTTACGCGACCTATTTCACGGTGCGTGCGGACGACTTCGACGTGGCCGTGATGACCGCGGGCCGGGAGGCCATCTTGAAGAAGATCGAGGAGATCGAGGCGAAGGGCAACGCGGCCTCAGCCAAGGAGAAGAGCTTCTTGACGGTCCTCGAGGTTGCGCTCGAGATGGTGGCCCGTGGATACCGGTTCTTGCCTATCGATCTGTACAAGTCGCATGCGACCCAGTTCCTCATTGAGGAAGAGGCGCAGGGGCTCAGGCCGCCTTTCGCCGCCATTCCCGGAATTGGGGAGACGGCGGCGCGCAACCTGTATGAAGCGGCGCAGCAGGGTGAATTCCTGTCGCTCGAAGATCTTCAGTCGCGGGCGCGCGCTTCGCGGGCCGTGATCGACGTGCTCATGGAACTCGGTTGCCTCGACGGGCTGCCCGAGACCAATCAGCTTTCCTTGTTCTGAGGAGGTACCTACGCATGGCGATGATCAAGCTGGAACATACGGGCATCATGGTGTCGAATTTGGAGCGCTCCATCGCGTTTTACACCGATGTGCTCGGCATGCAACTCCTGGGCACGCTCGACCACAACACGCCGGGCATCCGGCTCGCGTTTCTGTCCTATCCCGGGCAGACTGCGCAGCTCGAGCTCATCGAGGGCTATGCGGATGAACTGCCGGACGAGGGGCAAGTGCACCACGTGGCCATCACTGTCGATGACATCGAAGCCGAGGTGGATCGGCTGCGCGCGAAGGGCGTGCGTTTTCTCGATGAGGCCATCACGACGCTCCGAAACGGCGCTCGATACATCTTCTTTGCAGGTCCCGACGGCGAGCGGCTGGAACTGTTCCAGCCAGCGCGCGGGTGAAAGGTGAGGTGGATGCGTGAGCGCGTGGGAACTCATGTATCTCGGGCCCGAGGGCACGCACAGCCACGAGGCCGCGGATCGCATCGCGTCGGCTCTCTTGGCGGGCGAGCCGGTTAAGCAAGTGGCGATGCAGAGCTTCGATGAGATCTTCGAGGCGCCGAAATCGGCGCACCGATTCGCCTGCGTTCCGATTGAAAACAGCATTCAGGGATCCGTCTGGCAAGTTTGGGACGCGCTCACGCGCGAACACCGGGAGGAAGGTGCGCGCCAAATCCTCGCCGCGGTGACGCTGCCCATTCATCAATACGCCATCTATCGGGAGGGGCTCGATCTCGACGAGGTCGACGAGGTGGTCTCTCATCCCCAGGCGCTCGCCCAGTGCAAGGAGCACATCCGGCTCCGCTTTCCCGGCGCCCGGGAGGTCGCGGTCTCGAGCACGGCCGAGGCTGTCCGGCAGATCGCCATGGGCGAGCGCGCCCGCGCGGTGGCTATCGGCAGTCGGCGCGCCGCCCAATCGTATGGCCTGTCGGTGTGGCCGGAGCCCTTCGAGGATCGGCCGGGCAACGTGACGCGCTTTGCCCTCGTCGGATCGCCTGAGGTCGCGTTGCCGAATCCTCCATGGAGCCTCACGGACTGGACGGCGTCCTTGTGTCTTCGGGGTGTGCCGCACCGCCCGGGCGGACTCGCGCTCGCGCTGCACACATTTGCGGCCGCCAACCTGAACCTCACGCGCCTTGAGTCGCGCCCAGTAGGCGATGCCATCGGCAACTACGTGTATTACCTGGATGCCTCCGTCCGGCCCTACGAGGACCGCGGCGAGCGGGTGCTCTCTGTAGTTCGGGAGCTCTTGGCGCTCCAGGGCGTGGAGATTCTCGCGCTCGGCGTCTATCCCGTCTACAGTCCTGTGGGATGATGAAGCGGCGTCAGGTCACGCCTGGCGCCGCTTCACCTTTTCTCGCTCGCTTTTGTTGAGGATTTTCTTCCGAAGCCGAATGGACTGCGGCGTGACCTCGCACAGCTCGTCCTCCTCGATGTACGTGATGGCCTCTTCGAGGGACAAAAGGCGCGGCGCCTTCAGCTTCACCGTCTCCTCTTTGGTCGAGGATCGGATATTGGTCTGATGCTTTTCTTTGGTGACGTTGACGACGAGGTCGTTCTCGCGATTGTGCTCGCCGACAATCATGCCTTCGTACACCGGCGTGCCGGGCGTGATGAACATCACCCCGCGGTCCTCGAGGTTGCTGATGGCATACGCCGTCGCGAGTCCTGTTTCGCTCGCCACGAGCACGCCCTGCCGACGCGCCTGGATGGGTCCCCGCCATGGCGCGTACGCCTGAAAGCGGTGATGCATGATCCCGTAACCGCGGGTCATCGTAAGGAAGAGGGAGCGAAACCCGATGAGCCCTCGGGTGGGCACCTGGAAGACGAGCCTGACCATGCCGCCTTGGCCGAGTGGGTGCATGGCGACGAGTTCGCCCTTTCGCAGCCCGACTTCCGCAATCACGCTGCCGGACGCATCCTCGGGCACGTCGGCGACGAGTTCTTCAATGGGTTCGAGGCGCTCGCCCGCCTCTTCGCGCACGATCACGCGCGGCTTGGACACCGCGAGCTCGTAGCCCTCGCGCCGCAAGGTCTCGATGAGAATGGAGAGGTGAAGCTCTCCGCGGCTCTTGACAAGGAACGCGTCGGCGTCGTCGGTGTCCTCAACGTGCAGGCTGACGTCCGACTGCATCGCCAGGTACAGGCGGTCCCGCAGCTTACGGCTCGTCACGTGCTGTCCTTCGCGGCCCGCAAACGGGCTGTCGTTGACGTGAAACGTCATTTCGAGCGTCGGTTGGTCAATCTCGATGACCGGAAGCGGCTCGGGTCGATCCGGCGCGGCGAGCGTGTCCCCGACCGTGATGTCTGCAAGGCCGGCAATGGCCACGATGTCACCGGCGGATGCGGATTCGACCTCCACGCGTCGCAGACCTTGGTACACGAAGAGCTTCTGCACGCGCCCTTCGACCAGGTCGTCCGCCCCACGCAGACGCACCACGGCCTGCCCTTGGCGGATCTCGCCTCGGTGGACGCGCCCGATGCCGATGCGCCCGAGATACTCATCGTAATCGATGATGGTGGCCTGCCACTGAAAGGGGCCTTTGGCGTCCACCTGCGGGCTCGGGATGTGGGCGACAATGGCGTCAAACAGCGGGCGCATATCGGTAGCCAGGTTCATGGGATCGGTCGACGCGCGGCCTTCAAGCGCCGAAGCGTAAATCACTGGAAAGTCGAGCTGCTCCTCCGACGCGCCGAGGTCGATGAACAGCTCGAGCACTTCGTCGATCACGTCCGCGGGGCGCGCGTTCGGCCGATCCATCTTGTTGATGACCACAATCGGGACGAGATCGGCGGACAAGGCCTTGTCGAGGACGAAGCGCGTCTGTGGCATCACGCCCTCGAAGGCGTCTACCACGAGGAGCACGCCGTCCACCATGCGGAGGATGCGTTCGACCTCGCCGCCGAAGTCGGCGTGACCCGGCGTATCCACGATGTTGATGCGGTACGACTCGTACGGGATGGCCGTCGCCTTCGCGAGAATCGTGATCCCTCGCTCGCGCTCAAGGTCATTGTAGTCAAGCGCCCGCTCCGCGATGTGTTGGTTGTCGCGGAAGAGGCCGGATTGGCGAAGCATTTGATCGACAAGGCTGGTCTTGCCGTGATCGACGTGAGCGACAATCGCCACGTTTCGCAATCGATCGGGCGTAATGGTACGCATGACATCCTCCTTTGCGCGGTTGCGGTAATCACGATAACACGTCGCTTCGCCCAAGACAACGAAGGATGGCGCCTCACGTTGCGAAATCCAGACGGCAGTGATATACTGGCTCCGTCAGGCTTCGTATACCGTGTGCGGACAAGAGTGGGGCCCCCCCACTCTTTGATTTATGCTCGGCACTTTTTGGCGTACGCGAGGCGAGGAATGGAGACACAAGCGGCATGTGGGAGGATGACGCGTGACGAGAGATCGCGTGACCGAAATCGTTGAACGCTTGGTGCTGCCCATCGTGGAGCGGGAAGCGGTCGAACTGGTGGACATCGAGTACACGAAGGAAGGGAAGAATTGGTATTTGCGCGTGTACATCGACAAGCCGGGCGGCGTCGACATCGACGACTGCAGCCGCGTGAGCGAGCAGTTGTCGGAGGAGCTCGACCGCGTGGACCCGATTCCGAACGCGTACTTCCTCGAAGTGTCTTCGCCCGGCGCGGAGCGGCCTCTCAAGAGGCCGGCGGATTTTGAGCGCGCCGTGGGCCGATACGTGCACGTGTCGCTGTACGAGCCGCTTATGGGAGCCAAGACGCACGAAGGGACGCTCGTCTCCTACGACGGGGAACGTTTGATCCTCGAGATCAAGCGCCGCTCAAAGACCGTCACGCTGGCGGTGCCCATGGAAAAGATTGCGCACGCGCGGCTGGCTCTGGAGTGGTGACCCGAACGCGCCTGAGATTTCGCGAAGGGGAGGTTCCCTAGTCATGAATGTGGATTTTCTGGAAGCGCTGGACCAACTGGCGCGCGAAAAGGGGATTGACAAGGAAGTTCTGCTCGAGGCGATTGAGGCGGCGCTCATTGCGAGCTACCGCCGCAACTTCCACTCGGCGGCGAACGTGCGCGTGGAGGTGAAACGCGACACCGGCGAGGTACACGTGTATGCGCGCAAGACCGTCGTCGAGGAACCGAAGGACACGCGCCTCGAGATCTCGCTCGACGCCGCGCGGGACATCAATCCAAGCTATCAAATCGGAGATGTCGTGGAAATTGAGGTCACCCCGCGCGACTTCGGGCGCATCGCCGCGCAGGCCGCCAAGCAGGTCGTCATGCAACGTGTGAAGGAAGCCGAGCGGTCCGTCATTTACAGCAAATTCGCGGATCGCGAGGAAGAGGTCGTGAGCGGGACCATCAGTCGGCTCGAACCGCGCGTGGCGTATGTCGACCTCGGCGATACGGAGGCCATTCTGCCCCAATCGGAGCAGATGGCGTCTGACAAGCTTCAGGTCGGCAAGCGGTTGAAGGTCTTCATCGCGCGCGTGGAGCGCACGTCGAAGGGTCCGCAGATTGTGGTGTCCCGCACGCACCCGGGCCTGCTTCGCCGCTTGTTTGAACTCGAGGTGCCAGAAATCTACGAGGGCATCGTGGAGATCAAGGCCGTGGCCCGCGAGGCGGGATCGCGTTCCAAAATCGCGGTTCATTCGCGCAATCCGGAAGTGGATCCCATCGGGGCGTGCGTCGGCGCACGGGGTTCGCGCGTTCAGGCGATTGTCAACGAATTGAACGGTGAAAAGGTCGACATCGTGGAGTGGAGCGAGGATCCGGCGACCTTCGTGGCGAATGCGCTGTCTCCCGCAAAGGTCATCGACGTGCACATCTACGAGGACGAGCGCGTGGCGCGGACGGTGGTCCCGGATTACCAGCTGTCCCTGGCGATTGGGAAGGAGGGACAGAACGCCCGGCTTGCCGCGCGGCTCACGGGCTGGAAGATCGACATCAAGAGCGAGTCGCAGATGGCCTCTCATTCACTTCTCGATCAGCTCGAGGACACGAACGAGGAAGAGCCCGAGTTCGCCACGCTGTCCGACGACTGGCTGAACGAACCCTGAACCGGGAGGGCGCCGCATGAATCGCGTGAGAAAGGTGCCGCTTCGCAAGTGCGTGGGTTGCCAGGAGATGAAGCCGAAGGCGGAACTCACGCGCATTGTGCGAACGCCAGAGGGAGACATCGTGCTGGATTCCACCGGGAAGCGGAATGGCCGAGGCGCGTATCTTTGCCCGTCTGAAGCGTGCCTCCATATCGCGGTGAAGCGCAGGGCGCTTGAACGGGCGCTCAAAGCGGCGATTCCGCCGGAGATCCATGAATCTCTCCGCCGCCAGCTGGTGGGAGACGGAGATGCGCACTGACAAGGAGAGCATCTTGGGGCTGCTCGGCTTGGCGCGCCGGGCTGGGGCCGTGATCGACGGCCAGAAGCGCGTGTTGGACGCGGTGAGAACGCGGCGAGCCCAATTGGTGATGATCGCGGTAGACGCGGGAGACAATGGCCGAAAGAAACTGATGGACAAGGCGGCGTCGTACGGCATTCAGGTCGTGTGTTTCGGGACCAAAGCGGAGATCGGTCGAGCCATTGGACGGGATACGTCCGGTGCCGTTGCCGTCGTGGAGCCTGGATTTGCGCGCGAGGTCGTGGCGCGGCTTGGGGAATTCCACGGAGGTGGAGCGTTTGACGAAGTTGAGAGTGTACGAGTACGCAAAGCAGATGAACATGTCGAGCAAGGAGATCTTGACCATCCTCAATCGGCTCGGCGTGCCCGTCGCGAATCACATGAGCGTGATGGACGATGAGATGATTCAAAAGGTCGAACAGTTCTTTGAAGACGTGAAGCGCCGTGCGGCGGAAAGGCGTGCACAGGAGATGGAGAAGGAATTGCGCGAGCGCCAGCAGAAGGCGAAGGCCGAAGCGCAGGCTGAGCAGGGCCAGAGCCGGGCGCAGGCGGCGCAGGCGAACGGGCCCAATCGCCACGCCCAAGGTCAGCGAGACGCGGATCCTGCAAGCACCGGCGCTCAGGCGAACCAGCCTCGGCCCCATCGCGACAGCCGGGATCGAGGCGGCGCACAGGGCCGCGGCCGGGATCGGCGGGAAGGAGCGCCAAACGGATCCGGGGATGCGCGGAACCGCTCGGATCGCCCCGCGGGCCAGCGGAACTCGAACGGCAGCTACGCGCGCAACGGTGGGCAAGGGCAAGGTGATAGAAATCGGGATCGAGGGAGCTACGCAGGCCGGCCTCAGGGACAGCAGGGTCACGGGGACCGCGCCAACGGGCGCGGGCGGGACGGCCAGCGTTCCGCGTCTGGCAACGGCGGCGGAGCTCGCTTCCCGCGCGCGCCGCGGCCGCCCCAGGTGGTGGCGGTGCAGGCGGCTCAGCAGAAGCCTGTTGCGCCGGGATCGCAGCGCAAGGAAAAGGAGCGCAAGGAACGCGAAGGGTATCAGCGCCACGAGGAGTTCAACGAGACCAAACTTCAGCGGGCGCCGAAGCGGCGCGCGGGTAAACAGGAGAAGCCACTGCCAACCGAGGTGACCGTCGAGGGGCCGATGACGGTTGGGGAGTTTGCCAAGCTTCTGCAGCGCGAGCCGGCGGAGATCATCAAGCGCCTGCTCATGCTCGGCGTGATGGCGACCATCAACCAGGACATCGACACGGACACGATGGAACTCATCGGTTCGGATCTCGGCGTCACCGTGCACGTGAAGGAGCCGGTCGACGAGGAGGCGCTCGAGCTCCTGGTGGAGCCGGATGATCCTTCGGAGCTCGTGCCGCGTCCGCCCGTGGTCACCATCATGGGCCACGTTGATCACGGCAAGACGACGCTATTGGACGCGTTGCGCGAAAGCCGCGTGGCTGCGGGCGAAGCCGGAGGCATCACGCAGCACATTGGCGCATATCAGGTCGAGATTGGCGGACGGCTCATCACGTTCCTGGATACGCCCGGACATGAGGCGTTCACGACCATGCGCGCCCGCGGCGCCCAGGTGACGGACGTCACCATCCTCGTCGTGGCGGCGGACGACGGCGTGATGCCGCAGACGGTGGAGGCCATTAACCATGCGAAGGCTGCGAACGTGCCCATCATTGTGGCCATCAACAAGATCGACAAGCCGGATGCCAATCCGGATCGCGTGAAGCAGGAGCTCGTGCAGTACGGCCTCGTCCCCGAGGAGTGGGGCGGTGACACGGTCTTCGTCGAGATCTCCGCGCTCAAGCGCTTGAACCTCGACACCCTGCTCGAGATGGTTCTGCTCGTCGCCGACATGCAGGATCTGAAGGCGAATCCGAATGCGCGCCCGCGCGGAACCGTGATCGAGGCGAAGCTCGATCGCGGCCGTGGTCCGGTGGCGACGGTGCTGGTGCAAAACGGCACGCTAAAGGTCGGCGACATCGTGATCGCCGGCACGACGTATGGCCGCGTCCGGGCGATGGTCAACGAGAACGGTCGGCGCCTGAAAGCCGCTCCGCCGTCGACGCCCGTGGAGATCCAGGGCCTCAACGGCGTGCCGCAGGCAGGCGACCAGTTTGTGGTGTACGATGACGAGAAGAGCGCCCGCGCCGTCGTGGAGCGCCGCCTCGAGCGGGAGCGGCAGCAGATGCAGGCGACCGCGCGCGTCACGCTGGACGATCTCTACCGTCAGATCAAGGAAGGCAACGTCGCCGAGTTGAACGTGATTGTGAAGGCGGACGTGCAGGGGTCGGTCGAGGCGCTGGTGCAGTCCATCGAGAAGATCAACGTGGAGGGCGTCCGAGTGCGGGTGATTCACAAGGGCGTCGGCGCCATCACGGAGTCCGACGTGCAGCTCGCCTCGGCGTCGAACGCCATCATCATCGGTTTCCACGTGCGTCCAGACGCGAACGCGCGGCGGGTCGCGGAACAGCAGAAGATCGATATCCGCCTGTACCGCGTGATCTACGACGCCATCGCGGAAATCGAGTCGGCCATGAAGGGCATGCTGGCGCCGGAGTACAAGGAGGTCATCGTCGGCCACGCGGAGGTGCGCGAGACGTTCAACATCTCGAAAGTCGGTACCGTCGCGGGATGTTACGTCACGGACGGTCGTATCCCGCGCGACGCAGATGTGCGCGTGGTGCGCGATGGCGTCGTGATTTACGAGGGCAAGCTGTCGTCTCTCCGCCGCTTTAAGGACGACGTGCGCGAGGTGGCGGCAGGCTACGAATGCGGCATGACCATTGAGAAGTTCAACGACATCAAGGTGGGCGACGTGATCGAGGCGTTCACGATGGAAGAGGTCGCGCGGGTGTGACGAGGAACGCCGTGGAGGTGCGTGAACGTTGACGCGGATTCGGGCACAGAAAGTCGCCGAACAGATGAAGAAGGAGCTCGCGGATCTCCTTCAGCACGAGCTGAAGGATCCGCGGATTGGCTTTGTGACCATCACGCGCGTGGAGGTCTCGGGCGACCTCCAGCACGCCAAGATCTACGTGAGCGTGTACGGCAGCGGAGCGGAAAAGGAGGCCACGCTCAGCGTGCTGACCAAGGCGGCTGGGTTTCTCCGAGGCGAGATCGCGCGCAGGCTGCATATGCGTATGGCGCCGGAGCTCGTGTTTCGGCTTGACGAGTCCGGCGAATACAGCGAGCGCATTGAACAGGTGCTGAAATCGCTGAAAGAACATGAAACGAACGATTGAGCGCCCGAGGGGAGTCAGGGGATGACGAGTTGGCAGCCCGAGCCACGGGACAAGGACGCCATCGCGCGCGCCGCAGAGGCGCTTCGAGCCCTCGATGACTGGTTGATTGTCACGCACGAGCGTCCAGACGGGGATGCGCTGGGGAGCGCGCTTGCGGTGGCGCACATGCTGGATGCGCTCGGCAAGCGATACGCCATCGCGGCCGGCGAGGCATTGCCTCCGCGGTTCCGCTTCCTGCCTATGTACGATCGCATTCAATCCATCGACCATCTGGTTCCACGCCAGTTTCAGCACATCGTCGCGGTCGACTGCGCGGATGAACAGCGGTTTGCGCCGGTCGCGCCGCTCCTCGCGCAGGAACGGTTTGTCGTGAACATCGATCACCACCAGACGAACCCCCGCTACGGGCGGGTGGCGTGCGTGGATCCGTTAGCGGCCGCGACTTGCGAGGTCCTGTATCACGTGGCGAGGGCGCTCGACGTGCCGCTCGCCGTCGATCTCGCCAAGTGCCTGTACACGGGCATCTTGACGGACACGGGCGGCTTCAGCTACCCCAACACGACGCGCGAGGTGCACCAGATTGCCGCGGAACTCTTGGCGAGCGGGGTCCAGCCGTACGACATCGCCGAGCCCGCCTTGGAAGCGCGGACGCTCGAGCAGATGAGGCTTCTCCAGATTGCGCTGCGAGAGATGACCATCGCGCCCGACGGGCAGTACGCGTTCATCCTCGTCAGCCAGGCGATGCTCGCGTCGTGCAATGCCAGCGAGGACGACGTCGAGGGCCTCGTCGCGTTCGCGCGATCCGTCGAGACCGTCGAGGTAGGTGTCCTACTGCGGGAGCGGCCGGACGGGCTCGTGAAGGCGAGTCTCCGCTCCAAGCGGCGTGTGGACGTGGCGGCCATTGCCCAGCGGTTCGGCGGGGGCGGACACGCCCGTGCCGCCGGGTGCGTCCTCGAAGGCCCGTTGGAGGAGGCGAAGCAGGCCGTGGAGGCGGCCGTGATCGCGGCCCTGAAGGAAGTGGATGAAGCGTGCAAGCGTTAGACGGCGTCCTGCTCATCGATAAGCCCAAGGGAATGACGTCCCATGACGTGGTCCATCGCGTCCGCCGCAAGCTCGGCGTGCGGCGCGTCGGGCACGCGGGCACGCTCGACCCGATGGCGACGGGCCTTTTGATGATCTGCGTCGGCCGCGTCACCCGCCTTCTCGAATACCTCGGCCAGGGCGACAAGGAGTACTGCGGCACGGTAGTGTTCGGCGTCGGCACGGACACCGACGACGCGGAGGGCACCGTCGTGGCGCAGGCGCCGGCCACGGGTCTGGATCTGGCCGCCGTGCGCGAGGCCGCGGCCCGGCTCACCGGCGAAATTCGGCAGCGGCCGCCCGCATACTCCGCGATTCACATCGACGGTCGCCGGGCTTACGATCTCGCTCGCCAGGGCAAGAAGGTGGAAATCCCAGAGCGGACCGTTCACGTTCGAACCTTGACCCTCGACGAGTTCCATCACGAGGGCGAACTCGCTGTGGCCCGCTTTCACGTCCGCTGCTCGAAAGGCACTTACGTCCGGGCCCTGTGCCGCGATCTCGGCGCGCTCGTCGGTGTGCCCGCACACATGCGCTCGCTTCGCCGGCTTGCCATCGGCTGCGCGCGCGTCGAGGACGCCATTCCTCTCGACGACTGGATGGCTTCGGCGAATCCCGCCTCGCACCTACGCGATCCGCTCCTGTACCTCGACGACCTGCCAATGTGGCAGCCCCCGCGCGAGGTGCTGGAGCGCCTTGCGAACGGCCAGACGGTCGAGGTGGGCGACGCGCTGTCGCTCTCGCCTGGCGATCTCGTCCTCGTGATACACGCCGGCGCCGTGGCCGCCGTCGGTGAAGTCGTCGATCGCCAGCCGGCCGCGGTCCGGCCGAAGAAGGTGTTTTGGAAGAGGGGATGAGTCCGTGGAATTCATCGTCATGGAGGGGAAGGCGCCCACATCGCCCTCGCCGCAGGTTTTAGCGATCGGGAAATTCGACGGCGTGCACTTGGGCCACCGCGCCATCGTGAACGCCGCTCGAGGGCTGTTGACCCCGGACGAGCGCCTCGCCGTGATGAGCTTTGAGCCGCATCCGACCTTTGCGTTGACGGGCAACCTGGAGTACGCCAGATGGCTCACCCCTCGCCCCGAGCGCGTCCGGATCTTCGCCGAACTTGGTGTCGACGCGTTCTACATCGCCCGCTTCGATCGCGCGTTTCAGCAACTGGAACCTGTGGCCTTCGTCGACGGGTATCTCGTGCCCTTGCGCGTGCGGCATGTCGTCGTGGGGCCCGATTTCCGGTTTGGACGGGGTGGACAAGGGACCGTTGACCTTCTGCGCGAACTCGGGCGCGAACGGGGCTTCGACGTGAAGGTGGTCCAGCCGGTGGAAGAGCACGGCCACAAAATCTCAAGTTCCCGCATTCGCGAGCACCTGCGCGAGGGGCGCGTCGAGGCAGCTCAGGCGCTGCTCGGCAGGCCGTACGTCATCACCGGTGAGGTCGTCCACGGGGATAAGCGCGGCCGCACCATCGGATTTCCCACGGCAAATCTGGGTGGCATCGACGAGTACGTCTTGCCGAAGGCCGGGGTATACGCCGTGTTTGTCGAAGTGGAAGAGGGGCCTCACCTCTGTTCCGGCCACGCGTTCGGCGTGCTGAACGCGGGATACCGCCCGACGGTCGACGGACGCGCCTTTCAGCTCGAAGTGCACCTGCTCGATTTCGACGGCGACCTGTACGGGAAGACGCTCCGCGTCTCGTTTCTCCGCCGGATCCGCGACGAGATGAAGTTTGCCAGCCTCGAGGCCTTGCGGGCTCAAATCGCTCGTGACTGTGAGCTGGCTCGCGCGCTCGTCGGCCTCTCCAGCGGCGCGCAGTCGGGGCGACCGGTGTCGACCTGAGGGCGGGATGGGCAGACATGGCGCATCATACGGTGTTCGTCTATGGCACATTGCGCCGAGGGCAGCCTAATCGCGTCGTCATGCGACGCCACCTAGTGCGCGATCTCGGCCGAGGTCGCATCCGCGGCGTCCTGTACGACTGGGGAGCGTATCCAGCCGCGACCCTCGACGAGGACGGCGTGATCGCCGGGGAGTGGGTGGTCGTCACCGACGAGGGAATGCGCGCCCTGGATGCGTTGGAAGACTACCCTCATCTGTATACGCGGACCATCGTATCGGATGAGGTGCGCGACCTTCGCGGGTGGGTCTACTGCATGCCTGCGGAGCAGGCGAGGCGCGGCGGGCCGCGCATCGCGGGTGGCGACTGGGTGGCTCACGTGGCGAGACGACACGGCCCTCGTTGATGGCGGACCGCATCGCGGGGCACGGCGTGACTGGCATTCGCATGGATACTGTGGTATAGTGTTGACCGTGTGCGCAACACGATGAACTGCACCGCGGATCAGGAACCTCCGGCCTGTTCTTCGATGCAGCGATTTCATGTTCAAGGAGGATCATCATGCTCGAAGCGGACAAGAAGAAGGAAATCATTGCGAAATACCAGTTGCATGATCTCGACACGGGTTCGCCGGAAGTGCAGATTGCGCTTCTGACGGAGCGGATCAATTCGCTGACGGAGCACTTCCGCGTTCACAAGAAGGACCATCATTCGCGCCGCGGCCTTTACAAACTGATTGGCCGCCGCCGCAACCTGTTGAACTACTTGCGGAAGAAGGACATCAACCGGTACCGGCAGTTGATTGAATCCCTCGGATTGCGCCACTGAGACGAGGCGGGCTTCGGCCCGCTTCTTTTGCATGTGGCGTGGAACCCCCGTTTGTACATAGGAAGGCACGCGGCATCCGGCCGCTTGAGAGGGTAGGAGGTAGGAGATCCATGGTGGTTCGCCATGAGTTTGAAGTGGCGGGCCGGCGTTTTGTCCTGGAGACTGGGAAACTGGCTCGACAGGCGACGGCGGCGGTCCACGTTCAGTACGGTGAAACGGTGGTGTTGGCCACAGTCACCGCTTCCAAAGAGCCGAAGGAGCTCGACTTTTTCCCGCTCACCGTCAACTACGAAGAACGACTTTACGCGGTCGGGAAAATTCCCGGCGGCTTCATCAAGCGCGAGGGGCGGCCGAGTGAGCACGCAATTCTCGCGTCGCGCCTCATTGACCGCCCCATCCGGCCGCTGTTTCCTGAAGGATTCCGCAACGACGTGCAGATCGTCGATCTCGTCCTCTCCGTCGACCAAGACTGTGCGCCGGAAATCGCGGCGATGATCGGAACATCGGCGTCGCTCACCATTTCGGACATTCCCTTTAACGGGCCCATCGGCGGCGTCATTGTGGGGCTCGTGGATGGACAATTTGTCATCAACCCCACCGTCGAACAGTCCGAAAAGAGCGACCTGCATCTCGTCGTCGCCGGCACGAAAGACGCCATCGTGATGGTGGAGGCAGGAGCCAACCAAGTGCCGGAAGAGATTGTGCTCGAGGCCATCCTGTATGGTCACCAGGTCATTCAGACGATCTGCGACGAGATCAACGCGTTTGCGGCAAAGGTCGGCGTCAAGAAGCGCGAGGTCGAACTGCACAAGGTGGATCCGGAGCTGGAGGCCGCAGTGCGCGCGTACGCCACGGAGAAAGTGAGCGTGGCGGTTCGGAATCCGGACAAGCTCGCGCGCGAAGAGGCGCTCGCGAATCTGAACGCCGAAGTCCTAGAGCACTTCAAGGAGACGTTCCCCGAGAAGGAGGCGGACATCGCCGAGGTCATGCACACCATCCTCAAGGAGCGGGTGCGCGAGGCCATTCTGCGGGAAGGCATCCGCCCAGACGGCCGGCGCCTCGACGAAATTCGCCCCATCTCGTGCGAGGTGGGCCTTTTGCCGAGGACGCACGGATCGGCGCTGTTCACGCGCGGTCAGACGCAGGCGCTGTCGGTGTGCACCCTGGGTTCCATGGGCGATGAGCAGTTGCTTGACGGGCTCGAGATAGAGAAGTCCAACCGATACATGCACCATTACAACTTCCCGCCGTTTAGCGTCGGGGAGGCGAAGCCGTTGCGCGCGCCGAGCCGGCGGGACATCGGCCACGGGGCGCTCGGCGAGCGCGCGCTCGATCCCGTCATTCCCTCGCCCGAGGAGTTTCCGTACGCCATCCGCGTGGTATCGGAGATCCTCGAGTCGAACGGTTCCACGTCCCAGGCGAGCATCTGCGGCAGCACCATGGCGCTGATGGACGCGGGTGTGCCCATCAAGGCGCCAGTGGCCGGGATCGCGATGGGACTTGTAAAGGAAGGCGATCAGGTCGCCATTTTGAGCGACATCCAGGGCATCGAGGATCATCTGGGCGACATGGATTTCAAAGTCGCCGGCACGGAGCGGGGCGTGACTGCGCTGCAGATGGACATCAAGATCAGCGGCATTGACCGGTCCATTCTGGAGCGCGCGTTGAAGCAGGCGCGCGAAGGTCGGATGTACATCTTGAGCAAGATGATGGAGGCCATTTCGGAGCCTCGCGCGGACCTGTCGAAATTTGCGCCGAGGGTCATCACGGTCAAGATCCATCCGGATAAAATCCGCGATGTCATCGGCCCGGGTGGGCGCGTGATCAACAAAATCATCGAGGAGACGGGTGTCAAAATCGACATCGAGCAAGACGGCCGCGTGTACATTCACAGCACCGACGCCGAGCAGGCGAATCGGGCCCGGGAGATGGTCGAGAACATTGTCCGCGACGTCGAGGTCGGTGCCACGTACACGGGGAAAGTCACCCGCGTCGAGAAGTACGGGGCGTTTGTTGAGATTCTCCCTGGCAAAGAGGGGCTTGTGCATATCTCGCAGCTCGACCTGAACCGCGTGGCGAAGGTGGAGGACGTCTGCCAGGTCGGCGACACGCTCACGGTGAAGGTCACCGAGATCGACAACCAGGGTCGAATCAACCTGTCGCGCAAAGAAGTGTTGAAGGCCATGCAGCCGCCTGCACCGCCTCAGCCGCCGCGTCCTTCGAGCGGTCCGGGGCGCGGTCCGCAGGGCGGACATGGGCGGCGGGATCACGGCCACAGCGCCGGGCCGAAGGCTGCGCCAAGAAGGACCCATCCGTGATTGACCCTTCGCTTGTGGAGGCATCCTAATCCGCGTGGAATGCGGATGGAGGGATGCCTGATGAAGCCAAGGCAGATGGCCCTTGGTGTATGCGCGGGTGCATGCATTTGGACGTTCGGCGCCTTGTTCTGGACACGCGCGGACGTTGCACCCCAACCGGCGCCCGCCTCGTCGGTGCGCGTGTGGGAGGAGGTGAGCCGCGCGTGGGCGAATCCTCCTGTGGATGCCCGGCGAGACCGCGTGTGGCACAACATTCCCGGCCTCTCCGGCTTTGCCCTCGATGCGGCGGCGAGCGAGCGTGAGACGGCGCGGTTCCACGACGGCGCGCTTCACCTCGTGTGGCGGGTGGTGCCGCCGAAGGTGCGGCTCCGGGACCTCCCGCCTGATGTGATCTATCGCGGTCCGAGGGAGGAAAAGTCTGTCGCCCTCATGGTGAACGTGTCCTGGGGCGAGGCGTACGTTCCGAGGATGCTTCAGATCTTGCGGGACGCGCACGTGAAGGCGACGTTCTTTGTCGACGGCGCCTGGGCGAAGAAGTTTCCCCATCTCGTCCGCGCCATGGCTCGAGACGGGCACGCCGTGGAATCCCACGGATACGGACACCCGGACTTTCGGCGGCTGAGCGACGCGAAGCTGGCGGCGCAGATCGACGAAACGAACCGACTACTCGCGGCCATCACCGGCAGAGCGCCGCGGCTCATCGCGCCGCCCGCCGGCTCGTACGATGCCCGCCTCGCGCCGCTCGCAAAGTCGCGCGGCATGTACGCCATCCTGTGGACGGCGGACACCGTGGACTGGAGGAACCCGCCTCCCTCCGACATTGTGGCGCGGGTGCAGCGGGGGGCAGAGCCAGGCGCGCTCGTGCTCATGCACCCGACGGCGTCGACCGTCGAGGCGCTCCCAGCGGTCATTCGCTGGCTCGAGACGCGTGGGTACCGGATGAAGACAGTGGAAGACGTGATCGACGAGCGGCCGGCCGTGACACCGCCCACGGTCCTGGCGCGGGAGACCATCCGCTCATGAAGGCGCGGCGCCGCGCGACGGCGTCATCAGCGATGTAGGAGGCCATGCGGTTGACATACCGAACCACATTGAGAAACGGGATTCGCGTGGTGGGGGAAGAGATGTCCTCCATCCGCTCGGTGAGCTTGGGGATCTGGGTGGAAACCGGATCTCGCTATGAATCCCAGAGCGAGAACGGCATCAGCCACTTTCTTGAACATATGTTTTTCAAAGGGACGTCGCGCCACTCCGCCAAGGAATTGGCGCATTTGTTTGACGATCTCGGCGGCCAGGTGAACGCGTTCACCGCGAAGGAGTTCACGTGCTTTTACGCGCGCGTGCTCGATGAGCATTTCTCCATTGCGCTCGAAACCCTGGCCGAGATGCTCACGGATTCGCGCTTCGCGCCTGAAGAGATGGAAAAGGAAAAGCGCGTCGTGATCGAGGAGATCCGCATGTACGAGGACACGCCGGACGAGCTCGTCATGGATCTGATTGCGCGCGGCGTCTATGGGGAGCATCCGCTGGGGTACACCATTCTCGGCCGCGACGAAAATCTGCTCCGGTTTTCGCGGGAGGACCTCGTCCGGTACGTGAACCGGCACTACCGGCCGGAGCGCATGGTGGTTTCGGTCGCGGGGCATGTCCCCGAGGATGTGGTGATTCGCGAAGTGGAGCGCGTCTTCGGCGGGTTGAGCAAAGGCGCGGATGGCGCCCCGGCGTTAGTCCCCCCGCCTTTCCACAAGACCGTGACAACCGAAGATAAGGACATCGAGCAGGTGCACATCTGTTTGGCGGCGCCGGGGTATCCGGCCGGATCGCGCGAATTGTATCCACTGCTTCTGTTGAACAACGTGCTCGGAGGTACGCAATCCTCCCGCTTGTTTCAGGAAATTCGGGAGGAGCGCGGGATGGCCTACTCGGTGTACTCCTTTCACACGGGCTACCGCGATGCGGGCATGTTCGGCATTTACGTGGGCACCTCGCCAGAGACGGCCGAGGAGGTCCTGGCGCTCGTTCAACAGGTCACGGCGCGCATGTGGCAAGAGCCCATTTCTCGCGACGAGCTCGAAAAAGCCAAGCGACAGGTGAAAGGGGCGCTCATGCTTGGGCTCGAGAGCTCAGGGAGCCGGATGAGCCGGCTGGCGAAAAACGAGATTCTGCTCGGCCGCGAGGTCCCGCTCGAGGAGACCCTCGCGGGCATTGATGCGGTTGCGCCCGAGGACATCCAGCGCGTTGCCGAGGACGTCTTGAGCCACGGGTTCGCGCTCGCGGCTGTTGGGCCGCTCGCTGAGTTCGCGTTCGATCGCGCCGCAAAGGTGTGTGTGTCGTCATGATGGAGGGGTGGGAGATGGAGGTCAAAGTCCAAATCGTGTCGCCCCTCCTCACCCCTGACGATCTCCCTCAGTACGCCACGGAGGGCTCCGCTGGGATGGATTTGCGCGCTTGCCTGGAAGCACCCCGGGTCGTGCGGCCGGGCGAGATTGTACCCGTGCCAACGGGCCTCGCCATTCAACTGCCGCGACGGGACGCGGTCGCCCTCGTATACGCGCGAAGTGGGCTCGCAGCCAAACACGGCATCGCGCTCGCGAATGGCGTCGGGGTCATCGACAGTGACTATACGGGCGAGATCGTCGTTCCGCTTCACCACCTCGGCGCGCAGGAGTTTGTCCTGCAACCGAAGGAGCGCATCGCTCAGCTCGTCATTGCGCCCATCTATGTGGCGCGCCTTGTGGCGGTCGACCATCTCGGCGCCACGGCGCGCGGCGCTGGCGGATTTGGATCGACGGGGCGAGTGTAATCTCTCACCTCGACAACTCCATATCGAGGAGGGCCAGGTAGGAGGCTCAGGTGTCAGCGGGCACCTGGGCCTCTTTTCGTGCGCACCCCTCGTGGGCGGGCGTCATAAGCTATGGCGCATGCCAATGGCGAGGTGACCTCGATGCTCACTGGGAAACACCTGGTCTTCGTCGGCGGTGACAGGCGTCAGTTGGAAGTCATCGCGCAGATCACCGACAACGACGCGAGCGCCACGCTCATCGGCTTCTCGGAGCTCGGGCGGACGTTTGCCGACACGACATTTGCCGAGCCGAGTGAGGCGGTGTTTGCGCAGGCGGACGCGCTCGTGCTGCCCGTCGCGGGCATGGAGGACGACGGGCGCGTCGATACCGCTTTCGCGCCGCAGCCCGTGGAATTGAAAGAGTCCCATTTTCAGGCCATGCGGCCTGGCACCTTCGTCTTCACGGGCATCGCGCATCGCGTGCTCACGGAGTGGTGCGAACGATACTCGCTCCGCCTGGTGAGGTTGATGGAACTCGACGACGTGGCGATTTTGAATTCGATTCCCACTGCCGAAGGGGCCATTGCCATCGCGATGCAAGAGACAGACATCACGCTGCACGGCGCCAAGACCGTCGTTCTCGGCTTCGGGCGGTGTGGCCAAACCCTCGCGCACAAGTTGCACGCCATGGGGGCCGTCGTCCACGTGTGCGCGTCGGACCCGCGCGATCTCGCCCGGATCCACGAGCAGTCGCTCACCCCCGTACCCCTGAAACACATTGAGCATGCCGTGCACGACGCGGATATCGTGTTCAACACCATTCCAGCCATGGTGCTGCCCGCGGCCGTGCTCAAGCGAATGCGACGGGAAGCGGTGATCATCGATATCGCGTCCAAGCCCGGCGGCACGGACTTTCGGTACGCCGAGCGGCGAGGCATCAAGGCCATTCTCACGCCGAGTCTGCCGGGACTTGTCGCGCCGCGGACGGCCGGGCGGATCATCGCGGCATCCATCACGCGCATGTTGGCAGACGACGACGAGCCGGAGTTCGAGGAGGAAGAGCTATGGATCTGAGCGGAAAGACTATCGGCTTTGGCGTGACCGGGAGTCACTGCACTTACGAAGAGATATTCCCAGAAGTCAAGCGTCTGTGCGATCTCGGCGCGCGCGTCATTCCTGTATTTTCCCACCACGTGATGCACACCGATACGAGGTTTGGCAAGGCGGGAGAGTGGGCTCGGAAAATTGAAGAAGTCACGGGCAACCAGGCCATCACCACGATTCCGGAGGCCGAGCCTCTCGGGCCGTCCAAGGCGCTCGACGCCTTCGTCATCGCGCCTTGCACGGCCAGCACCTTGAGCAGGTTCGCGCATGCCAACACCGACTCCCCGGTCCTGATGGCGGCCAAGGCCACCCTGCGCAACGGCCGGCCTGTCGTGGTTGCCATCTCCACCAATGATGGGCTAGGCTTGAGCTTGTACAACATCGCGACGCTCATGAACGCGAAGAACATCTATTTTGTGCCGTTTGGCCAGGATGCGCCGCATGTTAAAATGAACTCGCTTGTTGCGCTCATGCGGTTGATTCCTGATACCGTCGCGGCTGCGCTCGAAGGGCGCCAACTCCAGCCGGTGCTCATCGAACGCTGGCGCGAAGATAGGCCTTGAGCGCGGATTCTGGGAGAAGGAGTTTGGGGATGGAGAGAAAAGATCGGTATCACATCGCGATTCTCGGCGCAACGGGCGCGGTGGGCAGGCGGATGTTGTCCACGCTCGAACGCCGCGGCGTTCCGGTCGGAGAGGTTCGACTTCTCGCTTCCCCTCGGTCGGCGGGGACGCGCATCCCGTTCCGAGGCGAGGAACTCACCGTCCAGGCCGTCCAGCCTGACTCATTCGACGGCGTGGACATCGCCTTGTTCAGCGCCGGCGCGTCCGCGAGCGAAGAATGGGCACCAGTCGCCGTGGAGCGCGGCGCCGTCGTGATCGACAACTCGTCGGCGTTCCGGATGCATGAGGACGTGCCGCTCGTCGTGCCGGAGGTCAACCCGCACGCCCTCGCGCATCATCGCGGCATTATCGCGAATCCGAATTGCTCGACCATTCAATTGGTGGTGGTGCTGCATGCGCTGCGCGACTTTGGCCTCGAGCACGTGACCATCTCGACGTATCAGGCCGTGAGTGGCATGGGTCAGCGGGCGATTGACGCCCTCTTAGAGGAGGTCCGGCGGACGGAAGCCGGTGAGCGCGATGTGACCACGGTGTTCCCGGTGGTCAAACAGGACCGGCACGTGCCCATGGCGTTTAACGTGATTCCGCAGTGCGACATCTTCCTCGACAACGGCTACACCAAGGAGGAAATGAAGCTCGTCAACGAGTCGAGAAAGATCCTGGAGCTCCCATCGCTGCGCGTGACCCCTACAGCGGTACGCGTGCCCGTCCTGTACGGTCATGCCGAGTCGGTCGCGGTGCGCTTCCGCCAACCGGTTACCGTCGGAGAGGTCCGCGAGCGCCTCGCAAACGCCGAAAACGTCGTGTTGGTCGACGATCCGGCGTCCTGCGCCTATCCGCACCCTCGGATGGTGGAGGATCGCGGGGAGACGTTCGTCGGCCGTATTCGCCAGGATTTAGAAGATCCGTGCACGATTCTCCTTTTCATCGTCGCCGACAACTTGCTAAAAGGCGCGGCGTGGAACGCGGTGCAGATAGCTGAGAAACTCATCGAGATGGCGCGTTGAGCGAAGGAGTCGAGCCGTTGTGAAGATTGTGGTGCAGAAGTTTGGGGGCACGTCCGTGGCGACACCGGAGACAAGGCGCGCGGCGTACCGCCACGTCGAGCGCGCCTTGGACGAGGGGTATGCGGTCGCCGTGGTGGTCTCCGCCATGGGGCGGCGCGGAGACCCATATGCGACGGACACGCTTCTCAGCCTGTTGGATTCGGGGGATGGCGCAGGCCACGAGCCCGACCCGCGGGATCGCGACCTCCTGATGAGCTGCGGCGAGATTATCTCGGCGGTGGTCTTTGCGCACGAGCTTCGCAGTCGGGGCCACCGGGTGCGCGTCTTCACCGGAGCGCAGGCTGGGATTGTCACCTCGGACGACTTTGGCAATGCGCGCATCCTGGACGTGCGCACGGATGGGCTGCGGGCCGCGCTCGAAGCGGGTGAAATCGCGGTCGTGACGGGATTCCAGGGCTGCACGGAGTCCGGCGACGTGACCACGCTCGGGCGAGGTGGGAGCGACACGACGGCCACCGCCCTCGGCGTGGCGCTCGGGGCGGAAGTGGTCGACATCTTCACCGACGTCTCCGGGATCATGACCGCGGATCCGCGCATCGTGGAGGACGCGCGCCAGCTGCGCCAGGTGACGTATACTGAGATCTGTAACATGGCCTACCAGGGGGCGAAGGTGATTCACCCGCGGGCCGTGGAGCTCGCGATGCAGGGCAACGTGCCCATCCGGGTGCGAAGCACCCTGTCGGACGATCCCGGCACGCTCGTGACGCAGGCCGCAGCGCATTTGGAGCACGGCCGCGTGATGGATCGCTACGTCACCGGGATTGCGCATACGCCGAACGTCACGCAGATTCGTGTACGGGGCGAGGGCATCGGGGCGTCGTCCATCTTTCGCCTGATGGCGGAACACCGCATCTCCGTGGACTTCATCTCGGTGACGCCTTCGGAGGTGGCGTTCACCGTACCGGACGCGCTCGCCGATGCCGCTGTCCACCACCTGTCTCAGCTCGGCTACCGAGTCGAGACGCGGCCCGGATGTGCGAAGGTATCCGCCGTTGGCGCGGGCATGATGGGCGTTCCTGGCGTGATGGCTCGAATTGTGGACGCGCTGGCCGAGGCCGGGATCGAGATCTTGCAGTCCGCGGATTCGCACACGACCATCTGGGTGCTGGTCGATGGAAGTCAGATGGAAGACGCAGTTCGCGCCCTTCACCGCGCCTTTCATCTTTCCGGAACCTGAACAGGGGAGATGCGTATGGATTTTGGAAGTCTGATCACGGCAATGGTCACGCCCTTCGATGCCACGGGTGCGCTCGACGAGGGGCGGCTGCGGCGGCTTGTGGATCACCTGATTGACACGGGCACGACCGCGGTCGTCGTGTGCGGGACGACAGGCGAATCGCCGACTCTGAGCCACTCGGAAAAGCTGCGCCTGTTCGATGCCACCCTTCGGGCGGTGGACGGCCGGATTCCGGTGATTGCCGGCACGGGCACCAACTCCACCAAGGATTCCATTGAGCTCACGCTCGAGGCCGCCCGTCTCGGCGTGCAGGCGGTCATGCTCGTGACTCCGTATTACAACCGCCCGTCCCAGGAAGGGCTGTACATGCACTTCGCCAACATCGCGGAATCGACCACCTTGCCCGTGATGTTGTACAACGTGCCGGGGCGCACGGGGGTCAATCTGCAGCCGCAGACCGCGCTTCAGCTGGCGGCCATCCCGAACATTGTCGCGCTCAAGGAGGCGAGCGGCGATTTTTCGCAGATCCTCCGCATTGCAGCCGAAAAGCCAGATGACTTTCTTCTCTACAGCGGGGACGACAAGTTCACGCTGCCCATGCTCGCCATTGGCGCCGCGGGCGTCGTGAGCGTCGCGGGCCACGTCGTCGGCCGGCAGATCCGCACGATGATGGATCTGTTCTGGCAAGGGCAGGTGGACGAGGCGGCCTACTGGAGTGCACGGCTGTTGCCCATCTTTGAAGCCATGTTTATGGAGGCGAGCCCGGCCCCGGTGAAGGAGGCGCTTTCCCTAATCGGCATCGACGTGGGATCCGTCCGCTCGCCGCTTGTGCCGGCCTCGAAGGCGCTGCGCGATCACCTGTATACGCTTCTGAACGCGCTCGGGGTCATTGAGGCAAGCGCATGACAGAGAGGAGAGACGGGCTGTTGCCAACGCGCCTCGTCCTGCGCCGTGATCGAAGGCGGCGCTTGGAACAAGGTCATCCCTGGATTTATCGCTCGGAGGTGGAGCGGGTGGAAGGCCCGCTCGCTCCGGGCGATCTCGTCGACATCGTGAATCACCAAGGCGTCTTTTTGGCCCGCGGCTACGCGAATCCCCAGTCGCAGATCTTTGCGCGCGTCCTGACCTATCGGCAAGGCGAGCCCATCGATGTCGATTTTTTCATCCGGCGCTTTCAACAGGCGCTGGAGTACCGCCGCAGGTTTCACCCGCAGGCGCTCTCTTATGGACGCGCCGTGTACGGCGAGGCAGATTTTGTGCCTGGGCTTGTCGTGGATCGGTTCGGCGAGGTGCTCGTCGCCCAGGTGCTGACGGCGGGCATGGAGCGGCTGTTTGCGCAGGCGCTTGAAGCGCTTGTCAAAGTGTACAAGCCCGTCGGGATCCTGGCGCGAAACGACGTGCCCGTGCGAGCACTGGAGGGGCTGCCTCTGGTGGTGGAGACGGTGTACGGCGAGGTCCCCGACGTGGTCGACGTGATCGACAACGGGCTCACATTCGCTGTGGATCTGCGCGAAGGCCAAAAGACAGGGTATTTTTGGGATCAGTCGGAGAACCGGGCGGCGATTCGACCGCTCATGACGGGCTGGACGGCGCGGCGTGCACTGTTCGGCGAAGCTCCGGGAGATCTCGACGGCGCCCATGTGCTCGACTGTTTCTGCCATACGGGCGCGTTCGCCGTGCATGCGCTGCACTACGGTGCGGCACACGTCACAGCGGTGGACATCTCTGCGGACGCCGTGGAGCTCGCGCGGCGCAACGCTCAACGAAACGGCGTGTGGGATCGGATAGACTTCGCCGTGGCCAACGCGTTCGATTACCTGCGCGAACAGGATGCGCGCGGCGCGCGTTACGACGTGGTCATCCTGGATCCGCCGGCTTTTGCGAAGTCGCGGCACTCCGTCGATAGCGCGGCGAGAGGCTACAAGGAGATTAACCTCCGCGCCATGCGCATCCTGCGGGAGGGCGGCTTCCTCGTCACGGCGAGCTGTTCCTACCACATGTCGCCCGAGCGGTTTCGGGAGACCGTCCTGGAGGCGGCTGTCGATGCCCACAAGGTGCTGCGGGTCGTGCGCGACGCGCGCGCCGCAAGCGATCACCCCCAAATCGCCGGCGCCCCAGAACAGCACTACCTGAAGTTTCTCATCTACGAGGTGCGCAGTCGGCGGTGAGCCGACTGCGCCGGACCCTTGCGCTCCAGGTCGCCGTCGGGGTATAGTGAATCTATACAATGATTGCATAATGTTGTGCGCGAGCCGGGCGAGGGTTCGCATGAACTTGTGGACCTACTTGAAACCGTTTGCATACGGCTCGGCGGAAGGAGATGCGTCGCACGGTGGATGTCACCCAGGAATTTCACCTAGGTTTCGAAGACGCGCTCACGCCGGAGCGCCGAAGCGACGAGCATGATCTCATTGAGGAAACGGCCCGATCCTTCGTGGAACGAGACGTGCTTCCGCGCATGGAGGCGCTCGAGTCTGGCGACGTCGCTGTCCTGAAAGCGCTTTATCACAAGGCCGGGGAATTGGGCCTCATCGGCGTGGATCTGCCGGAAAAGTACGGCGGGCTGGAATTGGATGCTCTCGCGTCCCTGTTGGTCTCGGAGACGCTGGGGGAAACGGCAGGATTCGGCGTGTCCATCAACATTCACAGCGGGGTTGCGCTTCACCCGATTCTGTACTTCGGCGACGAAGCGCAGCGCGCGGCGTACCTGCCGCAGCTCGCGGCCGGCGAAGTCATCGCGTCGTACGCGCTCACGGAACCGGATGCGGGATCCGACGCGCTCCACGGAAAGACCAGCGCCCGCCCGGACGAAGCGCGCGGGTGCTACGTGTTGTCTGGGCAAAAACAGTGGATCTCGAACGCGCGCGTGGCCGGCGTGTTTGTGGTGTTCGCGCAGCTTGCCGGCCGTGGCATGACCGCCTTCGTGGTGGATCGAGATCGACCTGGTGTTTCCGTCGGCAAGGAGGAGAACAAGGTGGGCATTCACGCGAGCCCGACGGCCTCCCTGATCCTCGACGACGTGGAGGTTCCGGCGTCGGCCCTGCTCGGCGCGCGTGGTCATGGACACCGGATTGCCCTTTCCGTTCTCAATCTCGCAAGGCACAAGATGGCGCTCTACGCACTGGGGCAAACGAGGCGAGCCATCCGGATTGCCGCGGCGTACGCCAAGGAGCGCCGCCAGTTCGGCGTATCCATCGCGTCGTTCGGCATGATCCGGGAAAAGCTCGGCTACATGGCGGCGCGGTACTTTGTGGCGCGGAGCGCGGCCTATCGAACGGCGGGGGAACTCGCCCCAGGCAAGAAACGAGCGCTGGACCTCGCGTTCCGGTCGGACCTCGAGCCGGAGGAGAAGGTGCGCAGCGTGGCTTCGGCTCTGTCGTCGTGTATCGCCGCGTGTTCGCTGAACAAGGTGCTTGCCACGGAGGTTCAGGCGTTCGTTATCGACGAGGCGGTGCAGATTCACGGCGGATACGGCTACATGGAGGACTACGAAATTGCGCGGATGTACCGAGACGCGCGGATCACGCGCATTTTCGAAGGGACAAACGAGATCAACCGGCTGGCGATTGTGCGGGACCTGATTTCGTCTCGCGCTCGGGAAGCAAGCGCTTGTTCATCAAGCGCCGCATCGTCGACCGCGCCTGGTGGATCGGCTTCCTTAGCCGCAGCTCTCCCTGCAGGCCGTCTTCGCGCGACCCTCGAGGGCGCGGAACAGGTGCTTCGGGCCATGAAGACGGGCTTTGAGACTGTCGTCGAGGCGGCAGTAGCCCGTGAGGGCGCGAGACTCGTGGATGAGCAGCCCCTCGTGCGTCGGCTCGCGGATGCCCACATGTGGATGTACGCGTTGGAGTCCGCGCTTGTGCGGGTCGCTCTCGCCGCGGACGGACGAGGGCCTGCGCGCGATCTCGGCGCGGAGCTCGCCGCCGTCGCCTGGGCGGACGCGGTTCGCCATGGTGTCACACCGCTCCTCGAGGCCGCTCGCCACGTCGGCGTGAAGCTTGATGGCTTGGACTACCCGGACGAGATCGGCCAACTTCAGGCCATCGCAGAGTACGTATTGGATAGGGTGAGGTGAGAGACTCATGGAAAAACCGGTGGTTGGATTTTTGGGGCTCGGCAAGATGGGGCTGCCCATGAGCCTGAATTTGGTGCGCGGCGGGTATGAGGTGTACGGCTATGACGTCGTGGAGCGATCTCGAGACGCGTTCGCGCAAGAGGGCGGCAAAGCGTGTGAATCCGCTCTCGACGTGGTGCGCGCGGCGGACGTGTTGTGCGCAAGCCTGCCAGGGCCCGCAGAAGTGACCCAGGTGTTCGGCGAACTCGTGAGCCAGGAGGGGCGCGTGGGGCAGCTCGTGATTGACTTCAGCACCGTGTCGCCTCAGGTGAATCACCAGGTCGCCGAGGCGCTCGCGAATCGCGGCATCGACTATCTCGGCGCCCCGGTCTCGGGCGGCGTCGAACGAGCGGTGGATGGGTCGCTCACCGTCATGGTGGGCGGGGCAAAGGCGGCCTTTGACCGCGCGAAGCCGCTGCTCGACCTCATCGGCCAAAACGTGTTTCACATCAGCGAGGACGTCGGCGCCGGATCGGTGGTGAAGCTGGTCAACAATTACTTCATTGGATATTACACACTTGCGGTGGCCGAGGCGCTCACGTTCGCAGGCGAGATGGGGATGGACCTCGCGCAGTTGTTTTCCATCCTCAACGTGAGCTACGGCCAGAGCCGAATCTACGAGCGCAACTGGAAATTGTTTATTTCGAAGGATTTCTACGAACCCGGTTTTACCACGAGGCTTCTCATTAAAGACCTGCACCTCGCCAAGGACATGGCCGCGGCCAAAGGACTCGAGTTGCCGATGACCGACGTGCTGATTGACATGTACGAAAAGGCGGCGGAACGCGGATACGCGGATCTCGACATGGCCGCCATGTACCGCTACATCCAGGATGTCAAGAACGAGCAACGGGCGTGATCGCCTGGAAAGAGGGGAACCTGCATGCGCCGTCTCCAGAACTACGTGAATGGAACTTGGGTGGAAGTTGAGAGCGAAGGCGCCGTACCGGTCTACAACCCTGCGACAGGCGAGGTGATCGCCGAGGCGCCGCTATCGGCACACGCCGACGTGGCGCGTGCCGTCGAGGGCGCGAAGCGGGCGTTTGCTTCGTGGAGCCGCGTGCCCGTCGTCAAGCGGGCTCGGGTGGTGTTCGATTTCCTGGCGAAGCTGAAGGCGGAGCGGGACAACATCGCGAAGATGATCACGACGGAGCACGGAAAGAGCTACCTGGACGCGCAAGCCGAGGTGGATCGCGGTATCGAGGGACTTGAACACGCCTTGTCCGCGCCCACGCTGATGATGGGCGAATCGCTCGCCGAGGTGTCCGAGGGTCTGGAGCAGACGTACTACCGATATCCCCTGGGCGTTGTCGCGAGCATCACGCCGTTCAACTTCCCGGCCATGATCCCCTTGTGGGTGATGGGGTGGGCCGTCGTCACGGGCAACGCGCTGATCCTGAAGCCGTCGGAGCAGACGCCGATGACCACCCTTCGCTTGGTCGAGATGTTTCACGAAGCGGGGTTGCCCCCGGGCGTACTTCAAGCGGTGAACGGCGGCAAGGAGGCTGTGGACGCCATCCTGACGCATCCTGAGATTGTCGCCGTGAACTTCACCGGCTCGACGAGGACGGCCGCCTACGTGTACGAGACGGCCGCGCGCCACCACAAGCGGGTACAGGCCTTCGCGGGCGCGAAGAACCACGCCATTGTGCTGGAAGACGCGGTGCTCGAGCCGACCGTCGACGGCATTCTGCGCGCGGCGTTTCACAACGGCGGCCAGCGCTGCATGGCCACCTCCGTCGTCGTGGCCGTGGGCTCCGTCGCAGATGAAGTGGTGGAGCGGCTGGCCGAGGGCGCGCGGCGCATGAAGATTGGCCACGGTTTTGAGGAAGGCGTCGATGTCACGCCGCTGATTCGAAAGGAACATCGCGATCGCGTCCGGGCCTACGTCGACGAAGCCGCGATGTCTGCGCGGCTCGTGGTCGACGGCCGGCCGGCCATCGAGGAACACCCGGAAGGATTTTATCTCGGCCCGTGCTTGCTCGATGGCGTCACGCCTGAGATGCGCGTCTGGCAGGAAGAGCTGTTCGGCCCTGTGCTTTCCGTCGTGCGGGCGCGCGATCTCGACGAGGCCATTGCCATCGCGAATCGCTCGCGCTATGCAAACGGCGCCATCCTGTACACGCAGAGCGGCAAGGCCGCACAGGTGTTCCGCGATCGCATTGACGCCGGCATGGTGGGCATCAACGTCAACGTTCCGCTGCCTGTGGCCTTCTTCCCGTTCGGAGGACACAAGGACTCCTTTTACGGCGTGACGGGCGAGAACGGCAAGGAACTCGTTCAGTTCTTCACGCGAAGAAAGGTTGTCTCGACGCGTTGGTTTTGACTTCAAGCGAGGTGGACTATGGACAGCATTGTGTTTCGAAGGACAGGTTCGGTCGCTTGGCTCGCACTCAACCGCCCGAAGCAGTTGAACGCGCTCAGCCTCGAGATGATCCGCGTTCTTCGCCATCACTTGGACGAGATGGCGCAGGATCCGTCGATCCAACTCGTGGTGCTGTACGGCGAGGGCGACCGCGCCTTCTGCGCCGGCGGCGACATCCGTGCGCTGTACGACGCCAAGGATGAACCGAATCTCGACACCGCGGCCGCCTTTTTCTCCGAGGAGTACGCGCTCGACGATCGCGTCGCGCGGTTTCCAAAGCCGGTCGTCGCGCTGTGGGACGGCATCGTGATGGGAGGCGGCGTTGGGCTCACGTATGGCGCGGCGTGGAAGGTCGCGACGGACCGCACGCGGTTTGCCATGCCCGAGACCGGGATCGGCTTCTTTCCGGACGTCGGCATGTGCCACGCGCTCAGCCGAATGCAGGGTGGGCTCGGGCATTATCTGGCGCTCACCGGCGAGTCCGTTGGGGCCGATGTGCTCCTCGCGGCGGGCGTGGCCAACGGCTGGCTCGCGAGCGGCGAGCGCCCGTCCTTTGAGGCGGAGCTCGCGAAGCGAGGTGAACAGGGAGAAACCGCGGAGCAACTCCAGCGCTGGTTGAAAGAAAGGCTTACCCCAGAGCACCGGCCATCCGAGGAGGTCGCAACCTTTCTCCAGCGGGTGCAGGCATACTTCGACAGCCCGTCGCTCTCCGACATCTTGGCTCGCCTGCAGGAGGGATCCACGCGCGACCCGTTCGCCGCGCAGGCGCTCGATGTCCTGCGCCAGCGCTCGCCGCTCTCGTTGGCGGTGACCTTCGAGGCGCTCCGCCGCGCGCGGAACGCCACGTACCGCGAGGTCCTGGAGACCGATCTCAATCTCGCTCTTCAATTCATTCGCCGGGGCGATTTTGTCGAAGGGGTGCGCGCCCAGCTCGTCGACAAGGACCGGCGCCCCCGGTGGCGTCACGCCGACCTGGCGAGCGTGACGCCCGACGAAGTGGAAGCGTTTTTCGAACCCATCACTCACCTTTCCATCCCGTTTGCCGATTAAGCGCCCCATGAGCTTCCTGGAGAGGAGCGTCGTGAGATGGAGCCAACCCAAACCGCTGCATTTGCGGACCTTCTGGCGCCGGACGTGTTTAACATCGCGGGCGCCATTTTGGACCGGGACGAGTCGAGGCGCGCGCTCGTGTGGCGCTCGGAAACCGGAGCGAAGCGGACGCTGACCTACGGTGAACTTCGCCGCGAGTCCCTTCGCCTGGCGCGCGCCCTTCACGATCTCGGCCTTCGAAAAGGCGACCGGGTCCTGGTGTTGATGCCGCGCCGCCCGGAGACCTACGCCGTGTATCTCGCCATCCTCTCGATCGGCGCCGTGGTTCTGCCGGGGTCGGAATTGCTCATGCCGAACGACATCGCCTATCGCCTGAAGCATGCGGAGGCGAAGGGCGTGATCGCCCACGCAGCACTCGCGGAGCGGGCCGAGGCGGCCATCGCCGAGGCGCCGTGGGTGCAGTTGCGCGTGGTGGTGGAGGGCTCGCGCGAAGGCTTTTTGGCGTACGAGGACCTCGTGCGCGGCGCACCCGGAGAGTGGGACGTGGTTCCGACCCGTCGGGACGATCTCGCCTTCCTGTCGTACACCTCCGGCACGACGGGCTACCCCAAAGGCGTGATGCACGTCCACGGCTGGGCATATGCGCACTGGCACATCGCTGCGAAGCGCTGGCTTGGCATTGAGCCGGACGACGTCGTGTGGGCCACCGCCGGGCCCGGATGGGCGAAGTGGATCTGGAGTCCATTCGTCGCCACGCTCATGTCGGGAGCCACAGGGTTTCACTACGGCGGCCGTTTCGACGCGGAGACGTTCCTTCGGCTCATCGACGAAGAAGGGGTGAATGTGCTCTGCGCGACCCCTACGGAATATCGGATGATGGCGAAGGTGGATGGACTAGACAGGTTTCGCCTCTCGTCGCTGCGCCAGGCCGTGAGCGCGGGCGAGCCTCTCAATCGGGAGGTCATCGATACGTTCCGGCGGCATTTTCAGATCACCGTGCGCGACGGGTACGGGCAGACCGAGAACACGCTTCTTGTCGCGACGTGCGTCAATACGGAGGTGCGCCCCGGGTCCATGGGGCTGCCGACGGTGGAAGGGGCTGTCGACATTGTCGACGAAGAGGGCAGGTCGCTTCCGCCGGGCCAGGTCGGAGACATCGCGGTCAGGCGGGACTTCCCGGCCCTCTTTCGGGGCTATTACAAGGACGAGGAGCGGACGGAGGCTCAGTTTCGTGGCGCGTGGTACATCACGGGCGATCGCGCCGAGAAAGACCAGGATGGCTATCTGTGGTTCAGCGGCCGGGCGGACGACATCATCATCAGCGCGGGATACACCATCGGGCCGTTTGAGGTGGAGGATGCCCTTGTGAAACATCCGCTGGTGCGCGAGTGCGCGGCGGTATCGAGCCCGGATGAGGTGCGGGGTGCGATTGTCAAGGCGTTCGTCGTCTTGAAGGATTTCAACCTTCACCGAGAGTTGGCATCCGACGGCGAGCGGCGCGAAGCGCTGGTGCGCGAACTTCAGGAGCACGTGAAGCGGATCACCGCGCCCTACAAGTATCCGCGCGCAATCGAGTTTGTGGAAGATTTGCCGAAGACGACGTCGGGGAAGATTCGCCGCGTCGAGCTCAGAGAGCGAGAGTGGAAGCGGCACCGCGAGCTGAACGCGGGGCAGGGAGGGTGACATCATGTACGAGGCCGTGATCGTCGACGCTATCCGCACGCCCATCGGGCGCAGAAACGGCGCACTGAAGGACGTGCACCCGGTGGATCTTTTGGGACACGTTCTGCGCTCCATCGTCGAGCGCAACCAGTTGCCGCCCGAGGCGGTGGACGACGTGATCGCAGGGTGCCTGACGCAGATTGGCGATCAGGCGGTGAACATCGCGCGAAATGCCTGGCTTGCGGCGGGGCTCCCGGAGTCGGTACCGGGGTGCACCATCGATCGCCAGTGTGGATCGAGCTTGCAAGCGCTTCACTTCGCGGCGCAGGGGGTGATGAGCGGGGCGTACGAGATCGCCATCGCCTGTGGCGTCGAGGCAATGTCGCGCGTGCCGATGATGTGTTCCATTGGCGTCTATGGCACGCCGATGACGGAATCGCTGGAAGCGCGTTATCACATGCGCCAGTACAACCGCTCCTTCTTCGATCAGGCGCTCGGTGCCGAGCTCTTGGCGAAGGAATGGGGCTTTTCCAGGGAGGATCTCGACCGGTTCGGCCTGCGGAGCCATCAATTGGCGGCTAACGCCAGGAGCGAAGGGAAGTTTCGGCGCGAGATCGTGCCGGTGCCGCTTTCGCTTGCCAAGTCGTCGGGATGGTTCGAAGAGGACGAGGGCATTCGGACGGACACCTCCCTCGAGAAGATGTTGTCGCTGAAGCCGGCCTTCCCCGATCTGGAACTCATCACCGCCGGCAACGCGAGCCAGATCTCGGATGGCGCCAGCGCAGCGCTGGTTATGCGCAAGGAGACAGCGGAGAAGCTGGGACTGCGGCCGCGCGCGCGGTTTGTCGCGTTCAGCGTGGTGGGCGTGAACCCCGTGACGATGTTGACCGGTCCGATTCCGGCGACCGAAAAGGTGTTGCAGAACGCTGGGCTCAAGGTCGAAGACATCGATCTGTTCGAGGTGAACGAGGCGTTCGCGCCCGTGGTCTTAGGGTGGCAAAAGGAGATTGGCGCGCCGTGGGACCGCGTGAACGTCCATGGAGGCGCCATCGCGCTCGGACATCCGCTCGGCGCGACGGGGACCCGAATTGCGGCGACGCTGTTAAACGCGCTCGAGGATCGCGGAGGGCGCTATGGGCTCATCGCCATTTGTGAAGGGGCGGGCATGGCGAACGCGACCGTGATCGAGCGGATGGATGCCTGAAATGGCAGTAGGAAGATCAGGGAGGTTGCGGAATGAAACTTGAAGGCGCGACGTTCATTGTGACAGGCGGCGGGTCCGGGCTCGGCGAAGCGACAGCGCGGGCGTTCGCCGAGGCCGGCGCGCGCGTCGCCATCTTCGATATTCAGGAGGAACGAGGAAAGCGAGTGGCGGAGGAGATCGGCGGCCAGTTTTTCCGCGTGGACGTGACGGACGAAGACGCGGTGCGCCGCGCGGTGGACGAAGCTGCGGAGGGCGGCGTGCTCCGGGGCGCCGTGAACTGTGCCGGGATCGCCACGGCGGAAAAAATTCTCTCGAAGCGCGGCGTGCATGCGCTGGAGAGCTTCGCGCGCGTGATCCAGATCAATCTCGTCGGTACGTTCAACGTGTTGCGCCTCGTGGCGGCGCGCGTAGCCGAGGCGCCAGCGCTTGAAGACGGCGAGCGGGGGGTGATCATCAACACCGCGTCCATCGCGGCGTACGAGGGTCAGATTGGCCAGGCGGCCTACTCGGCGTCCAAGGGCGGCATCGTCGGGCTCACGCTTCCCGCGGCGCGAGAGCTGGCGGCGTACGGCATTCGCGTGGTGGCCATCGCGCCGGGCATCTTTGAGACGCCGCTTCTCATGGGCCTGCCCGAGGCCGCGCGCCAGTCGCTCGGGCAGCAGGTACCGTTCCCGCAGCGGCTGGGACGGCCGCGCGAGTACGCGTTCTTGGCGCGGCATATCGTGGAAAACGCCATGCTGAACGGCGAAGTCATCCGCCTGGACGGGGCGCTGCGGATGCAACCGAGGTGAATGGGCGGATACGAAAGGCGCGGGGTAGGTCCCCGCGCCTCGCACTTTTTCAGATCAGCGCCCGCGACGCAGCGGTTCGTGATGACCCAGGTGCGTGCTCCGGACCTGCCGCAGGGTTTCGATGCGCTTCATGGCCATCTCATCAGCGGCCCGATGCGTCGGAATGCCCCGCTCGGCCGAGAGCTTGTACAGGTTGAGCATAATCTCGTAAATTCGCTCGACCTTCGACCGAGCGCGATCCGGATGATACCCTTCGAGCTCGTCCGCCACGTTGATCAATCCACCGGCGTTGATCACGTAATCCGGTGCGTACAAAATACCTCGCTCGTGCAACATGTCTCCGTGCCGCTCCTCGGCCAGTTGGTTGTTCGCTGAGCCTGCGATGATCTGCGCCCGGATCCGCGGAATCGTCTCGTCGTTCAAGACCGCGCCCAGTGCGCACGGCGCGACGATGTCGCAGTCAGCGCTCAGGATGTCTTGAGGAGACAGCGCCTGTGCGCCGAATTCGTTGACCGCCCGTTCTACCTGCAGAGGGTTGACGTCGGCCACAAGCAGTTGGGCTCCGGCCCCTCGCAGGAGGCGAGCTAGTTCGTACCCGACACTTCCCAGCCCCTGAATCGCGACGCGGCGCCCGGCGAGATCGTCCGTGCCGTAGAGATACTTGGCACTCGCCTGGATCCCGCGAAAGACACCAAGGGCGGTCATGCCGCTCGGGTTGCCGCTCGAACCGTAACTCGGCGAGATGCCGCACACGTACGGCGTCTCGAGGTGGATGAGATCCATGTCCTGAACGGTGGTGCCGACGTCTTCGGCGGTGATGTAACGTCCGCCCAGGCTGTGGATATACCGCCCGAGGGCGCGAAACAGGGCCTCACTCTTGTCCTTGCGAGGATCTCCCATGATGACGGTCTTGCCGCCGCCGAGGTTCAGTCCGGCCGCGGCCGCCTTGTAGGTCATGCCACGCGCCAGGCGCAGCGCGTCGACGACCGCATCTTCTTCGGACGCGTAGGTCCACATCCGGCACCCGCCGAGCGCAGGGCCGAGCGTCGTGTCGTGGATGGCAATGACGGCGCGCAAGCCCGAGGCCTCGTCGTAGCAGAACACCACCTGTTCGTAGTCGTATTGGGCCATGCGGGTAAACAGTTCCATGTCGTTGAAGACCTCCCCACTGAGTATACCGCTCCGGCGGTCCTACCAGAACGATAGGGCGGCGCTCGCGCAATTGCAAGCGCTTTCAATCAGCCTCAATTGTAGCATGATTTCTGATTCAAGACTACATCTTGTGGGCGACGCCGCGGTCGGTCGGATTCCTTGTTCGCGCGTTAGGCGGCGATGGATGGTTGTATGAGGATCCGAACGGGAGTATAATGACACTGATAGTGACATGTGCGGCTTATTCGCGCGAGGGGCGTGCGAAACCTGGCGCGGAGACAACGAATGGCGTGAAAGCGGATGGAACGGGTCGGGTGGTCCGTTTGAGCGCGTTCGATGCACAGAAAGACACGGCCTTGGTCTGAGCGGGCTTTTTTTTGCATGTTGAGGGAAGTGCGAAAAGAGACCGGGCGGGCGGGTCGTGATCGTGTCGCTGGATTCCATAAGTGTGGCAACGGAGGTGCAAAATGCCAAGATCCAAATCGAGACTTTCCATCATCCCGCTCGGCGGAGTCGGGGAGATTGGAAAGAACATGACGTTGTATTGGTACGGGCAGGACATGATTGTGGTCGATGCGGGGCTGAAGTTTCCCGACGAAGATATGCTCGGCATCGATATCGTCATTCCGGATATCACGTTTTTGGTCGAGAATCGCGAGAAAATTCGCGGCATCTTTCTGACGCACGGACACGAGGACCATATCGGCGGGCTTCCGTACGTGCTTCGGGAGATCAAGGTGCCAGTGTACGGGACGCGGTTGACGCTCGGTCTCGTCGAGAACAAGCTGCGCGAGGCGGGCGTTCACGACGTGAAGCTCGTGACGATGGACGGCAAGTCGCGCGTTCAGCTCGGCCAATTCGCAGTGTCTCCCTTTTACGTGAACCATAGCATTCCGGACACGGTCGGGTTTGCCATCGAAACGCCGGAAGGTATTGTCATCCACACGGGCGACTACAAGTTCGATCAGACGCCAATCGACGGGCGGCACGCGGACATTCATAAGTTGGCGCAGTGGGGGGCGCGGGGCGTGCTCGCGCTCGTCGGCGACAGCACGAATGCAGAGCGGCCCGGTTACACGCCGTCCGAGATGACGGTCGGGATTCGGATTGACGAGATCATCAGTCAGGCCCCTGGGCGCGTCATTCTGTCCACTTTTGCGTCCAACATCCACCGCCTGCAACTGATGATTCGGGCGGCGGAGCGACATGGTCGCAAGGTCGCCATTGTCGGCCGCAGCATGGTCAACAATGTCCAGACGTCGCTGCAACTCGGGTATTTGGAGGCGCAGCCGGACACGCTCATCGATCCCGACGAGGTCAACAAGTTGCCGCCAGAAAAGGTGGTCATCCTCTCCACGGGCAGTCAAGGAGAGCCTATGTCCGCGCTCACGCGCATGGCTCGCGCCGCGCATCGGAAGATCGAAATCGTGCCGGGCGACACCGTGGTGTTAGCGAGTTCGCCCATTCCGGGCAACGAAAAGTTCGTGGCGAGGACCATCGATCAGCTGTTCCGCGCGGGAGCTCACGTGATTTACCGCGGCGTGCACGCCTCAGGGCACGGAAGCCAGGAAGAGCTCAAGTGGATGCTCCAACTCGTGCGCCCGAAGTACTTCCTCCCGGTTCACGGCGAGTTTCGCATGCAGCGAATTCACGCCGATCTCGCCATGCAACTCGGCATTCAGCCGGACCACATCTTCATCACGGAGATTGGCGATGTGGTCGAATTTGAAGACGGGCGCGCCCGACTCGGCGGCAAGGTGCCGGCTGGATCCGTGATGATCGACGGGCTCGGCGTGGGAGATGTCGGCAATATCGTGTTGCGAGATCGCAAGTTGTTGTCGCAGGACGGCATCCTGGTCGTGGTGGTCACCCTGTCCAAGACGACAGGACACATCCTGTCGGGTCCCGACATCATCTCGCGCGGGTTCGTCTATGTGCGCGAGTCAGAGGCGCTTTTGGACGAGGCGAATCGCCTCGTGGAGAGCACACTCAGCAAACTGGTCTCGGACAACGTGAGCGAGTGGTCTTCGCTGAAGACGGCGGTCCGCGATACACTCGGCAGGTACCTGTACGAACAGACGCGGCGCCGTCCGATGATCCTGCCCATCATTATGGAGGCGTGATGGCCAAGGGCTGCATTCGCGAAGTCAGGGCTATCCTCGGTCCGCACGAAAACGCGGCGAGCGGGGATAGCCCTCGTCGTCTTTGAGCAGGACCGCCGTTTTAAGCCGGACCGAATCGGCGGTTGCGTATGGACGCGCTTCCCTTTGCCGATACTGGGACGGCGGGAGGCGGATGCGAACATGGAGACAAAGTCCACCTACGATGCGGTGATGAACGCGAAGACTACGGGCGGGGCGGATGCTCAGGAGACGAAGGAGGCTCCCTCGTCCGTCGAGTCGCTCGGCGCGAACGAACCCGCCGCCGTGGTGACGGGCGACATCTATTGTTTGACGGTCATCGGCCAGATCGAGGGTCACATGGTGCTGCCGCCGCAGAACAAGACCACGAAATACGAACACGTCATCCCGCAGCTTGTCGCGGTGGAGGAGAGCGATAAAATCGACGGATTGCTCATCATCCTCAACACGGTGGGCGGCGACGTAGAGGCGGGCCTCGCCATCGCAGAACTGGTGGCGTCGATGTCGAAACCCAAGGTGTCCGTCGTGCTCGGCGGAGGCCACTCCATCGGCGTCCCCATCGCGGTAGCAGCGGATTACACGTTCATCGCTGAGTCCGCCAGCATGACCATCCATCCGATTCGCTTGAACGGCCTCGTGATTGGCGTGCAGCAGTCGTTTGAGTACCTCGAGAAGATGCAGGATCGGGTGATCCGTTTCGTAGTTGAACACTCGCGAATTTCGGAGGACATGTTTCGCCACTTGATGCTCAACACTGGCGAGATGGCGAAAGACATCGGCACGACGGTGGTGGGACGGGATGCCGTCAAGTATGGCCTGTGCGACGAAGTGGGCGGCCTGGGGCATGCGATGAAGAAACTGAAAGATCTCATTCGGGAACACAAGGAGTCCCGAACAGGTGCGGTGCTCGCGCAAGTTCCTCGGCCGGGGGTGATCCAGTGATGCTTTGGACGACGTTGGCAGAGAGCGAAATTTATAGCGGATGGTGGGGCAGTGGGCCGCGCTTCGAAGAGTGGAAGGATGGACACCGCACGCTCATCGTCGCCCGGGACGAATCCGGCACGCCGAGACTTGTGCGGCTGATAAGCCCCATTGCAAGTGACTATCTCAGGCCTGAGTGGCAGCCGGGCACCGCGCTTCGCTGAAGGCGGAAGGCAGGAGTTTGAGCGCCCGGGTCGAATCATCAGTCTAAGGAAGGGACTGGTGAGGATTGGCTCGCAAGCAGCAGCAAAAGAATGTGCTGAAGTACGAAGTCACCGGTCTGGCGATGCTCACGGCTTGTGCGCTGGCGCTCGGGCGCCTGGGACTCGTGGGCCAGTTCCTGGCCGTCGTGAGCATCTACCTCGCTGGGAGCTGGTATTTTCTCATTCCCATTTTGGTGGGCTACGCGGCCGTTTACATGATGGTGCGCAGGAGTCGCTTCGTGTGGGACGGCCGCCATCTGGGTCTCTTGATCCTGCTCCTGTGCATGCTCGCTCTCATTGAGATGAATTTTTATTCCAATCTCGCGGATCAAGGGCTTCAGTCGTACTTTTGGTCGAGCGAGTGGAACGCGCTGCAGGCCTTGCGCGCCTACGTCTTTCATCCGACGTCCGGTGCGCCTCCGAGCGCCGGAGGGGGACTCATTGGCTTTTTCGTCTTTCAACTCTTACATCTCTTGTTCAATTCGCCGCAGACCTACGAGCTGGGGCCGCGCCTGGTGATTGTCGCGGGGGGGCTTATCGGGATTGCCCTCGTCTTCCAGGTGTCGCTCGTGAGCGTGGTTCGTCGCGGTTCTCGGTATACGGAGCAGGCTTTAGACCGCATGTGGTCCAACATCCGTCGGCAGGCTGGGCAGGTGTTTAGACGGGAGAAAGATCCTGAGCCCGAAGTGGTGGAGGATGCGCCGAGGGCCACACGGCCTGCAGTGGTGATTGACGGCGACGTGCTGGAGGAAGCGGAGCCGGAGGCTCCTCAGGTGGAGGCGGAGCCCATCATCCATGACTTTGCGGCTCGCGCCAGCCGGCCGGAGAAGGCCGACGACCTCCCGCCCTGGGGAGAGCCCGACGAACCTGTGGTCGAGACCGATGCCAAGGGACTTGTGGTCCGCTTCCCGTCGAAAAGCGAGCGGAAAAGGCCATCGCCCACGCGTGAGGAGGAGCGAAATTCGACCGTTGTGCCCGAGTACGAGGTGGGGCCGATGGTCCACGACGAGTCGTATCAGCTTCCTCCGCTCACGCTGTTCGATCCACCTTCGGGCAAGCACGCGCCTGTTGCGACGGCGAACGTGCAAGAGAATGCGCAGAAGCTGCAGTCTACGCTCCAGTCGTTCAACGTGCAGGCTCGGGTCGTGGAAATTCACCGCGGGCCCACGGTGACGCGATACGAAATACAGCCTGCGGCCGGCGTGAAGGTCGCGAGGGTCCTGTCGCTTCAGGACGACATCGCGCTCGCGCTGGCGGCCCGGGATATCCGCATCGAGGCGCCGGTGCCGGGCAAATCCGTCATCGGCATCGAGATTCCCAATGACGAGATCGCCGTGGTGACGCTCCGCGAGGTCCTGGAGTCGCCCGAATTTCAGAACTCGCCCGCGAAGCTCGCGCTCGCGCTCGGGCGCGACATCACCGGTGCACCGATTGTCGGGGATCTACAGAAGATGCCTCACCTCCTGGTGGCGGGCGCCACGGGATCAGGCAAGAGCGTCTGCATCAACGGGATGATCGCGTCCCTCTTGGTGCGCGCCAAGCCCCACGAGGTCAAGCTGATGATGATCGATCCCAAGATGGTCGAGCTGAGCATTTACAACGGCATTCCGCACCTTCTGACGCCCGTCGTGACGGACGCGAGGCTGGCCGCGGGCGCGCTCAAGAAAATCGTGCAGGAGATGGAGAACCGGTATCGGCTGATGGCGGAGCGGGGCGCGCGCGACATCGATCGGTTCAACGAGATCATGCGCGAAGAGGGTCTCGAGCCGCTGCCATATATCGTCGTGATCGTCGACGAATTGGCCGATTTGATGATGGTGGCGCCGCACGACGTGGAAGACGCCATCTGCCGCTTGGCGCAAATGGCGCGCGCGGCAGGGATTCACCTCATTGTGGCGACGCAGCGCCCCTCGGTCGACGTCATCACCGGTCTCATCAAGGCGAACATCCCCAGCCGAATTGCGTTTGCTGTGTCGTCCATGGCCGATTCCCGCACCATCCTCGACATGGGCGGCGCGGAGAAGCTGCTCGGCCGCGGTGACATGTTGTACTATCCCGTGGGAGCGGCGAAACCGACGCGCGTGCAGGGCGCTTACGTGTCGGAACGCGAGATTGAGCGGCTCGTGGAATACGTGAAGAGTCAGCAGCACGCGGTGTATACGATGGATCTGAGTACCGCCATCGAAGAGGAACCGGAGGACGAGGGCGAGCCGGAACTCGACAGCCTGTTCATGGACGCGGTCGATCTCGTCGTGGACATGGGGCAAGCGTCCGTCTCCCTTTTGCAGCGGCGGTTTCGCATCGGATACTCGCGTGCCGCACGCATCATCGATCAAATGGAACAAAGCGGAATTGTGGGACCATACGAGGGCAGCAAGCCTCGCGAGGTGCTGATCACGAAAGAGCAGTGGCTGCAGGCCAAAGCCTCGTTCATGCGCCAGCATCAGGCCGAGTGAGGCATACACCCGTCCGCCCTCCCGTATACATGTCCTAGTCCAATACAAGGAGAGGACGACGGGTGGTACGCCAAAAATCGTCCATCACGCTCATGGCCGTGGCTTTTCTCGCGCTGTGTGGATACATGGGTTTGGAACACGCGTTGTCGGAGCGGGGAGCGGATCGCAACGCGTCTGGCGTTCGTGGCGCCGGCGGGGTCGTCACGTCCACTGAAGCCGCGCCGTCGGATGCCGAGATGGACACCATCGCCGCGAGTCTGGCGGACATTCCGGGGCTGTATGACCTCGCGGTGTTGCCCGACGATCGCGGCGACGGCCAGTTCGTCGTGTCGGCGATGGTGGAAGTGGAGACGGCCTCTGGGCAGTTGCCAGACCCGACGGTCGCGTTTCGAGATATGCGCGCGGATACGGACGCGTATTTGAGCGATCTGTACTTGTTGAAAGAGCCGATTGCGGAGGCCGAGATCACCTTCACAGAGGGAGGAACCATCGTGGGAACGGCCGGGCTGGGGCGGAGTGCCTACGCGCATTTGGCGGCCCGGACAGCCGGGGAAGATCTGGCTGGCGCGATGGAGGGCGCACATCAGGACGATACGGGCGTGGACGAAGCGTGCTGGATCGAACTGAAGCCCCTGGCGAACTGAGGACCTTTCGTTCCGAGTCAGAAGCAGCCAGAAGACAAAAGGGACGCCTAGGGGCGTCCCTTTTGTCGGCTTGCGCCGTCGATGAACCGCTGGGTGACGGAGATCTGCTCGCGGCGAAACGATCGCATCAGCGCGCGAACAACCGGCTCGTGACCTGTGCGCAGAAGCGCATCCACGATGGTCTGCAGCGTAAAATTCTCGTCGAGCGACTCACGCACATGCGGGTGGTCCTCGAGATGATCGAGCCAGGTCTCGTCGTAGTACTTCCCGCGCAGCTCTCGATAGGCCTCCTCATAGAGGTCGTAAATGTCGAACGGCGCGTCGATCTGCTCTAAATAAAAGTCAAGCTGGTACAGCGCTTTGGCTACGGACACGTGGTCTCCGCTGATATCCCCCACGGCGCCATCATCCTTTCGTATACCCTTATCATGTGAGAGAGACGCGTGAAAGGCAAGCGTGGAGATCACCCTGGGATGAGACAAGCCGATCGCGAAGGTTTACAATAGGGTGAAGCGATGCTGGCGGAAGCCCGCGCAAAAGGAGTGGAGTGTCGACGGTGAAAGGAAAGTGGCGGTTCGCGGTGGCGATTTGCGCTGTCGCGGCCAATGTCGCGGGCTGTGGCGCGCCGGATCTTGCGGCGATGCGCCCGACCGTTCACAAACCCGCCGTGCTCGTGGAGATCGTGGGTTCGCCTCCGTTTGCGCCGTCTGCATCCCAACTGGGAACGGCAGGCGCCACGGCAGTTGAGGTGGTGCACGTATCGTCGAGCACATGGCTGTCGGAGGCGGAGAAGGAGCTTGCGAGACGGAGACTGACAGGTCTCATGCTCGTATGCGACGACGCGAGCGTCGTCGCGCCGGGCCTCGACGAGTTGGCGTCTTCAAATCCTTCCGTGCGCTTTCTAGTCGTCAGCGATTGGCCAGCTCCTCTAACGGAATCAAGCAATGTCGCGGAAGTGGCACAGGATCCCGTCGGCATCGCGTACAGCATCGGTGCGCTCTGCGGGGATTGGATGGTGGCCATGGCGCCGGGATCGACGAGCGGCGCGGTATACAGCGGCGTGCCGAGTCTCGTGTATGTCCCGGAGGGGGCGAGCGCTGCTGAACAAAAGGCGTTCTTCGTCGGTCTGTACCAGACGAACGCGAACGTCCGGGTGGTTCCGCTTCCACAACAGGCCGCGCCCAGCTTGTCGAGCTATGGGTACGCGGTGGAACTCGGTGTTCTTGGGGGCGACGCATCTCCTGCGGCAATTCAGTCGCTTCGTGGTGTGACGCCCAACTGGGGTTGTTTCGGAACGGCGACGAATCCAGGCTGCGCCATCGCGCCGGGTCACCTCGACCCTTCGGAGGTGCTTCGGGCATTCAAGGTCCTCGCATCGCCGGCGTCCTGGCGGTCTGGGGAGCACCTTGTGCTCGACTTGTCATCCGTCGCGCTGGACGACAAGCGATTGCCGGCTTCGGTGATCACCGCGTGGGCCGCACTGCAGGTTCGAGCGGAGTTGGAAGCGGCGCGCGCGGACGCCGCCTTTTCCTCGCTGCCGGCCAACGTGAGATCGAACCTCGAGAATACATTTCACCTGTCGTAGGACGCGAGAAAGGTTGAGACGATTTGGCCGAGTATTACTTCCAGTATCACATTCGCCGAGATCGCCCGGGGTTGTTGGGCGACATCGCTTCCCTGCTTGGCATGCTCGGGGTCAACATCGTACAATTATCGGGAGTGTCCGAGTATGGAAGAGGATTCCTGATCGACGTGGATCGGCCGGACATCCTCGATGTGCTTCGGACCATGCTCGAGTCCATGGAAGACATCGAAGTGACAGCGCTCCGGGAACCGACGCTTCGGGACAGGCTTGCGCTGCGCCACGGGCGATTTATCGAGCGGAGCGACACGGAGAAACGGACGTATCGGTTCGTTCGAGACGAACTCGGCGTTCTGGTCGACTTTTTGGGTGAAATTCTGAAGCGCCCCGGTCGACAGGTCATTGGCGTCCGTGGACAGCCGCGCGTGGGCAAGACCGAGGCGGTGGTGGCGGCGAGCGTCTATGCGAATAAGCGTTGGCTGTTTGTGTCGTCCACGCTGCTGAAGCAGACGATTATGCGCGAGCTTCCATCCGCCACGTTTCGCGCCGAACCCTTCGTCTACATCATCGACGGCGCGGTCTCCGTGATGCGCGGCGGCGAGGACCATATGCGCTGCGTGGACGAAATCCTGCGCATGAAGGCGCCGGTCGTGATCGAGCATCCCGACATTTTTGTCCGGCGGACGCGCTACACGTGGGATTTGTTCGACATGTTGATCGAATTGCGCCGAGATCCGCAGGAAGAAATTCGCTATGATATGTTCGAAGACGAAGCGGCCACGTGGGCTCAGGAATAGAGACGCCACAGGACAAGGGAGGGCGACGCGTGCACGAGCAGTTGGGGCAAATTCTGCGCGCCAGGCGCGAATCGCTCGGACTCACGGTCGAAGATATCGAGGAGCGGACGAAAATCCGGAAGCGCTATATCGAGGCGCTGGAATCAGGGCAGTGGGATGTCCTGCCCGGCCGCGTGTATGCGCGCGGTTTTGTCCGGAGTTACGCCGAAGTTCTCGGGCTGGACGGAAGCGAGCTTTTGGAAAAGTACGTGGACGGCGGTGAAGCGGGCAGCAGTGAGCCAGGCGTGAGGGCCGAGCCCTCTGCGCAGACTTCCGAAAACCGGGCCGCGGACCGAAAGCCAGCGGCGCGGATGGTAGAGCCGAGATCGCTCAACGAGATGGAGCGGACAAGATCCCGGGCCTATGAACGCACCGGGGCATCTCGACGGGAGACGTATGACCGGCCCGTCCGATCGGTGGGATCCTGGGTCGGACAAGGACTTCTCATTGTCGGGGCGCTTGTGGTGGTTGGAGGGCTGTATGTTCTTCTGCATCACCACCACGGCCAACCGAATCATGGAGCGAACACCACTACGCCGAGTCCGCAGAAGACAGAGGCGACCAAGCCTGCCACGCATAAGACGGCTCCGCCCAAGCACGCGACCCAGCCTGTCAAGAAGGCACAGCCTATGGTGGTGGCGTTGCCGTACGCCAACGGGACGTACACGTACAAAGTGCTTAACGCCACGAGCCTCCAGGTGGTGGTGAGCGTCAATTCGGGCGAGCTGTGGTTCAGCGCGACTGCAGACGGACAGGCGGTGGCGCCGAACGTCATCCTGAATCAAGGACAGTCGAAATCGATCTCGGCGCAGAACAACGTTACCTTCCACCTTGGGCATGTCCAGGGGGTATCCATCACAGTGGATGGGCAGCCCATCCAGCTTCCGAACATCACGTGGGCGCCCGTGATGGTCATCGAGCGAGGGTGACGAGGAACGGTCAGAAGCGTACACTGGAGGATGTAGAGGAGCGGGAACATGGCCAAAGAGGCTTCGTTCGACATTGTGTCCAAAGTGGATCTTCAGGAGGTATCGAACGCCGTTCAGCAGGCTCGGCGGGAGATTGAGACGAGGTTTGACTTCAAAGGTTCGAAGAGCGAGATCCGACTGGAGGGCGACAAGCTGACACTCATTTCGGATGACGAGTACAAACTTGAACAGTTGATGGACGTGCTCAAGACCAAACTTGTCAAGCGGAATGTGTCGCTGAAGGCACTGAGGCCGGGCAAGGTCGAGCCTGCCTCCGGGGGCACGGTTCGCCAGGTGGTCGAGCTTGTGAATGGCCTCGACGCCGATCACGCCAAGCAGATCACCAAGCTCATCAAGGACTCGAAGATCAAGGTCCAGGCGCAGATTCAGGGAGATCAGATCCGCGTCTCCGGCAAAAGCCGCGACGACCTTCAGGCGGTCATTCAGATGTTGCGGAACGCCGATTTGGATGTTCCGCTGCAATTCACGAACTATCGCTCGTGATGGGGTGCCCGTGCGCAAATTGGACAAGAGGGGCGTGGGCCGTTGAATCTGGCAAATCGGATTACACTGGCCAGGATTCTGCTGGTGCCTGTCGTCTGCGTCATCCTGTTGGTCCCGTTCCACATCGGTTCGGTGACGTTCCACGGACAGACCACCACCGCAAACGAGGTCCTGGCTGCGCTCGTCTTCATTGCGGCGGCGGCCACGGACGCACTGGACGGACGCATCGCGCGGAAGCGGAAGATGATCACAAACTTCGGCAAATTTCTCGACCCGCTGGCGGATAAGCTGTTGGTGTCGGCGGTGCTCATCATTCTGGTTCAAATGCAGCGCATGCCGGCCTGGGTCGCCATCGTGATCATCAGCCGCGAGTTCGCGGTCACCGGGCTCCGCCTCATCGCAGCGGGAGACGGGGTGGTGGTGGCGGCAAGCCAGTGGGGTAAGTGGAAGACGACTGCGCAGATGGTGGGAATCGTGCTTTTGATGTTGAACAATTTCCCTTTTTCCGTCATCAATGTTCCGATTGCCCAGGTGATGATCTACGTGATGGTGATCATGACTGTGGTGTCGGCGATCGACTATTTCTTGAAAAATCGAGAGATGATTTTGTCGCGCGCCTCGTGAGGCGCTTGTCAGGATGGAGAGGGTGGCTGTGTCCTTGGCAGAGCCTTGCCGCGCCGAACTGATTGCGGTCGGTACAGAAATTGTCATTGGGCAGATCCACAACGGGCATGCCCGAGAGATTTCGCAGGAACTTGCGAAGCACGGAATGTACGTGTACTATCACAGTGCGGTAGGAGACAACGAGGCGCGGATTATGGAGACGTTCTCCATCGCGTCCCGGCGCTCGAACGTCGTGATCGCGACGGGAGGACTGGGGCCGACGCAGGACGACTTGACGAAGGAATCGCTGGCGAAGTTTCTGGGAAGACGACTCGTGCTTTCCCAGGAGGCGCTCGCCGAGGTCGAGTCCTATTTCAAACGAAGAGGCAGGCCCATGCCGGAGCAGAACCGGAAGCAGGCCCTCGTCATCGAGGGCGGAGAATGGATTCCAAACCCGAACGGGACCGCGCCGGGACAGTATGTGTTTCACAACGGCGTGCATTACTTTCTTCTTCCGGGTCCGCCCCTCGAAATGCGTCCCATGCTGCAAAATTACGTGATTCCTCGCCTGGTTGACCACTTTGGCGGCACGCGCAAGTTGGTTTCCCGGATTCTCCATTTCTGCGGCATCGGCGAGTCGGATGTGGATGCTAGCATCGCCGATCTGACATGCAAGGACAACCCGACCGTGGCTCCGTACGCCGGGGAGGGCGAGATGGTGCTCCGCATCACGGCATCGGGTCCCACGGAAGAGGCGTGTTGGGAACTGATCCGTCCGGTCGAGGACGAGTTGCGCAAGCGGTTCGGGCCGTTTATCTACGGCGTCGACGACGACTCGCTGGCCTCCGTCGTCTTGCGGCGGCTCCACGAGACCGGCTCGACGTTGGCCGTGGCGGAAAGCTGCACCGGCGGCATGCTGGCCGAGATGATCACGGACGTGCCCGGCAGCTCAGCCGCGTTCGTGGGCGGTGTCGTGGCGTACGACAATCGGATCAAGGAGTCTGTGGTGGGTGTTCGCGCCGAGACCTTGGCGGCACACGGAGCCGTGTCGGAACAAACGGCGCGCGAGCTGGCGGAGGGCATCCGGGCGAAACTCGGGGCGACGTACGGCATTGGCGTGACGGGCATCGCGGGCCCCGGCGGCGGTACGCCGGAAAAACCGGTGGGTCTTGTGTACGTGGGGCTCGCGGGACCACGTGGGTCGCAGGTGTATGAGCTCAGACTGCGCGGTTCGCGCGCCCAGATTCGCATCCGCAGTTGCAAACAGGCGCTCTGGAGACTGTGGCAGGAGTTGAATGGAGATTCTGATGTGGGAAGAGACAAGACAGGCAGAGGAGAGAAAGGTTGAGAGTATGTCATCGTTTGAGTCTTTTGGGTTGAACCGCCGCGTACTGCAGGCGATTCACGATATGGGGTTTGAAGAGCCATCGCCGATTCAGGCGGCGTGTATTCCGGTCGTGCTGGAGGGCCGGGACGTGATCGGCCAGGCGCAGACCGGCACAGGGAAGACGGCGGCGTTTGGAATCCCGCTGGTGGAACGGGTGTCGACGGAGCCGCGCGTGCAGGCCATCGTGTTGACCCCTACGCGCGAGCTGGCGATTCAGGTGGCGGGTGAGATCCGCAAGATCGCGAAATACAAGCGTGTCCGATCCGTCCCGATTTACGGCGGGCAGTCGATTGTGCACCAAATCCGCGCTCTGAAGCAAGGCGTGCAGATCGTCATTGGTACCCCGGGACGGGTGTTGGACCACATCCACCGCGGCACGTTGTCGCTGAGCGATGTCCGGATGGTCGTGCTCGACGAAGCCGACGAGATGCTCGACATGGGCTTCATTGACGACATCGAAGCCATTTTGCGCGAGACGCCGAGCGATCGGCAGACCATGCTGTTCTCGGCCACCTTCCCGAACGAGGTCAAGCGCCTCGCGCTGCGTTACATGCGTGATCCGCAGCACATCACGGTCAATCGCGGCGAGGTGACCGTGCCGCAGATCGATCAAGTGTGCTACAAGGTGCTCGAGCGCAACAAGCTCGACAGCCTCTGCCGCATCGTGGACAGCGAGGACATCCAGCTCGGGATCATCTTCTGCCGGACGAAGCGCGGTGTGGACGATCTCGTCGAGGCCCTGCTTGCGCGGGGGTACCTGGCTGACGGACTTCATGGCGACCTGAGCCAGGCCCAACGCGACAGAGTCATGCGGAAGTTCCGCAAAAACGAAATCGAGCTGTTGGTCGCGACGGACGTGGCGGCTCGCGGCCTGGACGTCGACGACGTGACGCACGTCATTAACTACGACGTCCCGCAGGATCCCGAGTCGTACGTGCATCGCATTGGCCGCACCGGGCGCGCTGGCAAGCGAGGTCTCGCGATTACGCTGGTGACGCCGCGCGAATACAAGCTGTTGAAGCAGATTGAGCGGGAAATCAAGCAGAAGATCACGGTCCGCGAGGTGCCGTCGCTGGAGGACGTGGCCGAGCGGCAGGCGGAGATGTGGCGCAGCAAAATCGTGGACGTCATCCGCGAGGGCGGCCTCGCGCCGTATCGCGCGATTCTGAGTGGCCTCGTGGACGAGCACGATCCCATCGATATCGCTTCAGCCCTGCTGAAACTTGCTTCCTCAGGAGATGGGAACCGGTCGGAGGCGGACGAATACGACTTCGGAGACACGGGCGCGCGGCCGGGGATGGTGCGGTTCTTCGTCAATGTCGGCCGCACAGCTCGGATGAGCCCGCAGGATTTTGTGCGTGCCATTTCCGAAGAGGCCGGTGTGCCGGGCGACGCGGTTGGGCGGATCGACATGTTCGAGAAGTTTACGTTCATCGAGGTGGAGGAAGAGAGCGCGCCTTTCGTCTACGAGGCGCTGCGCCAAAGCCGAATCAATGGCACGCGGGTGAATTTGGAGCCCGCGAAGCCGCGCTCGTCGCGCCGCTGAACGCAGATCGAGCAGGGGGAGAGCCGGACACGCGAGTGTCCGGCTCTTGCTTCGCCTGGGGGAACGGAAACGTCAATGCGAACGTTTGTTTGCATTTTTCGCAGGAACGTGTACAATCGGATCGAAGGATTCCTGCGAGCGTTCGCGAATAGGTTCTCGTGTTCGGGAGCAAGCGGAGAAGAGGCTCACGGGCATACGCGCTTGAAGAAATTGAGGGATGGTGTGCCATGGGAGACAAAAAAGCGGCTTTGGAACAAGCCCTGCGAAAAATTGAAAAGGAATTTGGGAAGGGCTCCATCATGCGGCTCGGTGAAGCGGCCGCAATGACGGTGGAGACCGTGCCGACGGGATCGATTGCGCTTGACATTGCGCTCGGCGTCGGAGGACTTCCTCGTGGCAGAATCGTGGAAATCTACGGGCCGGAGTCGTCGGGCAAGACGACCGTGGCGCTACACGTTGTCGCGGAGGTGCAGAAGCTCGGCGGTCAGGCGGCGTTCATCGACGCGGAACACGCGCTGGATCCGGTGTACGCCCAAAAGCTTGGGGTCAACATCGACGAACTCTTGATTTCTCAGCCGGACACGGGGGAGCAGGCGCTCGAAATCGCGGAGGCGCTCGTTCGAAGTGGCGCGGTGGACGTGATCGTCGTAGACTCCGTGGCAGCCCTGGTCCCGAAGAATGAGCTGGAGGGCGACATGGGCGATTCGCACGTCGGATTGCAGGCGCGCCTGATGTCGCAGGCGTTGCGCAAGTTGGCGGGCGCCATCAGTAAATCGAAGACCATTGCCATCTTCATCAACCAGATCCGGGAAAAGGTCGGCGTCATGTTTGGAAATCCCGAGACCACGACAGGCGGGCGCGCGCTGAAATTCTACGCCTCTGTGCGGTTGGAGGTTCGGCGCGTTGAGGCCATCAAACAGGGGAATGACGTGGTGGGATCGCGGACGCGAATCAAGGTTGTGAAAAACAAGGTCGCTCCGCCGTTCCGCCAGTGCGACGTGGATATCATGTTTGGGGAAGGGATCTCGCGCGAGGGCAGCCTGATCGATATTGCTACGGAAATCGACGTCGTTCAGAAAAGCGGAGCCTGGTATTCCTTTGGCGAGGAGCGCCTTGGACAAGGGCGTGAAAACGCTAAGCAGTACTTAAAGGAGCATCCGGAGATCGCGGAGCAAATCGAGGCGGCGGTTCGCGAGTACTTCCACGTGAATCCGGCAAAACCGCTGGTGGCCGCCGCTGCGGAGGATGCGGACGATGGCGCAGACGCCTTCGACGACTTCGACGCCTTCTGATGAGGAATCGTTCGTTCTCATTCGCCGCACGGAGGCCACGGGCAAATGGCGCTCCCTCATTTGCGCGGAGTTCGAAGGTGCGCCCTCTCTGTACCTGACAGCCGAAGACTGGGTCGATTGCGGGCTCAAGGTCGGGATGAGGATCTCCGTGAAGCAGTACGCGGATCTGGAGAGGAGATCGAAGGTGGCGCGAGCCCTGCGTGAGGCGCTGAAACTGTTCGAGGTTCGCCCGCGCTTGGAAGGTGAGTTAAGTCGGGCGCTCCTGCGCAAGGGCTGGGAGCGTGAGGTCATCGAGGGGGCGATGGCCCGCCTGCGCGAGAAGGGGCTTCTCAATGACGAGAAGCTCGTGCGGGATCTCGTGGACGTTTGGGGGGGGACGAGAAGCCGCCGGGAAATTCGCGCGAAATTGAGATCTCGGGGGGCGCCGACTGCGCTCGTGACCCAAGCCCTGGAGTCGTGCGTCGACGATGAACGAGAGCGAGAGGCCGCGCTCAGGCTCGCGGAGAAATCTTTTCGCCGCGCGGCTGGCCGCCTTGCGGACGTGGATGAACGCCGGATCCTGATGCGCCTTGTGCGGAAGGGATTTTCACCTTCCCTTGCGCGGTGGGCGGTGCGAGAAGCCATCAGACGGCTGGGTGAGCAGGAAGTCGACCCACGGGCGTAATCGCCTTTTCTTGACACCGTTTTGAAACAACACGTAGAATAAAAGTGCGTATCACCTACGGCCTCTAGCTCGAAGACGTCATGGTTCCGATGCGAACAGGTGATCGTCGACCGGAGCAAGGAGGCGCCTCATTGGAAGTCGCAGTCTGGCTGTTGATTGTGGTTTCGCTGGTTTGTCTAGGCTTGGGCTTAGGTGTGGGTTACGTGGTCCGGCGCATGGTCGCCGAGGCCAAGATTGGCGCCGCAGAAGCGCGCGCCTTGGAAATTATAGAAGCCGCGCAGCGGGACGTCGAGGCTCGGCGCAAGGAAGCGGTCCTTGAAGCCAAGGAAGAGGCTCACCGCATCCGGCAGGAGGCCGAGAAGGAGCTGCGCGAGCGACGCAACGAGATTCAACGGATGGAGCGTCGAATCCTGCAAAAAGAGGAGGCGCTCGATAAGAAGCTCGAAGTCCTGGAGCAGAAGTCGGAGGAGCTTCGCCGCGAAGAACTAGCCATCCAGGCGCTCAAAGACGAGGCTGAGGCTCTGCGCCAGGAACAGGTCAGGGAGCTCGAGCGAATTTCCGGTTTGACGCGAGAAAGCGCGAGGCAGCTCATCCTGGAACAGGTTGAGCGCGAGGCGCGCCATGATGCGGCGGTCATGGTCAAGCAGATTGAACAAGAAGCCAAACGCGAGGCGGATCGGCGGGCGAGGGACATTGTCGCCAACGCCATCCAGCGGTGTGCGGCGGATCATGCTTCCGAGATCACCGTGACGGTGGTCAACTTGCCGAATGACGAGATGAAGGGCCGCATCATCGGACGAGAAGGCCGCAATATCCGAACCCTCGAGTCGCTTACGGGCGTGGACTTGATTATCGATGACACGCCGGAAGCGGTCATTCTGTCAGGGTTTGACCCCATCCGTCGCGAGATCGCCAAAATTGCGCTCGAGCGACTGGTCGCCGATGGGCGCATCCACCCTGCGCGGATCGAGGAGATGGTAGAGCGGGCTCGCCGGGAAATCGAGGACGTCATCCGCGAGCAGGGAGAACAGGCCACGTTTGACGCGAATGTCCATGGCCTGCATCCCGACCTGGTAAAACTTCTCGGTCGCCTGCGCTTCCGCACGAGTTACGGGCAAAACGTGCTGAAGCATTCCATCGAGGTTGCGCATCTCGCAGGGATGATGGCTTCCGAGCTCGGGCTCGACGCTGCCCTTGCGCGCCGAGGTGGATTGCTGCACGACATCGGCAAGGCGGTCACGCACGAGGTGGAGGGGTCGCACGTGGAGATCGGCGTTGATCTTGCGCGTCGATACAAAGAGCATCCCGTCGTGATCAACTGTATCGCCGCACACCACGGCGACGTGGAGTTCACCTCACCGATTTCCGTGATCGTCGCGGCGGCAGACGCCATCTCGGCGGCTCGCCCGGGTGCGCGCCGCGAAACACTGGAAGTGTATATGAAACGTCTGGAGAAGCTCGAACATATCGCGGATTCGTTCGCGGGTGTCGAGAAGAGTTATGCGATTCAGGCGGGTCGCGAGATCCGCATCATTGTAAAACCCGAATTGGTCGACGATGCTGAGTCTGCGCTGGTTGCGAAGGAGATATCCAAGAAGATCGAGAATGAACTCGACTATCCCGGCCAGATCAAGGTGACGGTAATTCGAGAAACTAGAGCCGTTGAATACGCAAAATAGGGCAGCCTGGAGGCTGACCCTATTTTTATACATCCGTTCGCGTTTCCCGCGAGCCGTGCGCTGTTGGGCGACGTTTGACCCCTCTTGTCCGTTGGCATAAAGGGCTTTCTGGCGAATATCGTATAGTGTCCTACTGCCGACGGAACAGAGGAGGTCATCTCACCGTGGATGTGTTAAAAGTCTCGGCAAAATCCAATCCCAATTCGGTCGCAGGCGCCCTCGCCGGCGTCGTGCGCGAGCAAGGTTCGGCAGAGATTCAGGCCATTGGCGCGGGCGCCCTCAATCAAGCCGTGAAGGCCGTCGCCATCGCGAGGGGGTTCGTCGCACCAAGCGGAATCGACCTGGTCTGCGTACCTGCCTTTACGGACATCAAGATTGATGGCGAAGACCGAACTGCCATTCGCCTGCTCGTAGAGCCTCGTTGAGAAAGGATGAACTTCAGTGGCGCGAATGCTTGTGGCCGACGCACACGTAGACGTCCTGATGAAGTTGGCGGAGGGCAACGTGGCGTTTCTGGACGACTCGCCCCATCTGCGCGCGAATTATCATTCCCTGCGCGAAGGTGGTGTCGCCACACAAGTGTTCGCGCTCTTCGTCGATCCGTCCTTGGACTCGTACACGCAACTCGCGCAAGTTTTACGGCAGATTGACGCCTTCTACCAGCAAATTGCTATCCTGGCCGACGTTCGGGCGGTGCGTTCCAAGGAAGATCTACGCATCGCCCGCCAACAGGGACAAATGGCCGCCATCTTGTCACTTGAGGGCGGCGGCTGCCTGCGCGGGCGCGTCGAACTCCTTCGCGTACTGTACCGGCTCGGCGTTCGAGGCGTCGGTCTGACGTGGAACGACGCGAACGAGTTGGCCGACGGATGCGGCGAGTTGCGAGGCGCTGGGCTCACCCGCGCTGGGCGCGATGTGCTGCGTGAGATGCAGCATCTGTCGATGTGGATCGATCTCGCCCATCTGCATGACGCGGGTGTGCGCGACGTGCTGCGGCTCACGGATGGACCCGTCATGGCGTCGCACGCGAACGCGCGTGCCGTCCATCCTCACCGCAGGAATCTGACGGACGATGTCATTCGCGAGATCATCCGCCGGGACGGGTGGATAGGACTGACGTTTCAGCCATCATTCGTCGGACCGGATCCGGTCGGGGTGGACGACGTGTTCCGCCATTTGGACCACGTGCTCGATCTCGGAGGGCACCGCCACGTCGGCTTTGGATCGGATTTCGACGGCACGTCTGCGGACATTCCCGGCCTCGCGGCCAGCCGGGACTACCGCACGTTCGCGGAACGCCTGTGCGACCGGTACGGCCAAGACCTCGCGCAGGACTTCCTTTTCCGCAATTTTGAAGCGTTTCTGTTGCGTCAGCTTCCTTCTACGTCGCCGCTCTGACGGAATCGCCAAATCGCCGCCTGAGGCGGCCTATGGTTGGATTGCGTCACCGACGTTTGCGGCAAAACCGAAACCTCCGCAAGTCTGGGAGAACCCTCCGCAAATCCTCCGCTTAAACCCTTTGGGCCATCGCCCAATTTTTCCCCTCCCGTGTTCATCTCGGCGCACCTCCATTCGCCCATGCATACGATGTGCTGTGAGCGCGACTGGGCAGAAGCCGCCGGGCGCGATGCCCGCTGGCTCCTTGCCTCGCAATCGGTTCGATCCCTGCGAGCGCAGGTCCGCTCGATTTCTGCACAGAGGAGGTAGCCGCATGGTGCTGTCCAGCAAAGACCTCAGCTACCGGGAAATCATGGCCAATGCTGTGTGTGGCCGCGGCAACAAGTACTCTCAGACCACGTACACCGTTCGTCCGGCCCACCGCCCGAGCACAATCGGAGGCTGCTGGGTGATGAACCACGTGTACGAGGCGGAGTTGGTCGGCGACTACGTCGAGGTCCGGGGCCGGTTTGACATCAATGTATGGTACTCGTACAACGGCAACACGGACACGGCGGTCGCCAAGGAGACCGTCACGTACACGGAACAGATTGCCCTTCGCGACATCGACGACGCCTGTGTGCGCGACAGCCGCGAGGTGTGCGTGCACGTGATCCAGAGCCCGAACTGCCTGGACGCCACCCTGACGGGCAACGGCTCCGAGGTGTTGGTGCGCGTCGAGAAGGAACTTGGCGTCGAGGTGATTGGTCAGACCAAGTTGTGTGTCGTCACGGTCGACCTCGCGGACAAGAAAGACGCCGACTTCTTCGAAGAGGAGAGTCAGGTCGAGGAAGTCGAGATTGAAGACTGAAGGCGCGACCGCATTCGAGGGGGCAGGCGCCCCCTCCCTTTGTGTCCGGGAGGAGGTGCGCGCATGGGGGATGACGTTGCACGCGCACAACTGACCATCTACGCGGACGGCCCCTTTCCGGGGTCGCGGAAGTTCGGCGAACAGACGCGGTTGTTCCAAGATCTCACCCTCCTCGGGCGCGGTGGGGGCGTGGACGTACAAGTCCTGACGCCAGGCGATCTATCGGCCGGACGCGCGCATGTGTTTACGGGCGCCGAGTGGGAAGTAGCGCCACGCAACGACGTCGGCATGGTGTTGCGCCGGTCCGGCGTCTTCCACCGCCAACCAGCCGTCGCCGCAAGGGAATTAGTCGCGCTTCGCCGACAGGGGCTTCTACATACACTTCCTCGACAAAGTGGACATAAATGGAAAATGTACACCTGGCTTCGCGTACACCAACGCCTACGACCTCATCTCCCGCCCACCTGGTTGTGCGCTCGGATAGAGGACCTCGTGGCGCTTCTCACCAGGCAGGACGACCTGTATGTCAAGCCGCTCAACGGGACGCAGGGCCAGGGCGTCCACCGCGTGCGGAGGCGAGCGGGCCGCATCGAGCTATGGCCTGCGTCGGGCTGCGGACCTATCGTGGTGGCGACGCCGTCCGATCTCTCACGCGCTTGGCCCACTCGTTCGTGGCTGCCATCCGTGGCTCAGCAAACCATCCCCCTCGCTCGTACGGGAAACAGGCCATTTGACCTTCGATGGCTCGTCTGCGACGGTGACCAACCGCGGATCATCGCCAGGGTCGCGCGCGTTGCCAAGCCTCAGGCGGTCACCACCAACATTCACACGGGCAGTGAACCGCGGGCCGCGGATGCTGTCCTCGCCGAGGTGTTCGGGCCGCAGCCGGCGAGCGATCTCGTCGACCGGTTGGACGAGATCGCCATGACCATCGCGCAGCTCGCTCGCGAGCGATTTGGGCCGTATGCCGAACTGGGGCTAGACCTCGCGGTGAGCGAGGACGGCCACCCGTACTTCATCGAGCTCAACCCCACGCCCGGCCGCAAAATGCTGCGCCGGCTGGATCCCAAGGTGCATCGTCTGTCACTCCAAGCGTTACTGGAATATGCTATCCAAGTTCGACAGCGGCGCGGGGGATGACTGCGGGGGTGAGGAAGATGGTGCAGCGGCCGCTCATTGGCATTCTGGATCACCCGCGATGGGACGTACGCCGGGAGACCCTCCGAGAGAGTGATCAAATGGCGGGGATTCGACGGATGGTCGAGATCGCGCAATCGCTGGGGGCGGAGGCGTTCGTGTTTGGCTTAGGGGACGTCGATCTCCAGGCGAGGCGCATCCGCGGCTTCTCTCGTACAAACGGCCAATGGGTGGAGCGCGTTTATCCGTTTCCCGACGTGATCTACGACCAACTGGTCTCTCGCAAGATCGAGCGAAACGCGGCCTATCGATCGATTCGACAGGCGCTTTCATCCGCGTACGGGGATCGGTTCTTCAACGACGGCTTCTTTGATAAGTGGCAGATCTACGAATGGTTGCGGCGCTCTCCCGTGCGTTCGCACGTGCCTGAAACCATTCGTCACAGGTCTCTCGCTCAGGCGGCGGCCTTTGTCGCCCGCCACCACGTCACGTTTCTCAAGCCCCTTCACGGGAGCCTCGGTCTCGGCATCGTTCGCTTTGCGCTCGAGAAAGACGGGTCCGTTTCGTACGAATGGAAGCGATCGCGGGACGGCGTCGTCCGCGGCACCGCCGCTTCACCTGCCGAGGCCGTGCAACTGTTCCGCACGCAATTGCGAAGGCGGCCGTATATTTGGCAGCAGGGTATCGATCTCGTCGCGCTCGACGGACGGCCTGTCGATGTTCGCATCCTGCTGCAGCGCGACGGCACCGGCGCTTGGAAGCGCACCAAGATGTTTGCCCGGGTCGCGAAATCCGGGGACTTCACTTCCAATCTCGCGACGGGCGGCGGCGCCATGCCTGTGGACCGCGCGATTCTCGGCGCCTTTCCTGACGAAGCGAAGAAGCGTGTGCGCGCTTCGATCCGCCGCGTCGCCGAGGCGGTGGCGGAGGCAGTTGAAGCGGGCGCGGGACGCACCTTTGGCGAACTCGGTATCGATCTCGGCGTCGATCGGCGCGGTTTCGTGTGGGTCATTGAGGTCAACTCCAAGCCGCGCAAAGCACCTGCGTCGGCGAGCGGCCGCGACGACCTGGTCGAACTTTCGTTTAGGCGACCGATGGAATACGCGCTGTTCCTTGCGCGCCGGCCGTCGTGAGTCGCGCCGAACCAGGGGGGAGTGCAGATGGCGTACTATCTGTTGTTTAAAAACCAGCCCTCGGCCAGACGGCTCATGGCAAGCGTGCCTCGCCTCTCCAGGTACACGGCGAGCAATCGAATGACGGATCGCGACGTATTGGTTCGATGGGGAATGATGGAGGAGAGCGATCCGGCCCACGGCACCGTGCTGAACAGCAGCGAAGCCCAGCGCCGCATCGCTTCGCGCGCGCAGATGGCGAAGTTTTTAAGGCGGGTGGGCGTGCGCGTCGCGCCCCGCGTGAATCGAGACGGGCTTCCCACGACGTTCAGCCGTCAATACCGCATCCCGATTTTCGACTTTGTGCCCATCGGCTGCTTTCGCTCGGACTCGGGGGTGGACTGGACCTCATCCCGCATTTCGCGGATCCACGATTCGTTTGAGGAGGTGCCGCTCGACAGCGACGGACAGACGCGCCGTGCCACCTACCTGGCGACGCGCACGCTGCACGCGCTGGGGCTCGACTTCGGCCTCGTCTCCATTGGCGTCTCCGATCGCGGCTTTCTCCAGGTACTGGACGTGAGCGCCGCGCCCATCTTGGAGGGTCGCTTACTGGAGTTATACCGGGATGCCATCCAGCGCTTCGTCGAGCGGGAAGAAGAGTGGCGCCGCCTAGGTCCGCCGGCCGTCACACTTGGCGCCGATGTCGAAATCATGCTGAGAAATGCGCAAGGGAAGATGGTACTCGCAAGTAAGTATTTTCCTAGAAAGGGTCGGATCGGATGCGACGACCGCAGCGTCCAATTCGACGGCCGGCGCTTGCCCCTGATGGAGCTTCGACCGGCACCCGATTCTTCACCCGAGGGTCTCTTGCTGAACCTGCGTGCGTTGATGCAGGAAGCGAGCGAGATCATCAATCGACCTGGCGTCGAATGGCGAGCGGGCAGTGCTCCGTTTCGGCCGTACTGCACGGGAGGGCACATTCACATCTCCGGGGTGCCGCTCGGCGCGCGGTTGGTCCGGGCGCTCGATCACTACGTCGGGTTACCCCTCATGGCCGTCGAAGACCCCGTCCGCGCTCAGTGGCGTCGGCCCAAGTACGGATTTTTGGGCGACGTGCGCCAAAAGTCGCACGGCGGATTCGAGTATCGGACGCCCGCGAGCTTCGTATGTAGTCACGCGGCTACCCGTGCCGCGTTTCACCTCGCTCACCTGGTCGCTCGTCATCACCGCGAACTTCCTTTGTATGACATCTACTCTCCGCAACTTCAATTGGCGTTTTACAGTGCTGACCGCGAGGCGCTGCGGCCCATCCTGCTGCGCAACATCGACGCCATCCGTGCGCATCCCGAGTACGCCCAGCATCAGGACGCCATCGAACCGCTGTTTGCGATGATCGAACGTGGGGAGACCTGGGACGAGACGGTGGACGTTCGCCAGGAGTGGGGAGTACCCCTCCGCCGCGCGCAGGGGCCGAAACGGACACATGTCTCCGCAGCCCGAAGCGTGTAGATTGCACGTCGCGTGAGGTGGGGGTCATGAGTGAGGCATTCCGTGGAAATGTCCACAGCGGCCAGGCGAGAGACGTCACGTGGCGGCATGATGGCCCGGCCTTTGCCATTCTCACCGCGGAACATCCAACTGGATTCGCCGGATCGCGGCGTTATTTCCGTGATATTCTTGCAGCGGGACAAAAGCGAGGATTCCTCGTGTATGTGATCACGCCAGAATCGGTTGCTGAAGGAGCGTTCTGGAACGGGTACGTCAGGTTGGGCTTTCGCAATTGGCAACGGATGTGGTTGCCTCGCCCGCTTGCAGTGTACAATCGCATCCCAAACCGGGCGCTCGAAGCGAGCGCTCCGGTGCAACAGGCGCGCGCCACACTCCAGGCGATGGGCATCCCGTTCTTCAATCACCGTTACTTCAACAAGGCCAAGATTTACGAAGCCGTTCGCCGCGCAGGGCTCGGCCAACACCTCCCGGAGACAAGGATGTTTGCGGGTGCGGACTCGCTGATGGACCTTTTGAGCCGCCACCAAGCGGTCTATTTGAAGCCCGTGGGCGGCAGCATCGGGCGCGGCATCGTGCGCGTGGAGCGCCGGGGCGACACCTTCGAGGTGTGGGCGCAGCGCGCCCATCGGGCGGAGCATTGGACGGTTCACGAGTTTCGAGAGTTGGACGAAGCCCTTCGTCGAGCGCGTCTCCCAGGCGCCTACGTGGCGCAGGCTGCCGTGCCTGTCATTCGCTTCGAGGGGCGACCGTGCGACGCGCGCGTTCTCCTTCAGCGCCCAGGGCCGAGCTGGCAGGTTGTCGGTTATGGGATTCGCGTCAGCGGTGCAGAAAGCATTACGAGCCACGTCCCGAACGGCGGCCATATCGCAGACCGGTGGACCGTGCTGCGCGAAGTGTTCGGGTCCCGCAGTGAAGAAGTCGATGCCAGGCTCGTCTCGTTCACCCGATCCGCCGCCGCAGCGATTGAGCGGTCGATGCCAGGGCACGTGCGCGAAATGTCCATCGACGTCGGCCTCGACGAAGCCGGACACCCTTGGTTGTTCGAAGCGAACGCGAAGCCGATGCGATTTGACGAGCCCGACATCGCGCGCCGCGCGAGCGCGGGCGTGATTGAGATCCTGCGGGACCTCGCCGGCATCTCGCGTTAGACGAGCGGCCACGGCAGCAGAAAGCGCTGCTTGCCTTTGGTCACATATTGAATCTGGTGCAGGGGAATATAGTGCCACTTGCTGTCGTACACCAGCAGAGCTCGATGGGATTGGAGAATCTCGTCGATCTCAGGGAAATCGCTGGCGTACGATTTTTTATTGGGCGCGACCACGGCGCCGTCCAGCGGGTGCTCGCGGAAGGCCACGTGCACCTCGAAGGTAGGAACGTTCACTTTCTCCGACATGACGAGTTCCTCACCACGTTTATACACTTTACTGCTTATGGTATCATGTGAGATTAGATGTGCAAGACGCAACTATCATTCCAGACGGCGGAGTGTTGAGATATGGAGAACTTGATTCGCCTCGCGCGCGAGGGAAGGCTCGAAAAGGGCCTCGGCCTCGTGTTTGGACAGACGCATCGGCCCAATCAGTCGGTGCGCGTGTCGTACGATGCCGATTCGCTCACGCGCGCGTATCGAGTGGGTCGGAAGCCAAGCGGAGAGCCGTACCGGTTTTTGATCCGGACGTACGGCTGCCAGATGAACGAGCACGACACGGAGGTCATGGCGGGCCTTCTGACCGCCATGGGCTATGAACCGACGCAGGATGTGGAGGAGGCCGATTTCATCCTCTTCAACACCTGCGCGGTTCGGGAAAACGCGGAGGAGAAGGTGTTTGGCGAGATCGGCCGGCTGCGGCCCCTCAAGCGTCAAAACCCCGAGCTCATCTTCGGCCTGTGCGGCTGCATGGCCCAGGAGAAGGGCGTGCAGCGAATGGTGCGAGAGAAATATCCGTGGATCGATCTTGTGTTCGGCACGCACAACATCCACCGCCTGCCGGCGCTCCTCTATGCCGCCCGCGCGTCACAGGAGACGGTGATGGAGGTCTGGGACAACGCCCCAGAGACGGTGGAGGACTGGCCGAAGCTGCGCAAGGACCGGGTGCGCGCGTGGGTCAACGTGCAATACGGGTGCAACAAGTTCTGCACGTACTGCATCGTCCCGTATACGCGCGGCGTCGAGCGCAGCCGCCTGCCCGAGGACGTCCTGCGCGAAGTGGCGGAGTTGGTTCAGGAGGGGTACCAGGACATCACGCTGCTCGGGCAAAACGTGAACGACTACGGCGTGGATCTCGGCACGACCAACTTCGCTCGCCTCTTGCGTCAGGTCAATGCGGTGCCAGGGATCGGCTGGATCCGGTTTACGACGTCCAATCCGTGGAACTTCACGGACGAGCTCATCGACGCCATCGCCGAGTCGGAGAACGTCGTCGAACACATTCACCTGCCCGTGCAGTCTGGCAACAACGAGATTTTGCGGCGGATGAACCGCTCGCACACGCGGGAGTACTATCTGCGCCTGGTTGACAAGATTCGCCGAAGAATTCCCGGCGTTTCGATCACGACCGATCTCATCGTCGGCTTCCCCGGGGAGACGGAGGCGCACTTCCAGGACACGCTGCGGCTAGTGCAAGAGGTGGAGTTCGACAACGCGTTCACGTTCATCTACTCTCCTCGGGAGAACACCCCGGCGGCGCGGTGGAAGGACGACACGCCGCTCGAGGAGAAGAAAGAACGCCTCCTGCGGTTGAACGAGGTGCAGAACGAGATCAGCCGGCGGCATAACGAGAAGCTGCGCGGCGCGCTCGTCGAAGTGCTCGTCGACGGCGAGAGCAAGACGAATCCAGAAGTGCTCTCGGGTCGCACGCGGACGAACAAGTTGGTCCTGTTCCGAGGCGACAAGTCGCTCATCGGGCAGCGCATCCGCGTGCGCGTGACGGAGCCGCAGACGTTCTTGTTGAAGGGCGAGATCGCGCAGGTGGAAGAGGTGGTCTCGTGATGGCCCTTGCGACGCATGTCGGCACGGACACCATTCTGGCTGTCGCGGATGAACTCGCGGAGATGATCCGGCAGTCCGATGAGTGTCGATCGTACTGGCACGCGAGAGAAAAGATGGAGCGCAATCCGCGGGCGCAGCGCCTGTTTGACGAGCTCAAGAAGAAGACGAATGGGCTCTGGACGCTCAGGGACAGGCTTGGGGAATCGCATGAAAAATACCTGCGCATGAAGCGGGAGATCGATGACCTCTGGGAGCGCCTGTACGAGATTCCCGTTGCGCTGCAATACAAGGCTGCTCAGGACGAGTTGAACGCCCTCGTGCAGGAGGTCGTCGAGGTGATCTTGGCGAATTTGCACGGGACGCTCCCTGTCGAGCGGGGGCCGCGCATGTGCGGGAGCGGCGGGTGTTCAGGAGGCTGTGGCGGATCCTGCCACGCGAGGGCCGGAGCGTGAGGAGGTCGACTCGTGAGCCTGACGCCGATGATGCGGCAATACTGTGAGATCAAGTCGAAGCTCGACGGCGATACGCTTTTGATGTTCCGCCTGGGAGACTTCTACGAGCTGTTCTTCGAGGACGCCGTCGTCGCGAGCCAGGCCCTCGACATCACGCTCACGGGGCGCGACGCGGGCGAGGCGGGGAGGGTGCCGATGTGCGGCGTCCCTCATCACGCGCTGGACGGGTACCTCGAGCGGCTCATCGAGCAAGGGTTTCGCGTGGCGATCTGCGATCAGGTCGAGGATCCGAAGGCGGCGAAGGGCCTGGTGCGCCGCGAGATTGTCCGCATCGTCACGCCGGGCACGGCGGTGATGGAGGAGTCGGACGCGCGCTACCTCGCGGCGCTCGCGTTCCAAGGCGACGAAGTCGGCCTTGCGCTCGTCGACGTCGGCGCCGGCGACGTGTGGTTCGGGGCCGGGAGCGCCGAGGATGTGCGCGATCACGTCGCCAGATTTCGGCCGCGCGAGATCCTGCTCGAAGGCGCGCAGGCGTTTCCCAGTTGGCTCGAGGAGACGGTGAATCGGCACGGAGCCATCGTGACACGCGTCCCCGCCCCGTCGGGCGACGCGTTTCTCATGCACTATGGTGTGACGTCGCCGGAGGCGCTCGGCCTGCGGGCGGGATCGGCTGCGGTATCCGCCTGCAACATGGCCTTTCAATACCTGAGGGACACGCAGATGGCCGCGCTCCGCCATCTTGCCCCGCCGCGGCCGCTCCTCGAACCGGGGCGGATGTGGCTTTCGGAGCGCACGGTCGAACATCTGGAACTCGTGCCAATGGGAAGCGGCCGGGATCGGAAGACCTCCCTGTACGACGTCATCCGCGAGACGGTGACGGCCGCCGGGTCACGCCTGTTGCGGACGTGGATGCTGCGGCCGCTGACCGATCGCCTCGCCATCGAGGAGCGGCTCGACGCTGTGGCGGCGCTCGCCGACGATTCGCTCCTCCGCGCAGAAATTCGCGAGGCGCTGAAGGGCATGCACGACCTTTCTAGGCTTCTCGCAAAGTGCTCCATCGGCCGCGCTACACCCCGCGATTTGCTCGCGCTGGCGCACGCCATCGAGAAAGGCGAGGCGGCTGTCGCGCTTTTGCCTCTGGAGGGCCCGGCGCTTTTCAGCCGCCTGACCCGAGATCTGCCCGACTTTCGGCCGCTTGCCGAACACATCCAGGGCGAACTCGTGGACGATCCGCCCGCAACGGCCACCGAGGGCGGCATCTTCCGAGACGGCGTCGATGCCGAGATCGACCGCCTGCGTTCGCTGCAATCGGAGGGCCGCAGCTGGCTGCGCGAATTCGAAGCGCGAGAGCGTGAGCGCACGGGGATCAAGTCGCTCAAAATCGGGTACAACAAAGTATTTGGCTACTACATCGAGGTGTCCAAAGCGAACTTGTCGTTGGTGCCCGCGGAGTACGAACGCAAGCAGACGCTCGCATCCGGCGAGCGCTTCACGCACCCCGAGCTCAAGGCACGGGAGGCCGACATGCTCACCGCCGCGGAACGCGTGGTGGAGCTCGAGCGCGAGCGCTTCGAGTCGTGGGTCCACCGCATTCGCGAGCAGGCGAGCGAACTGCAGCGGTTTGCGGAGGTCGTGAGCACCGTCGACGTGCTCGCGGGGCTGGCCGAGTTGGCCGTGAAACGCGGCTATGTCCGGCCTGAGGTGACCGAGGACGTCGGCATGGAAATCCGTGAGGGCCGCCACCCGGTCGTGGAGGCGTCGCTCGGCGCCGAATTTGTGCCGAACGACCTCGTGCTCACGCCCGACGCGCCCATCATCCTCCTGACGGGCCCGAACATGGGCGGCAAAAGCACCTACATGCGCCAAGCGGCCCTCATCGCCATTCTCGCGCAGATGGGCTCGTACGTGCCCGCCCGCTCGGCACGCGTTGGCCTCGTCGATCGCGTCTTCACGCGCATCGGCGCGTCGGACGATCTCAGCCGCGGCCAAAGCACGTTCATGGTCGAGATGACGGAACTCGCGGAGATCCTGCGCGAGGCGAGCGGAAGGAGCCTCGTCCTGCTCGACGAAATCGGGCGGGGCACGTCGACCTACGACGGATTGTCCATCGCTGAAGCCGTGCTGGAGGATCTGGCCGAGCGGCGCGAGCGGCCGCTCACGCTCTTCGCGACGCACTATCACGAGCTTATCTCGTTTTCGGAGCGGTTCTCTTGCGTCCGGAATCAGTCCATGGCGGTGGAGGAGACGGACACCGGTATCCGGTTCCTGCACACCGTCGTGATGCGCCCGTCCGACCGAAGCTACGGCATCCAGGTGGCTCGGCTCGCGGGCTTACCGGATCGAGTCATTCGGCGCGCCATGGAATTTTTGTCCGCGCGCGAGGTCACACCCGAGGTGGCGGCGTCGCGAGAGGGGCGGCGCGAGCGGCGCCGAGAGCCGCAAGTGCGTGAAGACGGCCCGGTTGCACTCGATTTGTTTGCCGCTCCGTATCGCGATCTCGTCGATTGGCTGGCCGCGCAGGACGTGATGCGCATGACGCCGCTCGAGGCGATGCAGGTGTTGCACGAGGCCGCGGAGAAAGCGAGGGATCTCGTCGGATGGGCAAGATCCAGGTAATGCCGAAGGTGATGGCGGACCAGATTGCGGCGGGTGAGGTCGTCGCCCGGCCTGCCTCGTGTGTCAAGGAGCTCGTCGAGAACAGCCTGGACGCCGGTGCCACGCGCATCGAGGTTTCCCTTGCGGAAGGCGGGATCGCCTGTGTGACCGTCGTGGACGACGGGGAGGGCATGTCGCCCGAGGACGCCGTCTTGGCGTTCCACCGCCACGCCACGAGCAAGGTGCATGAACCGCGCGATCTCGCCCGCATCCGCACACTCGGCTTTCGGGGCGAGGCCCTCGCCGCCATCGCGTCGGTCGCGCGCGTTCGCCTCATCACGCGGGCGCGCGGGGAGGAATCGGGGGTCATGGTGCGCGTGGAAGGCGGTCACATTCACCCACCCGAGCCCATCGGTGCGCCGTTTGGCACGACCATGGAGGTGCGGGATCTGTTCTTCAACACGCCCGCCCGCCTCAAGTATCTGCGCAGCGCGCAGACGGAGCAGGCGAGATCGGTGGAAGTCGTGCAGCGCGAAAGCCTCGCACATCCCGAGGTGGCCTTTGTGTGCCGCACCGAGCGCCAGGTTCTGTTCCAGACGCCGGGGCGCGGCGATGCGCGCGAAGTCTGGGCGGCGCTCTACGGGGTGGGCGAAGCGCGCATGCTTCTCGAGGCGCGCGGCGCGACGGATGATTATACCCTGCACGGATACGTGGGCCGACCCACGCAGGCCCGCTCCTCCCGGCAGCACGGCTACCTCTTCATCAACGGCAGGCCGGTGCGCAATCCGGCCGTGCAGCAGGCCGTGGAGCGCGCCTATGGCGAACGGCTGATGGTGGGGAGATATCCCGTCTATGCCCTGTACCTCGAGATGGACCCGGCGCTGGTCGATCCCAATGTCCATCCACAAAAATGGGAGGTCCGCCTGAGCGAGGAGCGCGACGTCTGCCAACTCGTCGAATCGGCCGTTCGGGAGGCCCTGGATAACGCGATGCTCACGGCGTCTCCACGCGTGCGGACGAGCGCTCCGATCGGGTCCCCCGTGCCACTCAAGTTGCTGGAGGAGCCAGAGCGCACGCGCGAGATGCGGCAGAGTCCGTCGCCCGCCGCAGATCCCAAGGAGCCCCCGCGTCACCTGGCGCGCTCGCCTTCATTCGGCCAAGGCACAGGCCGAACGGCCGCGCCGAGAGAGGTTTGGGAGTCTGCGCTCGCGGTGCGCGAATCGGCGGCCTCGCAGCTCGAGGCTGAGTCCAAGACGGAGGCAAACCACGCCGAGGACAAGCGCGAGGTCCAGCAGGAGCGGCCCACGGACTGGAGGCTTCGCCCTATCGGGCAGGCGCTCCGCGCGTACATCCTGGCTGAAGATGGGAATGACCTGTATATCATCGATCAGCATGCCGCGCACGAGCGCGTGCTGTACGAAGATCTGCTCGACGCATGGGAACACGGCGACATTCAGCCCATGCCGCTTCTGACACCTCTCGAACTTTCGCTTAGGCCGCCGGCTTTCGAGGAGGTCATGGCCTGCCGAGAGGAACTCCTCGCGCTCGGAATCGAGATCGATCCGTTCGGCGCCCACACCGTGCTGGTGCGCACCATTCCCGATTCGTGGCAGGGGCTCGACTACGCTGCGCTCCTTCGCGACGCGCTGGATGACCTCGCGTCCATGGGGGCAAAGGCGACCGCCCCTGATATCATGCACCGCCTGGCGACCCGAGCGTGCAAGGCGGCCGTCAAAGCGCACGACGTGCTGACCATGCCGGAGATGGAAGCGCTCTGTCGAAGATTGACCCGCGCGCGGGATCCCTATCATTGCCCGCATGGTCGCCCCGTGTTTCTGCGCATGACCGAACGGGAGTTGGCGAGATCGTTTCGGAGGATCGTATGACACAGGCTTGCAAGGAGAATATGCGGATCCTTGTGACTACGCCGCTTCGCCCCAAAGCCGATCAGGTGACGCGCGCGTCGGAGATGGCGGCTTGGTTTGGCGGCGTCGCTGTGCCAAGACGCGGCCAGAGCATCGCCCATTTGCTCGCCGACGCGGACGCCGTCGTGGTGGTGGCCGATCCGGCCGTCGTGCACGTGCGCGGCGTCGAGCACCCGCTCTTTTTCCACCCGAGCATGGCCCATCAGCGGCTGAGGAGGCTCGAGCAGGGAGAACCTGATCGCCTGCTCGCACTTGCTGGGGTTTCGCCGGGCGACGTGATCGTCGACGCCACATTGGGGCTTGGCACCGACGCACTGGTCTTCGCCGCGGCTGTCGGGCCGGAAGGACGCGTCATAGGTCTCGAGCGCTCGCCAGTGCTCTACGGCTTGCTCCGCGCCGTGCAGGTTTACGGGTGTGAGGCTCATCCGCGCGAAGCCGCGCTCCTCAAGCGGGTGGCGCTCGTTCCTGGCGATCACGCCGATTGGCTGAAGGCCCAGCCCGACGACAGCGCGGACGTCGTGTACTTTGACCCGATGTTTCGCGAGCCCGTGCACCAGTCCGCGCACATGCAGCCCATTCGGCCGGTCGCCTGGGAAGCGCCGCTGTCGCGTGAGGCCCTGGAAGAGGCCAAGCGCGTCGCACGGAGGGCCGTGATCGTCAAGGAGCGGCCCAAATCGGGCGTATTCGAGGCGCTGGATCTTGAGCCCGACCGCACCGCGGGCCGATTCGCGTACGGTGTATGGAGGAAGCCACGATGACCGACAGGAAACCCATTGTCTGCGTGGTCGGGCCGACGGGCGTCGGCAAGAGCGAACTCAGCGTCGAGATCGCGCTGCGGTACAGTGGAGAGGTTGTCTCGGCGGATTCCATGCAGATTTATCGGGGCATGGACATCGGGACGGCGAAGCTTCGCCCGGACGAGATGCGCGGGGTTCCCCATCACCTGCTTGACATCGCCGACCCTGCGGAGAAATTCACGGTTGCGCAGTGGAAGCGGCAGGCGGACATGGTCATCGACGAGATCGTCGCGAGGGGCCGCCTTCCCGTGGTGTGCGGCGGCACGGGATTGTATGTCCGGGCCCTTCTCGACGATCTCGACTTTTCGCAGACGCCGGAGGACGCCCATCTGCGCGCGGTGCTCGAGCGGCGCGCGGACGAGGAAGGCGTGCAGGCGCTGTACGAGGAACTGCGCGCGAAGGACCCGGAGCGAGCCCGGATGATTCATCCGAACGACCGGAAGCGGATTGTTCGTGCACTCGAGGTCGCGATGGTGCGGGGCACAGGCATGTCGGAAGACTACGACTGGACGCCGCGGCAAGGGCGGTACGAGGCGCTGGTCATCGGTATCACGATGCCGCGCGAGGCGCTGTATCAGCGCATCGACCGGCGGGTGGAAATGATGTGGCGCCTCGGGCTGGTGGACGAGGTCAAGCGCCTGCTTGCGGCCGGCGTGCCGATGGATGGGACGGCCATGCAGGCCATAGGCTACAAGGAAGTGGTCGCGTATCTGTCCGGTGTTGTATCGGAGGAGGAGGCAATTCGCATCATACAACAGAACACAAGGCGGTTCGCCAAGCGGCAGTGGTCATGGTTTCGGCGCGATCCGCGAGTGCACTGGTTTGCAAAAGGTAGCGATGGCGTGTTTTCGACGGACGAGATCGCGCGATTGTGGGCACATGTCGACCACTTTTTGCAGGATATCGGATGGTCGACTGCGAATAGATCCAGCACCTGCAGATTGGAGAGTGAATCGTAGCATGTCGAAGTCGTCAGTCAACATTCAGGACACATTTCTCAATCAGGTGCGCAAGGAGCGAATACCGGTCATCGTGTACCTGGTGAACGGTTTTCAAATCCGCGGACTGGTCCGCGCGTTCGACAACTTCACCATCGTCGTGGAGACGGACGGCAAGCAGCAGCTCATCTACAAGCACGCCATCTCCACGTTCGCGCCCATGCGGGCGGTATCGCTCGTGCAACCCGAACCAAGTGCGGAGGCTGATCAGCCGGCGGAATAACGAGGAGTGGGCGAGGACTGTTGCGCGTCGGTGGGTGATGGATTTGGCGACGAATAAGGGTTGACAATCCGGAGCGCCCCGTGCTATATTGATCCTCGCCGCGACAATGCCAGCGTAGCTCAGTAGGTAGAGCAACTGACTTGTAATCAGTGGGTCGCAGGTTCGATTCCTGTCGCTGGCTCCAAACGGTGGAGGGTGGCGCAAGGTTCATCCTCCACAGGTTCCACGCAGGGGCGTAGTTCAGCTGGTAGAACGGCGGTCTCCAAAACCGCATGTCGTGGGTTCGAATCCTGCCGCCCCTGCCATTTTCATTTGCCGCGTCATATCAGCATTTCTGGGGTCTTGGAGATATTCTCCTATCCCGCTCCATATGACGAAGACCGTTGGCGCAGAAATACGAACAGCGGACTCCAATTGAGGGGAGGCCGCTATTTATATGTCCACATGGAAAGACGTATTCGAAGAGTTTCTGCTAAACAAACAGGCTGAGGGAAGGTCGCAACGTACTCTTCGGGATTATCGTCGCCACGTCACTGCGTTTTTCACTTCTCACCCTGTGTCCCTCGAAGACGAAGCCGCTTTACGTCGTGCCGTATTGGAACACTTCTCGTCTCTCCAAACTCACAGTGCGTCTCACTACAACCTGCGCCGCGAATATCTGCGTGCTTTCTTTTCGTGGTGCATGAGGGAAGGCCACATTAAGCATGACCCAATGCGGGGGATAAGCAAGCGTCGTAACGACGGAGCTTGTCGTCACGCGGATTCCGATGTCCTCCGCGCATTGTTGCGTCTCCCAAATCAAAAGACATACACTGGCCGTCGCGATTACGCGCTGATGCTCGTACAACTCGACTGCGGACTGAGACCGGGGGAAGCGTTGCAATTGACCCCCGCCGATGTGCGATTAGATGCGCTCGAAATCCATGTCCCGTCTACTGTGGCAAAGACGCGGACAAGCCGTACAGTGGTTATGAGCATGCAGACAGCGAAGGCGATTCGTAAGCTGATGAGTGCACGGCCGGAGGACTGGACAGAGGATGTGCCGCTGTTCGCCTCTCGTGATGGTACGCATATGAACGTTGACTCTTGGGCTCACCGCCTAGCTCAGTACGGTAAACAGTTAGGCGTTCGCATCACGCCATACATGTTGCGCCATACAAGTGCCATCATGTACCTGCGGAATGGAGGGAATGTGTTTGGCCTCCAGCGACAGTTAGGCCACAGTTCGCTCGTGATGACGAAGCGGTACGTCCACTTGGCTGATTCCGACCTACATCAACAACATGCAATCGCGTCGCCAGTTGCGCATCTGCTACCGAACAGGACTCGGGCAGGACGAGTACGATGACTACAGAAATACGAGCGCAGTTTGCTCGAAACCATGAATGGGAGGAAGGAAAAGTGATGATGATTGATGAGGCGTTGTACGAGGATGTCGTTAGCCGTGTTACCAATGAGACGCCACCGATTGTTGTGAGCGAGACGGTAGCGGACATACTGCGCGATGCAGGACTCCCCCGCGAGCAAGTATTGGAGTTAGAGGAACGGATTATGACGCAATGGGGTAAGGCAGAGCGTCAAGCTTACGAGCATGGTTTACGTGACGGTGCTCGACTGGCCGCATGGCTGTTGTGGCGGGGGTGAATTCCCCGCTTTTCGCTATCGAAAATTTTCTTAGAGTCTCCCTCTCTCTTCGTGGAGTTTTGAATTACAATACGAATCAAAAGATTTGATGGGGGGGTTCGCAAAGTGAAAATACTGAAGCGAATGTTCTTCGGAGCGTTAATGACGTTCTCCCTTCTGCTTGTCATAAGCGGAATATACGGTATTGTGCAAGAACATTCAGCGTCCAAAGCTAATTCGTCGAATACGCCCCAAACGCCGACCAATGCGTCATCCAACCAAACAGACAGTTCGAGCGATGGTTCAGATACAAACGTGGGCTTAAAGTTCTTTTGGACTGATGGACAGCAAACGCATACCTACTATCTGAACCCAATGTCTAAACAACCAGATGAGTATATGCAGATGATTGTTCAGCCGTTCAACAGTGCCATCGAGAGGGCGGCGCAGGATGTCCTAGGGCCAAACGCATCAAATTCTCAGGAACAATTACTCGTAGTGACAGTGGATTTGAAGTCAGTCGGAGTAATAGAGAAGACGGTCCCGTATACGTTTTGTTCATACTACGGTTCCGATTCTTCGTTGGAGAAAACTCTCGAATTTGGCTTGTATCTAGACCAAGAAGAAGCTAAAGGGTTTTATACCTCGAAAGAATGGGAAAGTTTGAATATGCCTAATTTCGCCAGTGTGTCACCGTTGGCAGTAGGCGTGGGTAACCTGCTCCTTGTCTACTCACCTGGACAGCAACTTGTCGGGGCGTATAACGCCCAGAATAACGCGCTCGTGTACACAGGAAACTTTACGTCTATTCCAGCTATCGCTTCTGCTTTATCGCAAAATACAGCAGTAGAGGCATTGGCCTTCGGTATGGGGCAGTAAGAGTAGAGTGAGATGGAGGGGGAAGACAACCCCTCTCCATTAATGCGATGAAATGTAAGCGCTTGATTTTGGCTTGTAAGGCCTCTGAAACGTACCGGGAATACAAACATACGCGAGGGGTGGAGGGAGGCCGTCAGAACGGCTAATAGAGGCCATGTCGTTATCGCGGCGTGTAACAGCGGGGGAAGAATCATCGCCCCCGCCGTAACCGGCGTTCCGACGAGGGTTCAACCCCAGCATAAATTGTTACAAGATTAAGTTCGAGAAATCACCCAACCCACTGATACAGAATAGGCACTTGAAGTGCATTTTGATTGAGAGGAAGAATCTGGTCCTTGCCCGAAACGCCAAATTCAAAGGTAAGATACTTCTGATGCGGAAACATTGACGTATTTTCGATGTTATTCATGACTGTCCAGTTTGGTTCTACAGTCCAATCTACAAACTCCCATCCATCTGATGAAGGACGAACCTTAAACTGCCCATAGACGCTCGTTAAATCGCCCTCGAAGGTAAATCCCATGAGGGATTCGACCATCTCGGCTACGTTCATCCCTCCCATTGGACGGCTAACCGTGGAGGGAACATAGAGCAACAAATACTGAACAGGGAGAGGTAAATACGCAATCGGTGTTTGGCTGTCCAACGAACCGTAAGTGCCATTCACGTCGAACATATCATCGGGATAATCAGTTGAGTTAGATATAGTGTTGGACACTTCCGATGCATTTGAAATCTCATTCGACAAAGACTCGTTAGAAGTCGTTTGATTATCGACTTGTTTACTAGAGTTATGACTGATAAATCCAGTTACCGCTATTGCGATACCTAATACTATCAGCGCTGACCCTATGATTGTGTCTCTCCGCATTCTTTCACCCCACGACAACAGGGGCTGAGGAGGTAGCTAACCTGCGCACTCGTAGGGGAGTGCTCCCCAGCCGCCCAGGGTATCTGCATAACTATTATACCATGTGTAACCATACATGTCGCGACGGGCTTATGGTTGCTACGACGATGCTATGAATCCTACTCGTTATCTTCGCATCTCATCCAAATCCAGTTACTGAATGGTACCCCAGGGGGAGAGCAACCGGGGGCGGGACAGCTACCAATCCGGTCTCGTTATTTTCCATGGTTCCGCAGGAACAGGGTAGTTAAGTAACTAAAACATATGTAGATACTCGTGATTTGGTTAAATGGTGATAATGTTTCGTTATACGAAGGAAACGGCGTTCCATGGCTGAAGGAATGGGGAGGGAGGCTGAAGGAATCGAGCGAATGTTTCAGGACCCGCAAAGCCGCGCCACGACTGGGATTTTGTGATATTTCGTATCTCGAACCTGAAGGAATGAAGGCATTTTTCTATTCTCTGTGGTTTGGTAACTTACAAATGTAGTTACCACTTCTCTAAGAATAGAGAAATGCCTTCAGTGCCTTCAGGATGTCCGAAAAACCGCATAACGACGCGGATTTTCGGCTGAAGGATTGTTTGTGATGCCTTCAGGATGCCTTCAGTGCATTCAGCCTTCCCTTCCCCTCCCCTACCATAGCGATAGCGGACAAAGAAGGGAGGGGCGGGGGATTATCCCGCCCAGTTACGGTGTTGGTGTGTGGGGAGGAGGGTGACGCCGTGATATACGTTACCCCGTTCTGTGTGATGGATTGTTATGTTTGCGATACTCTCAAGCCGTTGCTTGAATCGACGCTGAGCTACAGGTTTCGTTCCCGTTTCCTCGCAGTATTCCCGATAGGCACTGTAGAGTGCGGACGCTGGAGCCTTCGCCGATGCATCGACGACACACCGCTCGCTTACGAAGGCCGCAACGCTATCGACTTCCGTGCGATATTCGCGGAGTGCCTCTTGGACGCTCATAGGAAGCTCGAATCCCTCACGTTCGTCAAGTCGTCTGAGCGCCTCCACTGCATGCCGAAGTAGACCGCTTAGCTCTGTGGGAGTGGTCATCCGCTCAATGAGGCGGGGGTCAGCTTGCGTGAAACGCCGCTCAAAACGAATTATTATCCATCGCCTAAACCATGCCTCGGTCACGTCTGTAGTTGCAGGGAGTTCATTGGCGCTGAAGAGCAGTTTGGCGATTGGTTTGAAGCTGAACGGTGCCTCGAACTTGCGCTCTGCATCAATCACATCCCCTGCCACGATAGCCTTGAACAATCCGCTATCCTCGACAAGAGCATGAGGCAGGTCAGCACAGATGTTTGCGAGCTTTCCCACCAACATGGCGCGCTTGTACCTATGAGTGGATAGGTCCTGCAAGGATACCGATGCGACGTTTTGTGAGCCTAGAAGCTCCCTAACAACCTCCAGCCACGTGCTTTTGCCGTCCCCACCGCGCCCCACCAAGAGCAGTGCGCGCTGAAAGCGCGTGTGGGGGACTAGGCAGTAGCCAAGGTATTCCAGCAAAATGTCGATTGAATCAGGTGCCACGACTGTGGCGAGAAATTCTTCGATTTCGGGACACCGCGCCCTAGCGTCCCAAGCCACGGGTATCTGTATGCGCGACATCCTCTCTGGCGTGTGCGGATGCAAAGTCTCTGTGCGCCAGTCCAAAAGGCCGTTCGAGCAATTGACCAACCCATCGTCAGGGTCCCATTGGACATCCTCTCGGTATGTCGCCCATTTTACGTATTCCAAAGTTTCGGTGACTCGGTGTGTACTAAATTGGTCTCCAAGCAACTTATGGGCGGCCATACGCACTTTTGCGGCCCCGTTTGGTAAGTACACCCCCGAATCGTAGGCATACAACGTGTTCCCGTCGTATATGTAGTGGCCTTGCGACAGGATGAACTCAGCTAATTTTGCGGGGGAGAAACGACCATCTATCCAGCATGCAGTGATGACCTGCGCTTGTTGGATTAGCAGTGACGGTTGCCAGTCAGGAGCAGACGCAATTGCCTGTTGCAGGTCTCGTACACCGTGTCCAGAGGCTAACCAATCCGATACGTCGCCATGCTCTGGCAACCCCTCAAGCTCCAGCCAGCGAATGCGCTGTGCGTATGGCCTTAACGCCAGTGCAACCTGCTCCATGTGCTTTTTGCCAAGGTCATCGTTATCTGGCAGCAAGATAATGTCTGCCCCCGCGAAATAGCGATTGAACCGCTCGTCAGAGGGCCATTTGCCCGCCCCTGCTGGTGCTGTCGTCGCAACGAAGGCGAGGGACGCCAGATTGTCAGCGTCCTTTTCGCCTTCGACGACAACAACGGTTTCGCTGCGCTGAATTGCCTCCAATACCTCGGGAAGACGGTACGGGAGCACTGGCATGTCGCCTTTGCCGCGCCGCCAGCCGTGTCCATCCCAATGTTGCCATTGGAATGACTTACCCTTTCCTTCACCATAGCGCAAGATGCGGTACTGTGGTACTCCGTGCTCATCGCAATACGTGTATATTGCTGTTGGCTCGCCCCCGCGCTTACGCCGCTTAGAGGGGAGCGGGGGAAGGGGAAGACCAGCGCGACGCGCTAGCTCCCGAATGTCTCCCGCCCCACAACCCGCGTGACAGCGCCAACGACCCGTCATGACGTTGACACTAAGGGAGGGCCTGTTATCGTCGTGAAGCGGGCAGTGAGCGGAAATCCAGCGTCCGCTTCTGCGACCTACGACGCGCAGGTTATTGTCCAGCCATTTAAGTAGTTGCTCTGTGTCAATAGGTGTGTTATGATGCTCATAGGATTTCATCGCGCAACCTCCCATTTTGGATGGGAGGACGCTTTGTACCATGCTGGGATGTGTATCAGAGAGACGGTCCCAGCGCCGTGCGTCCTCTTGCTTGTTAGATTTTCAAGGTTCCATGATGTGATGTGTTCAGAGCAGGGTTATTTGCCCCTGCGGTATGACCTCCCAATACTTAGTCGGGAGGATGAGTTGTTCACCGAATCCATGGTCTACGAGGATGCCATGAGCCCACATGACATCCAACGTAGTGCGGTACGTCGTGTTAGTGTCGATTTCCTCTAGTCGGATATGGCTTACATCCATGTCCCGTAGTTTCTGGAGGATAAGGATGTCGATGCCATATCCTCCGTACTTCTTATAGTAATGCGTATCCCGCTTTCGACGGGTAATATACACACCGTCTTCCACGACGCCCACAAGCCGCTCACCCAGCTTGATGGGCTTTTTCATTGTGTGAGAGCCACCCCCAGTCGTTTGCATCAACCAACAAGGGCCATCCGTCCAGGTCAAATAGCATTTCTGGCGAATAGCCCAAAAGAGTAGACAGTGCTTCCCGAAGACGGGGTGTAGGTCGTCTTGTCAGGTTTTCGACCTCGCATAGCGTTACTCGATTTACACCTATACGCTGGGCCACCTCCTTTTGGCTGAGATGCGCTAACCTGCGTAATAGTTCAATCCTAGTCAATATTGCCACCTCCAATTCGAACCATAACAGCGTAATGGAGCATTGTCAACACTTTTTTGTTGTGTGTCAATACCCTTATGTCATGAAAGTTTTGTATGAAAAAACGAAATTTCATGTGATTAGAACATATGTCGCGAATGCTATTCGGATAGGGCTTCGCAGCGTTTTCGGAAACAGGTTGACTTGAAGGGGGGAAACATGTTAAAAAAGTAACGACACCGCTGTTCGAGCTAAGCGCCAATAGGACAGGAAAGGCGTAGTGGTGCGGGTTTAAGGGTTCGATTGTAGAACGGCGGTCTCCAAAACCGCATGTCGTGGGTTCGAATCCTGCCGCCCCTGCCATTTTTCCCCTTCATTCCTCGTGCTCCCATAGCTCAGTTGGTAGAGCGCATCCATGGTAAGGATGAGGTCACCAGTTCAAGCCTGGTTGGGAGCTCCAGAGGGCGTTTAGCTCAGTTGGGAGAGCATCTGCCTTACAAGCAGGGGGTCGGCGGTTCGAGTCCGTCAACGCCCACCATACTGCTAGTCGCGAAATCCCTTGTACTGCAAGGGATTTTTGCTTTTGATACACGTTGTGAAATGAATCGTACGGTAGGACTTGATCGGGTGCTCATCGAGCGTAGAAATGCTCAACATCTTTAGAGACAAGAGACGAATTTTCGTGTCCTGCTGCATCTCTCATGAGACTGCGCCATTCCTCGCTCGTGATGGAATCAGTCGGCCGGCGAAAGGTTCGTCATCGTACGCCACGGAAGACCGCCATGTTAGGATGTATATTTCCCATTGATTACTACTATTCATAATGCTCGTGTTATTCGTGATCATGACGATAAGCTAAAGAGGTTCAAAATCATTCCGCTCTGGGGTGTGATCCTGACGCTGGTGTTAGGTACAGTGTTGGTTATCATCATGTAGATGACTTGGAACTGCAGCAATCACCCCATCCATGCCGCCGAGGGTGGTTCAAGGTGGGGCGATAGAATCCTCCCGCGAATTGAAGATGCATCGATGAGGCAGGCCACCGACTGCACGCACTGAAATCAGCCATTCGCATCAACGACGATTTACAGTGCTCCGGGACAGACCGTACATGCTGATCTCAGCAATCAACAATTTCCTGATGTTACATATTCCACTCATTGATGCGGCGTCGCCGCTGTGGATCGCTCGCCGGACCGCTGCGCCACAGTGGCTCGTCGCACTTCTGTTTCTGCTGAACACCGTAACTGCCGCGTGATTTCAAGTTCGTATTTCACGTAGAGTCACCGATACGGGCAGTGCAACCCGATTCGTCTGTCTGGCCGGAATCATCTTACTCTTTTCTTGCCTCGCCTTCGCCTCCTCGGCAGGCATGCCCTCCTTGTGGGCGTCAGCTCTTCTTGTGCTCGCTACAATCTTGCAGGTATTAGGAGAGATGGTGCAGTTCTCAGGGACATGGACCATCAGTTTCGGTCTTGCACCGGATGGTAAGCAGGGCGAATACCAAAGCTTTTTCGGAAGTGGGTTAACCGTAGCCGAATTGGTCGGACCGCTTCTTCTGACCAGCTTGGTCGTCTATGGAGGACCCATTGGTTGGATCACTCTCGGTGCAGTTTTCTTGGCGGCTGGCTTCTCAATGGGGCCTGCTGTGCGGTGGGCAGAGAGTGCGAAGCAATCATTGAAAACCTTACACACAAACACAAACATGGAATCATGAAGAGGGATATGTGCCGACGCAGTGCAGAGGGCGATCCCGCGAGCGCCGCGGATGATGGAGCCAGCAAGAATTGGAACCTCCAATGCGCGGGCTTGTCGGCACCGGGCGAGTTATCTACAGGGCCGACGGAGTCGGACATGGGTTCATGGGCCTTCGCATCGACGGGAAAACAAGTGCCCGTCTCGGTACAGCGTTACAACCATCCGTTCCGAATGGCGAGGCACGGCTGCACGCGGTCGGGCGGCGACACGGAGACTCGCGCGAATCTGCCGTGTCACTTCCTCGGGCTATAGGTAGAATCGCGGCGATCTCGTCTGAGATACACCAGCGGCAGCCCTTCTCCGGTCGACGCGATCACGGCGCCGCCTTCGCGCCTGAGCAAACGGACAGTCGCATCGGCTGTGGTCTGAAAGAGGTCTATCTCGCGATCTGCCGTCGTAATCTGTCGTCCGAGCGCGATGAATTCACGCAGGCTCGCGCATGGCGCTCGGCAAGCATTGCGTGCCACTCGCGCGCCAGGCACCAGACCCACCACGCCAGGGTGGTCAACTTTTCAATTAGCAATGTGGTCAACTTTTCGCTAGACAAAGACAATCCACGGCGGGTTTATACTCTGGATGAACGCAGTTCGTTGTGACGGGAATGGAGGGCGAGCTGGAATGCGCATTATCCAGGACGCTGAGGTGCGAAGCCTGATCGACATGGTCACGGCGATCTCCGTGATGGAGAGAGCCTTCGCGATGCACGCCCGAGGCGAACTCCACGCTCCACCGCGGTTTCACGTAGAAAACGACCGCGCGCGACTCGTATTCACTGCTGGCACTGTGGGTGGGGACGACGGATGCATGGGGTTCCGAGTGTATCCTGCATTGGGCGTCAACACCCCGGAGGGGCAGCAGTTCGTGGCGATATATGGAAGCGATGGCGTATTGGAAGGCATCGTCTTGGGGGATACGCTCGGCCAGATGCGTACGGGGGCCATTGGCGGAGTCGCCCTGAAACATATGACGCGGCCAGACGTTCGTGTGCTTGCTGTGATTGGGACGGGGAGGCAGGCGGAAACGCAACTCGAGGCTGCGGTGCAAGTCCGGCCCTTTGAGGAGATTCGAGTGTACAGCCGTGATGCTGAAAAGCGGAAGGCATTTGCACGCCGTATGTCACAGCAGTTGAGACGCGACATTGTGGTTGCGGACGAAGTCGAACGTTGCGTGCGAGGCGCCCACGTCGTCATCTGCGCGACCAACAGCAGGACACCGGTTTTCGATCCGACCATGCTCCGCTCGGATGTACACATCCATACGATAGGACCGAAATGGGTGGGAGCGCACGAAATCCCCCGTGAGACGGTTCAAGCTGCGACTTTATTAGTAACGGATTCCATTGCGCAGATGACAGGTTATCCTGAACCTCACATCTCCACGATCACGACGACGCCGGTCATCGAACTGGCGGAACTCCAGTCCACGCAGCCTCGTGTGGAACCAGACCGTCGAGGAATCAGCGTGTTTTTCTCTGTGGGTCTTGCTGGAACTGAGATGTTGCTTGCACGGGAAGTCCTGCGCAGAGCCGAGAGCGAAGCGACCGAATGCAACGAGCCGAAGGGGTGAACTTGATACCAGCATGATGCTGAGTTCGCGCACGCTGGACATTGACCGTGTGGACAGTCTCATGCTATGATCGACCAGCCGTTCAGTCAAAGGGAGGTGGATGGTGTGCCGCGGACTGACAAGGTCAACCAGCAAATTCGTGACGAGCGAAAGGAACAGATCCTGCGCGCAGCAGCGCAAGTGTTTGCCCGGAATGGCTATGTCGGGACGCGGATTGACGACATCGCTGCTGCGGCGAACGTCAGCAAGGGTTTGATTTATCACTACTTCGACAACAAGGAAGCCATTTTTCACACGCTGATTGAAGGTGCGGCACGTGGGACCCGCAGCCTGTTCGAGCGAGCCTTGAACGAACCGGGAAGCGCTTGTGAACGGATGCAATGGTTAATCTCACAGGAAATATCAGGTTTGAAAGAGGAGCCGCACGTTTTCATGGTGGTCTTGCAGGCGTTCGTGAGTGACGCTGTTCCGCAGGAGATACGTGAGGAGGTCTCTAGGTTAGCTGATGAAACGCGAGCCGTTTTGGCCGAGTTGATTACCACGGGACAGAGAGAAGGGGAATTCGTTGAAGGCGATCCAGCATGCCTAGCGTTCCTTCTCGGCTCATGCATGCAAGGACTAGCCATTTCGGCGGCGATGTCCACTGCGTGGCCATGTCCTCTCGAAGCGGAGAGCGTGATGCGGCTAGTAACGAGCCCATCCGTTTCGAATGGATTCGGTGCGTAGATGGGCGTTTCTTTTTTTTATTGACTGTATAGTTGGTCAAAAACAGGGGGCACAAGAAGATGACGACACTGAATGGCGGAAACGGCAGAGACCAAATCGAACGCCTTGGCGTCATGGCGCAGATTGGGCTGTTGGCAGGGCCCTTTATGACCATGATCGACAGCAGCATCGTGAACGTGGCTCTTCCGGATATCGCCCATACAATGCGTTGTTCGCTAGTGACCGTTCAATGGGTCGCGAGCGCTTATCTCCTGGCTTTAGGGGTGGCCCTTGCTGGAACGGCCTACTTGGCGAAGCGGTTTGGCACGAAGCGAATGTACCTCATTAGCTTGATGGGGTTTACGGCCGCCTCTGTACTCTGCGCGGCTGCACCTAGCGTTGAGATTCTCATCGCTGCCCGTATGGTCCAGGGGGCGTTCGGCGCTCCCCTCGTGCCTTTGGCCATGAACATGCTCTTCGGCCGGGGAAGGGCCGAGCAGCAAGTGACCGCTGCAGCCGGGATGATTCTGTTTCTCGCTCCGGCCTTGGGCCCCGCGCTAGGGGGACTGCTGGTCCGCTGGGCTGGCTGGTCGTCGATCTTTCTGATCAATCTCCCTGTCGGGATGTTAGCAAGTATCGGTAGCCGTTTCATTCCACGAGCAGTCGCACAGGAGAAGACCAGATCGACACGCTTCGATGCATTTGGATTTGTCCTCTTGGCATCCGGCTTGGCGCTCGTCACTCTCGGCTCAACGCGTGGACCTCAGTTCGGATGGTTTTCCCTTTCTGCCTGGCCCTATTGGGCCGCTGGGGCCATGTTGTTGGCCGCCTACGTGACTTGGGCGATTCGCTGCCAGGAACCGATTGTTGATGTCATCCTTGTACGCCGCCCGCAACAAATACTGACCTTGGCATTGACCGCACTCGTTTCGATTGTCACATTTGCAGTGATGGTGCTAGTACCGGAGCTCATGCAGGTGATTCAGGGCAGATCGTCTGTAGTGGCGGGGTTGGTTCTGCTGCCCCAAGGACTCATCACCGGGATCGGGACAGTGTTGGGTAATCACTGGTCGTCCCGATGGGGCGTACGCCGCACCGTTGTACTCGGTATGATCATCCTGACCGTCAGTACATTCGGACTCCTAACTGTGACGGAAGCATCTCCTGCGTGGTTTGTCGCATTTGTGCTCATAGGTCGCGGATTCGCAATAGGACTCGTGATTCAACCGCTTCTTAACGGATTTATCAAAACGTTCCCGGAAGATAAGGTGCCCGATGGAAATACCTTGTTCAACGTGGTCGAGCGCTTGAGCGGAACACTCGGAATTGCATGGATTGTGAGCTTCTTTCAAATCCGGGAACAGGTACGCGTGTTACAGGTCGTGAGGCATCTTGGGCTGCCTGCTTCTTTCCAAAACAATACAGAAAATTCAATAATGAAAAGGTTCCCGGAACCCATGCACAATGAATTGGCGCAAGCGATGGCTTCAGGTTTTCATGATGTGATAAGCTTGGTTGCTGGAATGAGCGCCTTGGGTGTCGTGATGGCACTGTTGATCAAAGATCGTTGGACTACAAACGACGAGGCGTCTTGACCTCGAGTTTGATAGCATCCTTGAGATAGCGTGGATTGTGGTCAAGTTGGTATTTAATACAATGGACACATCAAAGAATGTACATGATTTCCTGTTAATGCGCTGCCTGGGCTGGACTTGACATGGAGCCTGACGGGCATGATGTCGCGTTTGGTCGCAGCCGAGCCACACTCGCGTTTGGAAGACCGATCTGGCTATCATACCCGCTCTCCACGTCAAGCACCCACTTGGAAATCTGAACCATCATCTTTCAACTGCGCCTCGGAGTATTGGCGCTCGACGTCATCGGGGGTCCAATAGCCAACCACGCCGTGGATCCGTTGTCGGTTGTACCAGATTTCGACGTCTCTTGTGGGATGCGTTCCCCGTTTCGAAGGAGCGCTGTGATCTTTAGAGTTGTAGTGGTGTAAAATCCGTCAGTCCCAATTGACGAGAAAGCCACCGTGCGTGTCTACTCAAAGTGTGACCCAACACCAAAAGTAGGAGGCACGCACGATGGCTTCGCTCAATAGTTTCGCAGTTTTGGAATGGATCCGCAAAATGCAAGATGAGGATCACATCGACGTGTTACGTGAACTCATGCAACTGATCGCCCAATTCATGGTCGATGCGGAGGCGACGGAGAAAATCGGCGCGGAGCGTTATGAACGCGCAGAGAGTCGCGTCACGCAACGAAACGGTTCGCGCTCGCGCACGTGGGATACGCGCCTTGGAACCGTGGAGCTGAAGATCCCCAAGCTCCGCCAAGGTAGCTTCTCCCCCACCGCGTGCACATCGACCTCGGGACGGCAAACGAGATCGGACTAGCGGCGTTTTGTCTCAATGACGAGCGCGTGGTGATCGTGGATTTGCCGAAGAGGGAATGGCAGGCGCAGAAAATCCAGGCGTATCTCCAAAAAGCGCGTGTTCGGTGGTGAAAGTACAGTTGGCCGCTCACGCACCACGGCAGTATACTGAAGGCAAACGGAGGTCATGATGGACATACCGAGGAATGCGAACGATCTTGTCGCGAAGCACTTGACGTTGGCGCTTCCCGGGGAAGTGCTGTCGGTGATTGGCGTGCGGAACGCGCCGGTCGTGCGCGCCTTGGCGACGGAGATCCCCGAGGTGAGGCTGCGCCAGACGATGACGGACATCATGCTGGAGCTTGCGGATGGGCGTTTGCTTCACTTGGAGTTCCAGTCGACGAAGGAACCTACGCTATATCGGTTTGCGGCATACGACGTGGCGCTCGCGGAACGCCATCGTCGGGCGATCCGGACGGTGGTGTTGTACACGGGCGACGTGCAGAGCGCGCCGTCGGAGCTCGACGCCGGGAGTTTCCGATACACGGTGGAGAACGTGTATCTGGGTCAGATGGACGGCGAAGCGGCGCTGGAGACGGTGCGGCGACACCTAGAGACGGGCGAATGGACGCCGGAAGACCGGGTTCGGTTGGCGTTTGCGTTTCACATGCGATTTGACCGGCGGACACGGGACGAAGCGTTTGACGCCATTGTGGACACGTTGCAACGCGTGCCGGATCGCGAGGAGCAGAACTACCTGGCGGCGCTGGTGTTCGGGTTCAGCGCACAGGTGTTGACGGATGAGCAAAAAGCGGTGCTGAGGAGGGTATTGGGGATGACGGAGTTGCTGAAAGAGATTGTAGAAGAGGCAGAGGAACGGGCGGAGAAGCGCAAGGCTCGTGAAATCGCCGAGCGGATGTTTCGCAAGGGCGCTTCGGTCGCGGATGTCGTCGAGTTGACGGGGCTTTCGGAGCAGGAGGCTGAGGAGGTGCTGAGGCGGGTTCGAGGGGAGGCATGATCCATGGGCAAGGCCCGCAATGGTGGCGCGAAGCGCATTCGCGAAGGTGGACTGGACCCGACGATTGCGCGAGGGACGTGGTTCAGAAAGCCGCAGACGCAAGTGGTGCCGAACAAGAATGTGGAGAGTAGCCGCGCAGCTTGCCGAAGGTGGCAGGGGCGCGGTGATTTTTTGTCCTGCAAACGCCCCATAGACGAAGAAGTTTTCGTTTTCGTCACGGAGGGCGATGGACGTGAACACGGATCTGTCGCTGGAGGTTCGCGAACCGCGCGAGCGTCAGATGAACCATGTTGAGTGTTCCATCCGGACAAGAACGCGTCGATGACGAGGTATGGGATTCGATGGACGCTCGCGGTTCTGCAGAAGATCCCGAATTGATGGAGTACTTGGGTTGCGCATATGCCTAAGCGGGATACACTGATGTCAGGGATAGGTACAGCTTGCGTGATCGGGGCCGAGAGAGGGAGAAGCCGGCCCTGGTTTTAGGAAGTCGCTACAAGGTAGAACGACGACAACAAAAAATGAACAGCCGACACTAGAGATTCTCCATCCATAAATGGATTTCCTGCTTGACGTTATAAGAACATTTGGTAAAAATCGATCGCGTCAGGGTGACACATCCATTTCTGGATTAAGGGGAATCCGCATGAGACCTTATGCTGTAGCCGAGGATCGCTATTCGTCGAGCCATACAGCACGAATCAGCATCCCGGACGGCGGAAGCGAACCGCGTGACGACGAAAACACCCGATCGAGACACGAAGACCTCGACTGAGCCTTCGGTGTCATTGGCGGCGGCGCACATCACGATTTCGGATGAGGCGTATCGGTTGTATTCGCAGTATCCTAAGATCACAAGCACAGGTGACGAACGAAACGTCAAGTCACGGGCGATTCTGGTGACGTGTCACGATCGAATTCGTATGCGTTTGCTGCTGATAGTTATTTGTTCATTCATAAAGAAGGAAGTCCGACAACGGTTGTGCTGGATGGAGTTTCTTTGCTTCCCGGAATAAGCTTAACTAAAGAGGGAGCAGACCTTTTTGATAAATTGCGTTTGCAAAATTTACTACATCCTATTCAATATGCCTCAAAAGAGTTTTCAGAATATATCTAATGACAAGGCATGGGAAGTCGCTAGCGGACCATATCGTGACTTGGGTGGTGCAATTGTTTCGGCCAGTAGTAGTTTGAGTGCTGATGGTAGTGCTACGGATAACAAGTCCAAAAAACAAAGATAAGGAGGCTGCCTTTCAATCATGAGATCGAAAGCATCCCAGCAAATGTACAACATTTATCGGTGTGGCATAGGGCTTTTAGTTACCGTATTTTCTTTCATTCTGTTGAGTTTAATACCTTGGATTCATGTACATCTTATTTTTACCATATAGTGGATATCCATGGTGTCGATTACATTGTGCATTGTACTGATGTTTGTTGTTCTTGTGAGATTCTTAGTTTATTATAGAAAAGGTATATAAAATAAATATTCCGAATAGGATATTTATTCTCTTCCTGTTGAGTGAGATCTCACATTCTCACAGGAGGGGATTGTTATGTCTGGGTTCGTACGTTGTGACCGTCCGCTTTGTTCACCGTCTGTATAGCGTCATTTAAAAGTGCAGAAAAACGTCATGTTCCTTTTTCTAGAATGGAGTGCATTTGACGTGGACTGGGGGGCATGATAGCTTGCTGAGTTCAGTTGGCGAAGCGTCCCCGCCCCCAAATGACGCGGAATCATGCCCGCAGAGGCTCCGCGTCAAGTGTTCACATCTTCTCGAACATGTAATTATATTACTGGGAATTGGCGCATTGCGTTTTTCTGCACTTTTAAACTGCGAAAAACATCAGTCAAAAGCGGCGAAAGAAGATAGAGAAATGCTTTGTCAAGACAACATCGGCGGAAATGAGGGCGGCCTACGAGTTTACATCCAACTTCTGTATCAATCGCAAACTGGTAGAGTTACCGGTCGGAACAATTGTTGGGCGGTATGGGGGAACAACAGATAGTAGTATTTATGTAACTCGAGCAGGCACTCCACCCGAAAAACTATCTCTTCCTCCGACGAGTGACAAAACGGTTTATGAGGAGTATCAAGTTATGAAGCCAATCCCAAACACGATTGAGTCAGAGGTGTCACCGTGGGGTGATGAGCCAATTGGTGGTATACAGTACAAACTTCCAGAACCGATACACCTGCAAATCATGAAGAGTTATTTGAAGGCCATTAAGTGATTTCAGGTGGTACATAATGGTGGAAATAATGTCTACGGAGGAGTTCGAAAAATATATTCGTCGTCAATACGACAAACTTAGAACTCCAGCCTCTAAAGACGGGATATTTAAAGAACTGAATGTCTATTTTGGCCCCTGCCGTCCAGATAATTCGGAAGGCGCTTTCGCTTTCACTGATGACTTGGGCTATCACTACGCATATTCAGAAAAGGGGAAAATTCGAACACATAACATATCAAATGATTTATTTGATGCTTCATATTGGATTTTTTCGGACTATATATTTCAAATGGCTCTCAAGTATGCAAGAAAAAATCAGATACCAGGTCAAGATTTCAGGCGGCTCCTTTTTGCTAAGGAACTGGAACTATTTATGGCTTTGGGTCCTAACTATGTGAAGCGTGCTGAAATTGCAATTGACGAGGTCTTAAAGCGAGAGCCATATCGAGATTGACTCTGGATGCCGTCAAATAGAGAGTATTGGGGGGAGTTATAGTTATGAAGAAGGCGGCAGTGCAACTGGATGTAATGTATAAGGCAGGATTGACAATTATAATGACAGCTCTATTGTTTTGGGGGCTTTACTCAATTCCTTGGATTTATCAGCACGCACGACTGTATATATTATTGTTGTCTATTGTTTCCTTCACTTCTTGTTCTGTCATTATAGTTGTTTCTTGTGTTAGATTTGTTATTTTCTATAGAAGACGCATATGATTGCTTGCCCTTCATCCCCCTCTTGAGTGAGAACACGCATTCTCGCTGGGAGGGATTTTTTTCATACATTAAGCGAGGAGTGTTATTTTGAAAGCTGAATTCGAAGAGAGGTTAAGAAATTTCCTGGGGGGTTATTGGCATCAAGATGTCGCATCGACAGAGAGCGGATTACAAGAAGTGTTTACGGAACACTCACCCGCGGAGATACGTGAGCTTATTGAAATCATTCAGAGTTTCTTGGATGAACCTGGTGATCTTGATTATAAAAGATCGTTTATCGATTATTGGGCCGATGGCGTAGTGTTCGAAGATCCAATCGAATGGTTGAGGGGGATATTGAATAAGATGGGTGAGTATATTAATTCGGAATAAAAATGGTTAAAATTAAATTTCATTTATCGCAGTGAGGTCTTTTATCAAACTTGTTTGTTATTTAAACGTGCCCAGTTCGGATGAGGTGTATCGGTGGTATTCGCAGTATCCTAAGATAGATCACAAGCACAGGTGACGAACGAAACGTCAAAGCCACGGGCGATTCTCGTGACGTGTCACGATCGAGTCGTACGTGGTCAGCCGGGCTCAGGCGGCGTATTCGCAGGCGCAAGCCCATGCGAAATCGTTTGAGTCGACAAGGTCGGCGAATGAAAAGACAACGGCGAATCACCCGCAACGCGCATCGAGCGAGGACAACGAGGACAATTGGCTTGAGGATGTCGCGAAGGTGGCTGGGTGGATTTCGGCAGGAGCAGCGACTGCTGCCGTACTTACTGCATGGATGCCCGAAATTGCAGTTGTCTCATTGGCGGCAGGGTTCGTGGCGTTAACCGCCGACGGTATTTTGGCAACCGAAGGTAAGCAGACGCTGGCTACTGTTATTGGAGATATGGCTGCACTCGTTCCTGATGTTGGAGTGTTGAAAGAGGGGGAAAGAGATTATGAATGGGTTGAAAGATATATCGCATGTTGTCCAACACAGTGCTGAGTACTTTAGTAAAGAAGCATATCAGTGGAAGACGGTATCGAAAGTCTACGGAGACCTTGGGGGAGCAATTATTTCGGCTGCAAATTCGATGCCTTCATCTTCAACCAAAGAAGGAAAGGATAGATCTTGATGAAGAAAGCAGCTGAACAACTTGACACTCTATATAAAACTGGAATAGCAATTATCGCAACTGCAGGGTTATTTGTCATTCTCGATTCGATTCCTTTTGTTTACCTACATTTTCGTTGGTATGTGTTGGTTTTTACTTGTCTACTTTATGCCGTGTATTTTGTGATTGTGTGTATTGCCGGAGTGAGATTTGTTGTTTTCTGTATAAAACGCATGTGAGCTTTATGCAAGTCTTTTAAGGATTAACGGTAGTTAAAGAAGGTGCCTCAATATGAGGTCTAAAGCTGCTCAACAGCTTTACCTTGTCTGTTCAACGCATTGCTGAGCACTTCAGCCAAGAGGAATATCAGTGGAAGACTGTGTCAAAAATTTATGGAGATATTGGGGAGCAATAGTCTCTACTGCAAATACGTTGTCTTTATCCTCTACGGAGGGGAGGAATAGGTAATATGAAGAAAGCTGCAGAACAACTTGATGTTATGTATAAAGCGGGATGGACCATTATTATTACTGCTCTAATGTTTTGGCTACTTGATTCGATTCCTTGGGTTTATCAACATGCGCGATGGTACGTGTTAGGGTTGACTTGCGCATCTCTTGGCATTTGTATTGTGATTGTTTGTATCGCCGGGGTGAGATTCGTAATCTTCTGTATAAAACGCATGTGAGTCTTTGTGATATCATTTTGAAGAAGTGCTAGTCTTTGTATAGGACGGTAGTTGTAATGAGGTCAGACGAAGTGTTGTGGGCAATGACTTGGATATTCATGGTATCAGGGATGTGTAGTGTCGTAGCAATTTGTATTCTTGGTGTTCGATTTCTGGTGTTTTATAGGAAAGGTCTGTGATATTCTGCACACGCCCTTCATCCCCCTCCTAAGTGAGAGCCTAATCTGACTAGGAGGGGATTTTTATGTCCAGGTCTGTGCGCTGTGGCCGTCCGCTTCGTTCGCCGTCCAGTATCCGCCGTGGTGCCGGCCCGGTGTGCGCCAAGTGGTTGCTGCGTCAGGTCGGTTGGACGGGGCGTGTGCCCAAAGGCTGGAGCGTCATGTCGGACGAGCGCGTCCAGCGCTTCCTGAAGCGCCCGCTAGTGTCGCCGGACATTCCCGATGACCAGGCGCCCCTCATGAGCATGCATGGGGCGCTTGAGACGATCGCGCCGAAAGCCCGGCCCTTGGCGTCGTATTCGGCGGAGGAACTGCGTAAGGCCGTGGTTCGGGTGCCCAGTCACCTTGCGGCGGAGTACGGAAACGAGGACTATGACGGTCCAAATCGCGAGCTCTATCAACGCGCGCGGGCGCTGGGGCTGAATGAGTCCAGCGCGGCCCGGTGGGCGGAGACGGGATCACCGCCTCAAGCCGTTGAGACGGAGGACGAAGTCCCACTCGGTGGGCCTGCGACGACGGACAATCCGGACGACGCTCAGGGCGAGGCGACGGAGCAGCGCGCGTTTGTGACGCATAGCAGAAACCCGAAGGTGCAGGAGGCGTTCGAGCGGCTCAACGCGTTGTTGGACACGTTCCAGGACAGCGAGCAATTCAAGCGCTACCTGGAGTTTGCGGCGCGCGTGCCGCGATACAGCTTTCACAATGTCATGCTGATTTACGCCCAACGCCCGAACGCGTCGTGCGTCATGGGCTACAAGAAGTGGCAGGAGTTCGGGCGTCACGTCATGCGCG